>JAZOTP010000076.1:0-3211 GCA_045657705.1 Clostridia bacterium
GTTCTGCTTATTACTTCCTTTTGCTGTTCCTTTGAAAGTTTATGGAAATTAACCGCATATCCAGATACTCTTATTGTAAGATTCGGATAAGCATCAGGGTTATTATATGCTTCAACAAGCTGTTCTCTTGTCATTACATTAACATTTATATGATGAGCATTCTTTCTGAAATATCCGTTTAGAATATTAACAAGATTTGTCACTCTCTCATCAGTTGTTTTTCCGAGTGAATCAGGAACAATAGAGAATGTATTTGATATACCGTCACGGCAGGCAGTATACGGTATTTTTGCAACAGAATTTAATGATGCCAAA
Organism: Clostridia bacterium; assembly: GCA_045657705.1. Taxonomy (GTDB): domain Bacteria; phylum Bacillota; class Clostridia; order UBA1381; family UBA1381; genus RGIG1988. Next base: position 316 of record JAZOTP010000076.1, read on the forward strand.
GCACCGTTTGTTTCTCTGTTATGCATTGGATTTGCACCGGGTGCATATGCCTCCCCTGCTTTTCTTCCGTCAGGTGTAGCTCCTGTTTTCTTTCCGTACATAACATTTGATGTAATGGTAAGAACGGACAAAGTATGCTCTGCATCTCTGTAGGTCGGAACCTTTCTTAATTCTCTTATAACCTTTTCTACCATATGCTTTGCAAGATCGTCAACTCTGTCATCATCATTACCGAATTTCGGGAAATCTCCTGTAGTTTCAAAATCAACAATCTGACCATTTTCATTTCTGATAGTACGAACCTTTGCATATTTAATTGCACTCAATGAATCCGCTATAACCGATAAACCTGCAACACCAAATGCCATAAAGCGTTTAACATAGGTATCATGCAAAGCCATTTGAATTTTTTCATACGCATACTTATCATGCATATAATGTATGATATTCATTGTATTTACATACAATTTGCAAAGCCACTTCAAATATCTGTCGAACTTTTCCACAACCTTATCATAATCGAGATATTCATCAGGATATATCTCCTCCTGCATATCAAAAGAAATACCGGTATTGGGGTCTGTTCCGCCATTTAAGCTTAACAGTAATAATTTTGGTAAATTACATCTTGCGCCAAAGAACTGCATCTGTTTACCTAACTGCATTGCAGATACACAGCAGGCAATTGCATAGTCATCACCGTAAACAGGACGCATAATATCATCATTTTCATACTGTATCGAATTAGTATCAACAGAAACCTTAGCACAGAACTCTTTAAATCCCTGAGGCAATCTGTCTGACCATAAAACCGTCAAATTAGGCTCAGGAGCAGAACCGAGATTGTATAAGGTATTCAACACTCTGAAAGAATTCTTTGTTACCAACGTTCTTCCGTCTTCACCCATTCCGCCGACTGCTTCTGTAATCCACATCGGGTCTCCGCCGAAAAGCTCATTATATGCCGGAGTTCTCAGATGTCTTGCCATTCTTAATTTCATAACAAAGTCATCCATTAATTCCTGGGCTTGTTCTTCAGTTATTTTGTTATTCTTTAAATCTCTCTCTATGTAAATATCAATAAAGCTTGCAACTCTTCCTAATGACATCGCAGCACCGTTCTGTTCCTTAATCGCACCAAGATATCCAAAATATGTCCATTGAATAGCCTCTTTTGCATCAGATGCCGGCTTTGAAATGTCAAAACCATATGTTTGAGCCATTGTTTTGAGCTTTTTTAAAAATAAAATTTGTCTGTAAAGCTCCTCACTAAGCTTTATGCTCATTCCTGTGATTCCCTCTGCCAAAAGCTCCTTGTTGTCTTTTTCCTTTTCTTCAATCAATCTGTCAACACCGTACAGGGCCACTCGTCTGTAATCACCTATAATTCTGCCTCTGCCGTACGCATCAGGTAATCCTGTAATTATTCCGCACTTTCTTGCTCGTCTGATTTCATCTGTATATACTCTGAATACACCGTCATTATGTGTGGTTCTGTATTTAAATTCTTCTTCAATTTTTTCACTGACTTTATATCCATAGCTTTCACAAGCTTCACGGCACATTCTTATACCACCGAAAGGATTTACTGCTCTTTTTAACGGTTCATCGGTCTGAAGTCCTACGATAAGCTCTTTTTCCTTATCAAGATATCCTGCTCCAAAGGTGTCAAGCGATGAAATATTTTCAGTATCTATCTTCAAAACGCCGTTGTTTTCTCTTTCTTTTTTAAATAATATCTCAAGCTTGTCCATAAGCTCTCTTGTTCTTGATGTTGCACCCTTTAAAAACTGTGCATCTCCTTCATACGGTGTATAATTTTTCTGAATAAAATCACGAACATTAATATTGTTTTTCCAATCTCCGTCACAAAATCCTATCCACGCATTATACATAATCATCACTTCCCTTTCCTGTTCTTTCACTAATAAATACAATATCTATGTGAACAAAATATGATATAATTTACATTAAAAAACAGACTCACAACAAAAAATGTGAATCTGCCCAGACGGTCGGCTTTCATAATCTGTGCTCCCCTGTGGTAAAACCCACCAATCCGTCAGTTACACAAATTATTGTATGTACTATATTAAGGATAACATATATATTGTGTTTTGTCAACATCAAAACACAAAAAATAATTACCAAATTTATTTCAAAATTTTAATTCTCTTATATTACTTTTGTATCTCCAAATTTAAAATAAATAAAATTATCGGCACAGTCATTTTTGATTGTACCGATTTTTCATAATATATTAAAACTTTATGCGAACAGTTTTGAAAATAATTCTTTTAAATAACTGCCAAAGCTTTTTTTGTTAACATCACACCCCGCAACAAGCTCTGTTTCACCAACCTCCTGTCCGTCACGCATAAAGATAATTTTTCCGACCGATTCTCCTGCTCTCAGCGGTGCTGTTACCGTATCGGGCAAAAAAATTTCCTGTTCGACACTTCCCTTTTCCCCTTTATTAACAAGCATTGAATAGGATTTTTTTGCAACAACCGGTATTTCTTCCATAACTCCCTTTTTAACTGTCAGCTTGCAAATTTCGTCATTTGCATTTACAGGTTTATCTACAGCATAATTTGCAAATCCATAATCAAGTAAAGCTCTTGCATCCGCAAATCTGTCATTTGAAGTAGGAGCTGCAAGAACAACCGCAACCAACTGCATATCATCTCTTAGGGCAGATGCTGAAAGACAGCATAAAGCCTTTGAGGTTGAGCCTGTTTTTAATCCGTTAGCTCCCGGATAAAATCTTATCAGCTTATTTGTATTTGCAAGGTCATACTTTCCGTTATTCATCTTATCGGTCCATATAGTTGTAAATTCAAATATTCTGTCATGCTTTAACAGCTCACAAGACATAATCGCAACATCTCTTGCC
>JAZOTP010000077.1:0-2181 GCA_045657705.1 Clostridia bacterium
ACTCCGGGTGAGAGTCATAACCTTGATGAGCTTACAAAAAAGCTTATAGATATGGGATATACAAGAGATGATACTGTGGAGGGGTGTGGTCAGTTTAGCATCAGAGGGGGAATTGTTGATATTTTCTCACCTTATGATGACTTCCCTTACAGAATAGAATTTTTTGATGATGAGGTTGATTCGGTAAGAGTTTATGATTATATTTCTCAAAGAACAATGGATTCTGTACAACAAGCGGTAATTCTTCCTTGCCGTGAAGCTATGTATAATGATGACAAAAGAGTGGAAATTGTTGATTTTCTTGACAATGCGGTAAAAAAATTAAAGCGTAAGAAAAATGATTATTCTGAGCTTGTTTCGACAATTGAATCGGACAGAGAAGCGATTTTTGAGAAAAAAGATTTTCCGGCAATTGATAAATATGCAGGGATTATATATGATAGAATTTACACTTTGATGGATTATTTCAGTGATGACGATATGATATTTGTCCATGAACCGAAGAGGCTTTCAGAAAGAGCAAAATCTTTATTGTGGGAGCAAAGTGAACAGATTAAAGAGTTAACTGAAAAGGGACTGCTTCTTACAGACGGACTGGAATTTTCCATGAGCTTTGATGATTTTTGCGAAAAGGCAGAAAAAATGCTTCATGTTTCTGTAAATTCCTTAAATCACAGTTCTATCAGCTATAAATATAAGTCAATATTTGACTTTAACAGCCGTGCGACGGTTAGTCTGCACGGAAAGATAGATTATTTATTTTCTGACCTCACAGAATGGCAAAAACAGGGCAAAACGGTTGTTATTTTAGCGTCAAACCGTGGAAGGGGAGAAAATATTTCCGGAATCCTGAATGACAGAGGAATAAAGAACACCTTTGGAAATGATGTTAAGGAATTTAAAAAGGGTGAAATAACGGTTATATGCGGAGACTTAAAGAAAGGCTTTGAATATACCGATATTAATTTTGTTCTTATTTCCGAAAGGGAAATATTTGATACAGAAAAGAAACGGCACAAACGTAAAATTGAAAACACTAAGCGTTTAAAATCTTATTCGGATATAAGCATCGGAGATTATGTTGTTCATCAGGAACACGGTATCGGAAAATATGTAGGTATGAATAAAATGACTGTTGGTGGCGTTACAAAGGATTATTTAAAAATTCAGTACGCCGGGACAGATTCTTTGTATATTCCCGTAAATCAGATGGATATGCTCTATAAATATGTTGGAAACACCGAAAAGGAATTAAAGCTTAATAAGCTCGGTGGAAGCGATTGGAGCAGAACAAAAAGCAAGGTTAAAAAATCAACACAGGATATAGCAAAGCAACTTGTGGCACTGTATGCTGAACGTTCAAAAACAAAAGGCTTTGCCTTCCCTGAGGACGGACCGTGGCAAAGAGATTTTGAGGATACATTTTTATATGAAGAAACAGATGACCAGTTAAGAAGCATTGAAGAGGTCAAAAAAGATATGGAAAGTGAAAGACCTATGGACAGACTTCTTTGCGGCGATGTGGGATACGGCAAAACGGAGGTGGCAATAAGAGCGGCATTTAAAGCGGCAGTAAACTCGAAACAGGTGGCATATCTTTGCCCGACGACAGTTCTTGCAATGCAGCATTATGATACCTTCTGTAAGCGTATGGACGGTTTTGCAATAAAAACAGAAATGCTCTCCCGTTTCAGAACTCCGAAACAGCAGCAAAAAATCTTAAAGGATTTAAAAAGCGGTGCAATTGACGTTATTATCGGAACACATAAAATACTGCAAAAGGATGTAGAATTTAAGGATTTGGGACTTCTTATAATAGATGAGGAGCAGAGATTTGGTGTTGCACATAAAGAAAAGCTTAAAGAATTAAAAAAGAATATAGATGTACTTTCGATGACAGCTACTCCCATACCGAGAACCCTTCATATGTCCATGATAAACATAAGGGATATGAGTGTACTTGAAACTCCGCCCGAAAACCGTTATCCTGTTCAGACCTATGTGCTTGAACATAATGAGCCGGTACTGATTGAAGCAATGAAAAGAGAATTGTCAAGAGGCGGTCAGGTATTCTATCTTCACAACAGGGTTGAGAGTATATATAAAGTCGCAAACAGAATTGCAGAACAGATACCAAATGCCAATGTAGCTGTCGGGCATGGTAAAATGAATGAGGATGAA
>JAZOTP010000078.1:0-26105 GCA_045657705.1 Clostridia bacterium
CTCAGACAAAGTAAAACCGTTAACGGAGTTACCACAAATCATATCTGGGATGGTATGAATATGGTTATGGAAACACAGGGCGAAACGGTTAATAAATACTATAGAGGTGCTGACGGTATCGCATTCGCAAGCCTGAACGGAACGGTAAGCTATTACCAAAAGGACGCTCATGGCGATGTTACGGCATTAACTGATAATACGGGAACAATTACAAAATCATACCTTTACGACGCTTTCGGTAATCAGTCGGAAGAAAACGTAAATGATGCTAATCCGTTCAGATACTGTGGTGAATATTTCGACCATGAAACAGGTTTGATTTACCTCAGAAACAGATACTACGACAGCCAAACAGGTAGATTCATAACAGAAGACCCGGTTAAGGATGGGGTTAATTGGTATGTGTACTGTGGGAATAATTCTGTAAATTATATTGACCCGTTAGGGTTGGATGCAGTTTTAATTACTGCCGATCATGCAGCACTGTGGCAGGGACATACATCAATAATAACACAAGATACAAGAAATGGTAATTGGTATTATTTTTATTGGGGTGATAAGGCGACTTATTTCGTAGAAGTACCTTGGGAAGATGGAGCTATGGATTCCTTAGAAAATTTTAATAGTTGGCTTAATAATCAAGATTTGCCATATAGTACAAAAAATTATATTTCTGCGACTTTTGTGGAAGGAGATTTTAATGCTTCTGTAGATTATTTTAAGGATTTAGTAGTTGGAACCACGATAGAAAAAGGCTATAGAATGGAAGTTGGTCGATATGATAAGCCTGCAATGGAATATTATCAAACTAACAAATCTTATGATTTATGGGATGCAAATTGTCTTCAAATGAGCATGAAAGGTCAACTTGATAAAACCAAGTTGGCAAATGTGAGACCAAATACAGCAGAAGATGTATTTAATCAGTTGTTCTTTAACAGAAGATTTACACGAGCAGCTGCAAAAAATGATGTAACATGGGAAACATTACATGGTTCTCCGGATGATAGATACAAAAACAAAGGTCTTTATTATGCTAAAACCTTGGGGGTATCAAAATGAAATATGATCTGATTGAAGTAATAATAACAATATTTGAAATACTTAATAATCCGATAGGAATTACAGCTGTAATTGTTGCACTTTTAATAGGAATATTGATGTGTATATACGGAAATATAAAAGGCAGAATTATTTGTGTATGCAGTCTGTTAGCATTAGCAATTTTCAGTACCATTATTTGCGTATCTGGAAATTCAGCAAATTATTTAATATTACCAATATTTATGTTGCCATTTTTTATAATAACATTAATTATTTTTATTCTTTATGATTTTATAAAAATGCTAATATGGATAAAGCATAAAAACAACAAATGATTGGAAATATCAATAAATGTGCAGTCGATGATTTCTGGCGAACCTATAAAAAGTGTCAAGGGAACGGTTCTCTTGACACCGTAAAGAGGGTGAAAAAGGTGTCACCAGAACCGTCCCTCTGATATAAGAATTATTTATAAAAAACATTGGGCACAAGGCGGTTAGTATATGATGTTCACACTGACCGTCCTTTTGTTTTGTAAAAATCAATATAAATCATAAGTTTAATGTACACAAATTCAGCGAAGTGGCAAAAAGCGTTATAAACTGCTTGCAAAATTTTTTCATATATGATATAGTATAGAAATCCGTTAGTTTTACGGATTAGTTTAAATGATGTATAAGGAAGGGAATAGCATGAATAAAACATTTGGCTTGAATGATGAGCAAGTACAAGAGTCAAAAGAACAGTACGGTGATAACCGTATGACCGAACAGGCTTCAAGCGGATTCTGGAAAAAGCTTTTGGAAAATTTTCGGGATCCTATGATAAGAATTCTGTGTGTTGCACTTATAATCAATGTTATATTTGCATTTTTGGGGCAGACCGAATGGTATGAATCTGCCGGAATTGCGCTGGCTGTTATACTTGCTACACTGGTTTCAACCTTTTCAGAATACAAAAATGAAAACGCATTTCAAAAGCTTCAGGAAGAAGCATCGCAGATTAAATGTAAGGTTTACCGAAACGGACAGATTGTTGAAATATCAATTAATGATATAGTTGTAGGTGACTGTATTTTATTGCAGTCGGGAGACAAAGTTCCTGCCGATGGTGTTTTGGTTGACGGGACAATAAATGTTGACCAGTCTGTATTAAACGGAGAAGCAAGGGAAGAAACAAAGATATTTATTCCTGATGACTATGTTGATACCGATGAATCAATGGATTTTCTGAATCCGTATAAGGTTTTCAGAGGCTCGGTTGTATGTTCGGGAAATGCAGTTCTTGAAGTCACAACTGTCGGAGATAAATCTGTTTACGGACAGATTGCAAGTGAATTACAGATTGAGGCAGACAGAGAAACACCACTAAAATATAAACTTGGAAAGCTTGCAAATCAGATAAGTAAGTTCGGATATATCGGCGGTGTTGCAATTGCTGTTGCATTACTTTTCCAGAGAATTGTAATTGTTAACAGCTTTAATATGGCACAGATTGTAGCTTATTGTTCTGATTGGATGAACATATTAAATGATATTTTACAGGCTGTTATGCTTGCAGTTATTATTATAGTTATGGCAGTTCCCGAGGGACTTCCTCTGATGATTGCTATTGTTTCGGCACAGAACATGGGTAAGATGTTAAAGGATAATGTTCTTGTCAGAAAAATATCGGGAATTGAAACCGCAGGAAGCCTTAACCTTTTGTTCAGCGATAAGACAGGAACTATAACAAAGGGCTTGCTTGAAGCAGTTATATTTATTGACGGAGACGGTAATGAGGGTAAAAAATTCACCGATGTAAAGGGTGAAATATCGAAGCTTTTGTCCCTGAATATAAGACATAATACAAGTGCTGTTGTGAGCGGTGAGGGAAAAGATGCAAGAGCAGTCGGAGGCAATGCTACCGAAAGAGCTTTGTTAAATTATGTTCTTGCAAGTGAAGGCACTGCCAATGTAAGAGTTACGGGAAGTATTCCTTTTAACAGTACAAATAAATATTCAGCTTCGCACGTTGAGGGAGATTATAATCTTTCATTAATTAAGGGAGCTCCTGAAAAGCTACTTAAAAATTGTAAATACTGTTACGACATTAACGGAAATAAAAAGCCTTTTGATGATACATTACTTAATAAAAAGATTGATGAATTGGCTGAACGTGCTATAAGAGTGCTTGCACTAGCAACCTGTGAAGAAAATATCGGAGATGATGCACTGCCTGAGGGTGAATGGACTTTGATAGGTGTTATCGGAATACGCGATGAGGTAAGACCTGAATCAATTGAAGCTATTGCACAGGTACATAAGGCCGGTGTGCAGGCTATTATGATTACAGGAGACAGAAAAGAAACAGCTATTGCTATTGCAAAAGAAGCAAGGCTTTTGAAAAATGATACAGACCTTGTTCTCACTTCTGATGAACTTGCAAAATTGTCTGATGACGAATTAAAAGAGAAGCTTAAAAATATAAGAGTTGTTGCAAGAGCATTGCCGACTGATAAGAGCAGATTTGTAAGAGTGGCACAGGAAATGGATTTGGTTGTCGGTATGACGGGTGACGGTGTTAACGATTCTCCTGCTTTAAAGAGAGCTGATGTTGGCTTTGCAATGGGCGGTGGAACAGAGGTTGCAAAAGAAGCAAGTGAAATAGTAATCCTTGATGATAACTTTAATTCAATAGAAAAGGCTATTCTTTACGGAAGAACAATATTTAATAATATCAGAAAATTCATAATTTTCCAGTTAACCATTAATGTTGCGGCAGTTTTGATTTCTTTTGTTTCTCCGTTAATAGGTATGGAAAATCCGATTTCAATTACTCAGATACTATGGATAAATCTTGTGATGGATACGTTAGCCGCTCTTGCCTTCGGAGGAGAACCTGCACTAAACAGATATATGGATGAAAAACCAAAGAAAAGAGAAGAACATATTGTAAGTGGATATATGTGGAGTGAAATTTTTACCGGATCATTATGGGTATTCATAATGAGCCTCGTATTCACAAGAACAAGCTTTGCAAATGGTTTTTTCAGACCGGATGATGCAAATAAATATCTGCTGACGGGATATTTTGCATTCTTTATATTTACATCTGTATTTAATGCTTTCAATGCAAGAACCGATAAAATGAATTTGTGTGAAAATATAACCAAAAACACAGGCTTCTTAAAGGTAATGGTACTCATTGTCGTTGTACAGATTATTATGACATATTTCGGAGGAATAATTTTAAGATGCTACGGTCTGAATGTTAAGGAATGGATATTCGTGCTTGTTATGTCGGTAACAATTATTCCTGTTGACCTTATAAGAAAACTTATTGTTACAAAATTTTCAAAGATAAAGAATTAAAATTTATGCAGGCGGATGTAAAAGTCCGTCTGTATTTTTTTAAGTTAAAGATAAAGCTACAGATTGTTTGTCACAATTGTTGAGGTTTGGTGTTATAATAATTAAAAATAATGTAAGAAATATTTGCTGTTTTATTTATTTGGATATAAACTGAAAATATAACGGAGCAGAAAACAAAATCTGCTCTGTTTTTTGTATAAAGGTTAGATAAATGGCAAATAAATATGTTATGAAGTTGACAACTTTTTAAAACTGTGTTAGTATATTATAAATGAATTGTGAACGGAATGGGGATTTTTATGAGTAACAAGAACAGTCCGATTGCTGTTATAGATTCCGGAGTCGGTGGAATAAGCGTATTAAAAGAATTGGTAAAGCTTATGCCAAATGAAAATTTTTTGTATTTCGGAGATAATAAAAATGCACCTTACGGTACTAAATCAACCGACAAGGTTAAAGAATTAATGTTTTCAAATGTTGAAATGATGATAAAAAAAGGTGTAAAAGCCGTTGTTATAGCCTGCAATACTGCAACAGCTGCTGCGGCAAGGGAGTTAAGAGAAGAGTTCTCTGATTTGCCAATCATTGGAATTGAGCCTGCAATAAAGCCGTCGGCAAAGTATAAGGAACAGTCCAATGTACTTGTTATGGCAACTCCATTAACTTTAAAACAGGAAAAATTTCATGATTTGATGGATAGATTTTCTGATGAAGTGAATATAATTACATTGCCTTGCCCGGGACTTATGGAGCTGGTGGAGGAGGGAAAGTTCAGGGGTGAGGAAATTGACAGTTTTTTGAATAACCTTTTTAAGCCATATGAAAATATTAAAATTGATTCTGTAGTTTTGGGATGCACACATTATCCGCACGTTAAGAGTGCCATATTAAAGGCGTTAGGTGAAAATGTTATGGTTTTTGACGGCGGAGTGGGAACTGCAAGAGAAACAAAACGCCGTCTTTCGGAAATTGATATGCTGAATAATTCAAAGGAATACGGGAATATTGAAATAATCTGCTCTGATACAGATAAAGATATAAAGCCGCTTGCATTTAAGCTGTTGGATATAGAACAAAGCAGCTTCGCCGCCACCGCCCTACAAAGTTACGGTAAAGTTTAAATTTATACAGGGCGGTAATAAGAAGAAAAACGCTTTGTTCACGCCCATGTGCATTTCGGAAAAGCCGAAAAGTTTGCACGGGCATTAAATTAAAAAGTATGATATAAGTTAAAAATGACATAACAAAGAGAGGTAGTGCAGACCTTGAAAAAAGTTATTGAATTTTTGATTTCTCCGTTAATTGAAATTGAGATGAGTTGTGGCTTTGTGGAAGTGGTTAAAAAATATGTTAAGAAGAATTGCCCCAAGATTTGAATTTTTCAAAAAACGGAGTGCCGTTAAGGCAAATCTGGTAAAGAGTCATTTTATGACCGCACTTGAACAAGAGTGGGTCGAAATGAAATGACAGAGAAATAGACGTTCTCCATGAATTGCGAAGAATATGGAAACGTCTTTTTTCTTTTGGAATAAACAAATGTAATTTATTCTCGTGTTTATGATGTTTGGCATAAATGCCGTAATATCGAATCATCTTAAAGTGTTTTTCAGGTATATGAATAATTAACTTTTTAATAAAGTCAATAGCAGAAACAGTTCCGGTAATTAATTTGTTGTCTTCGTGACGATTGTAGTGGAAAGTGACATTTTCACCGTCATAATTATCAATTCATGAAGTAGCGATAATGGGTCTGCCGAGGTATCTTCCGATATATTTTAAACATCCTGATTGTTAGTAAGAGTAGGTTTAGCATATACATAGAAATCATTAGGACAATGCTTGTATATGTAAGATTTAACTTTTTTAAAAGATTTACCAATATGAGATTCAAGATAATTCAATAAAGAAAAACGAAAAGATTTGCGAAGCAGTTCATAATGAAAATGTTTAACAACACGCCAAATAGAGAAATTACCTGAGCCACTTTCAGAAATAAGCATATGGATATGAGGATTCCATTGAAGGCTACGCCCGAAAGTGCGAAGAACGCAAATAAACCCGGGAGTAAAATTCTCGGATTTGTTAAACTTTTTAAACATAAAGAAGATAGCATCTGCGGCAGCTTTAAAAAGAATATTTAGCAGAGAGCGATCTTTTCTGAAAAATATTCTTAATTCTTTAGGGATAGTAAAAACGCAGTGTCTGTGGGAAGTGTGAACAAGTTTAAAGGACATAGCGGTTGAACGTTTTCGGGAGTAGAGGTTACCACAGGAGGTACAAAAACGACTTCTGCACCTGAAAGGAGAAACCATAAAGTGAGAACAATGTTCGCAAATGTAAAAAGCATACCCACTTTTGTAAAAAAGGTTTACACCGATTTCAGAGAAAAAAATAGGGGGTGAAAAATACCCTATATAAACCTTTTATCAAAATTGCAGTTATTTGCCATCAAAACCCCAGTAACCAAGCGGTTTCTGAGGTTTTTTATTTTGAAATTTATTTATTAGCTTAAAAAAATTTCTTATACTGAAAGATATTTTATTAAGTAGCGAAGCACTCAAACTTTCTTTCGGGTTCTTGGACTGAACAAAATGAATAGCGGGAGCAATTCAAGTTTTCCAATCAATAAATTCCATATATGCTTTCTTATGATTCACGCTCAGTTAATAAACGAATCGCAAAATCAGCATAGGGAGTCCTAAACTGTCCTCGTCGTGTGACAATAACAGGCTGGCGAGAATAGATTCTGTTCTTGATAATGTATAGGGATACATTGTTATCGATATGCTGATTATGCACAAATTGTAGCGGAAGTATAGTAGCTCCCACACCTGCCTGAGCCATTGCCCACGCAGAAGTAACTCCCATTACTTCGGCAGCAATAACCGGGTGAAAATCGGCAGCAGTACATAACTTGTCAAACAGTTGGCGTAGCTCCTGACCATGACTAAGCACAACAAATGGTAGTTCCTGAATCTGATTAAAATCCACCATCGAATATTTCCCATCACCAGTTGCAGGCAATTTATTAGCCATAGTATTATTGACTGCCAACACTAATGTGTCCGGCTCTAATGGGATAACATCTAGCAAAGATGTGTCTACTGGTAGATTAACAATAGCAAAGTCATATTTACCCTCCACGACCTCTTTGCGTAACTGATGACTTGGTACTTCTTGAAGTGATACACACACTCCGGGATACCGATTACGTATCTTTTTCACCAACTCCGGCATGAGGTACAGACTACGAAAAGGGGTTACGCCAATAATCAGACGTCCGCTTTCTCCGGTTTGGAATTGTCTGAGTGCCTTACGTAGTTGCTCCTCCTTGTACATCAGTTCCCGAGCGTTGCGGACAAAATATTCTCCGGCAGGTGTCAGTGTCAGTGGGTTGTGATTGCGATCAAACAATTTGACCCCCAGGTCATTTTCGATATGTTGTATTTGCTTGCTGAGAGCAGGCTGAGAGATACAAAGTTGCTCTGCTGTCTGAGAAAAATTTAGTGTCTCTGACAGTGCCAGAGCGTATTGGATCTGCTTTGTATTCATATTATATGTCACCTCAATATTACATCTTTATCCTAATATTAATATACACTTTTGGTTGAGAAAAGTCAACACATTATTGCAAAAAAGTTATAATTTCTATTGACAAAAAGATATAATAGTGTTATAATATTCCTTAATAGTAATAACATCCATAACCAAATATATAACGAAAGGAGTTTTCATAATGGAGTCTTTACTGTATTTAGGTATTATGTTAGTAGTCATCTGTGTATGGTTTCTGGCCTTCAAGCGTCCCGTTTATGAGGCTGTTCTTCTAGCATTTGTTGTGCTACTGGCAGTTACCGGTACTTGGAACAGTGTTCTAACTTATATCAATGAGGGTTTGTCTACCTCGCTATTGTATTCAATGGTTGCGTTCGTTGCAATGTCTATTCTACTTACAAAAACAAAAATCGTAGACAGTTGTATCGCTGTTATCCTGTCCCTAATCGGTCGTATAAGAGGTGGTGCAGGTTATACAGCTGTTATTGCCAGTGCATTTATGGGCGCTTTATCCGGTTCAGGTCCGGGCAATGTTATGGCTACCGGTACTTTGACTATTCCAGCCATGAAGCGAACCGGCTTTCCGGCTGAGCTAGCTGCCAATATTGAGTCAAATTCCAGTTATTTGGGCAATATGATTCCACCGTCTTCAAACATTGTAGCAGCGATGGCTGCATTTACAACATTTGTTTCCGGTGCAGGTATTGCTGATGTATCTCAGGGGAAGTTCTGGATTGTATTATGGGGTATTTCTATATGGTTTATTGCTCACCGTATTCTCATGATATGGGCTTTTTGCAGATACTATAAGGTACAGCCAATGAGTAAGGATGATCTTCCCGACTTAAAGGAAACTTTAAAAGTGGGTTGGCAAGCTATGTTGTTACCGATGATTATTTTGTTGCCATTTGTTCTTGATGCTGCTTTTGCTGACAATTTCTTTGTAACTCGTTTAGGTGCTGATGGCGCTAAGTATCTTTCTAAGTCTGTCCTTTTATTTGTTGCTGGCATATCATCGTTGTATGCTTGTCTGATTGTAAAAGACAAGTCCACCATCACTCCCGACAAAATCGCCAAAATGTTTGCGGGAGGTATTAAGTCCATCGCTCCTGCTATTGGCGTATGTGTATTCGGCTATATGATTGGTGCTATGTTCGATGATTTGGGGGTAGCTGAATCCCTGGGTAAAATCATGGCTACGTGGAATTTCGGTAAGTTTGGTATGGTTCTTGCAATATGTGCCATTACTTGTGTGATGGGAATGGTGGTACCCGGTTCATCTCAGGTTGTTATCTTTGGACCTGTGTTTATTACTTTGTTGGCTAATGTTGGTGTTGACCCGTTGTTGGTAGCTGCTATGTTACCATGCATCTGTGGTGTTATGTGCGGTATTACCCCGCCATTGGGACTGGGCATGTATGCAGGAATGACCATTGCTGAGTCAGATTTCAGCAAGACATTTAAAAACAACCTGTGGTGGGTAGTTACCCAGTTCATCATGCAGGTCATCATTTTGATGGGTTGGTTGCCTATCTTTGGATTGTAAGGGAGGAAATAATATGAAAGAATTTTGTAAAAAACTTTCCGATATACTTAAGACCATTTTCGGCTACGGCATTATGATTGCCCTATTTGCCGGCGGACTGACTTTCTTTGGATATGTTGCTGCCATCTTAATTGGTGGTGATGTAGCCGCCACCATCTGTGCTGTCATTTATAAAAGCATTTTACCGACCATCATCTATCTGGCTGTTAGCATGGTGTTGCTTGGTTTGGTTGCTATGTATCTGTCTGGTGAAACGGCATTGACGCCTGAGAAAAAACAAGCACGAAAACACGAGGGCGAGATATAGAATTTTATTTTTTAAAGTAATCTCAAACACTACACAAGACAAAAGGGGCTGTGACAAACCGATTAAAAAAATCGTTTTGTCACAGCCCCATTTTTGAAATTATTGTTTTTATTATAGGTATGCTATATAATTTTAATATTAACCCTTAACCGATCCTACAGTAAGACCTTTTACGAAATACTTCTGGAAAAAAGGGAAAACAACCAATGCAGGTCCTGCAACAACAACCGCCATCGCCATACGAACCGTTTCCGACGGAATATTTTCTATCATTCCTGCCGACATAAATTGCTGATTTTGTTTTAAAACATTAATATCTTCCATTATCTTCTGCAACAAATACTGTAAACTGTATAATTCCGGTTTTGTAATATAGATAAGAGCTGTGTTCCAGTCATTCCACTTGCCGAGGAATGTGAATAACGCAATCGTTGCTATAACAGGCTTTGAAAGAGGAATTATCATCTTGAAGAATATAGTATATTCAGAAGCTCCGTCAATAGTAGCGGATTCAATAATTTCTCCCGGAATACCCGCAAAGAATGTTCTTATCATAAATACATGCCACGGATTAATCAAGCCCGGCAGAATGTATACCCACATAGTATCATTCAAGTGCAAAAACTTTGAAATAACTATATATGTCGGAACAAGACCGCCGCCGAACAGCATTGTAAAATAAAGATAGAAGTTAATAACTCCACGTCCTCTTAAGCTCTTTCTTGCCAAAGGATATGCAATCATTGACATTAAAAGCACTGCCAGTACCATTGTTATTATTGAGAACACAAATGTAATTCCATATGCTCTTAAAATCTGTTCCGGATTTTCAAATACATATTTATATGCTTCAAATGAAAACGGATTTGGCCAGATTTGATACCCCTGAGTGGTAATTATTCCTGCATCAGACAACGATGCACTTACCAATAACCAGAAAGGGAATACTATCAATAAACAGATTATAGTAAATATTGCGATTAATGTACCTTGTAAAATTTTATTATGTCTACTCATCGTAATTTCCCTCCCTCCCTTAGAATAATCCTAAATCCTTGTCGATTTTCTTTGATGCCCAGTTAGTTGTGATAACCAGAATCATTCCGACAATTGACTGCAATAAGCTTACTGCTGCTGTTAAACCGTATGAGTTACCGGAAGCATTTTCTTTAAATGTTCTGAAAGTGTATGTATCGATAACGTTTGTTGTATCATACAGGTTACCGTTAGCACCGTCTTGTGTAACTGTGTAGAACAGACCGAAATCAGCATGGAAAATGCCGCCGATTTTAAGGATTGTAAGAATAGTTACAAGAGGAACAAGACTTGGTAATACAATTATGTATTGTTCTCTGGAATTTGTTGGCACCGTCAACCTCAGCCGCTTCAAATAAGGATGTATCAATACCCATCAAAGAAGCATAATAAACAACCGAGTCCATACCAACAGCTTTCCATACTGATGTTATAGTAAGGATAACAGGCCATGCTGACGGCATAGAATACCAGTCAATCGGAGAGTCTGTACCAATACCAAATAATTTAAGTACCTGATTTAAATAACCGTAGTTTGGATTTAAAATTGCATATACCATGTATGCAACAATAACCCATGACATAAAATGCGGTGTAATCATAAGAGTCTGAAATACCTTTGTTGCTTTTCTGCTCTTTAATTCAAATAAAAGAATCGCAACAAGCAATGAAGATGCAATACCAAATACAATAAATAATAAGTTATTACCGATTGTATTTCATATAAGCTAAATAAATACATTTGACTTTAAGAAAAATTCAAAGTTTGAAAATCCTACCCATGGACTTCCCAAAATTCCAAGATTAAACTTATAGTTCTTAAATGCAATAATTATACCAAACATTGGTACATATTTGAATATAAATACCAATAATACCGGTATTAAGCATAATGAATATAACTGCCAGTCGCTTGTAGTTATTTTCTTACGCTTCTTTTTAATAGTTGTAAGACTTGCCTCGGAGGCCTTTTGTTTTGTACTCATGACAAAATTCCTTTCTTTTCTCAATATTTCTACCCTTTAACGGTGGGTACCTTTGCATTATTTCATATATTGAAATAATAAATCACTGCTGATGCTCCGGGCGTCTCATCCGCTGCCGCAACCGAATAATCCGGCAGCAAAGCCTGATAATACTTGTTTCATTTCTTTCTCTCCTTTGCGTTTTTCTTTCTCAATATTTCGATATGGTATAATTATCGTATAAGTATACCATAATACTAGTATTATACCATATTTTAGAGTAATGTCGATAGAGTTTATTGATATAATAAACAAATATCTTTAAATCTTTTTGTATATTTTATAAATAATAAACAATTTTTTGCGTAATTTAATTTTTTTAGTTAATTTTTTGAATTATCGTGCGTAATATATAATTTTATTATTATACATTTTACTGTATATTTTTACAAAATCTATAAATTTTTTTATTTTTTAATTTTTCGTAAAAAATAAAAAAAATTGTAAAAAAATACTTGCAAAAAGCTTAAATATGTGTTATACTATTATTTGGCTCAATATGAGTTATTAAAAATCTTATAAGGAGGGGAATACCATGAGAGAAGGAATTCATCCTGATTATAAGCAAACAACAATCAGATGCGCTTGCGGTGAGGTTATTGAAACAGGTTCAACAAAGGAAAATATCCAGATTGAAATCTGCTCAAAGTGCCATCCGTTCTACACAGGTAAGCAGAAGCTTGTAGACACAGGCGGTAGAGTTGAGAAGTTTAACAAGCGTTTCAACAGAAGCAAATAATAGGTTGCTTGCTTAAATTAACCCGAGAGTAAAATCTCAAAACAATTTTCAAAATTTTTTTTTAACCTATGGCTTGGATAACCGAATCACCAACGGTTTCTCAGCATACGGGGATGATTAATTATAGGAGGTGAAAACTATGACTAAGGAACGTAAGCAGGAAATTATCGCAGCTTATGCAACTCATGAAGGAGATACAGGTTCTCCTGAGGTTCAGATTGCTCTTTTAACTGAAAGAATCAATCATCTTAACAACGAACACTTAAATGAGCACAAAAAGGACTTCCACTCAAGAAGAGGTCTGTTGATGATGGTTGGTAAGAGAAGAAGCTTAATGAATTACTTAAAGTCACAGGATATTGAAAGATACCGTGCTTTGGTTAGCAAATTAGGTTTAAGAAAGTAATTATACTTTTAAGCAAGCGGATTTCCATGCGTTATTCGCTTGCTTTATGTATATATCACGGGAAATGATATTTATTTAGCAAATAAGCAGAGAATCAAAGCTTATTTGGTTTTGTGCCTATCTGTTAAATAAAGTTATTTCCCTGAATTAAGAAAAGGAGAAAAATTATGTTCAGAACATTTGAAACAACTTTAGCAGGCAGACCGCTTGTTATCGAAACAGGAAAAATGGCAATGCTTACAAACGGACATTGTCTGGTTCGTTACGGTGATACCGTTGTTATGGTTAACGTAACAGCTTCAAGAACTCCAAGAGAGGGAGTAGATTTCTTCCCTTTGAGTGTTGATTATGAAGAAAAATTATACGCAGTAGGTAAAATTCCGGGCGGATATATAAAGAGAGAGGGTAAGCCATCAGAAAAGGCAATTTTAACGAGCCGTGTTATCGACAGACCGATAAGACCGCTTTTCCCGGCAGATTTGAGAAATGACGTTTCTGTTGTGGCAACGGTTTTATCTGTTGAACAGGACAACCCTCCCGAAGTTGCTGCAATGATTGGTACTTCAATCGCTTTGGCTATCTCAGATATTCCGTGGAACGGACCAATCGGAGGTGTATGGCTTGGTTTGATTGACGGAGAATATATTATTAACCCGACTGTTGCTCAGAGAGAAAAGTCAGAAATGCTCGTTACAGTTGCAGGCACAAAGCAGAAAATAGTTATGATTGAAGCTGCTGCAAGTGAAATTGAAGAAAATGTAATGCTCGAAGGACTTAAATTTGCCCATAAGCAGATTATTGAAATCTGTGATTTTATTGAATTAATTAGAGCAGAAATTGGTAAGGAAAAGTTTTCGTATGAAGCACATACAGTAAATCAGGAAATATGGGATGCTATTAAGGCTATGTCATATGACAAGATTAAGTATGCTTTAGATACAGATGATAAGAATATCCGTGATGAGAGAATGGGTGTTGTTGAAGATGAAATCTTAGAAGCACTTACAGAGCAGTTCCCTGATATTGCAGAACAGCTTGGTGAAATTCTCTACAAAATGCAAAAAGAAATTGTTCGTGCATGGTTGGTTGAGGGCAGACGTGTTGACGGAAGAGCACTTGACCAGATAAGACCGCTTGCTGCAGAAGTTGATTTATTACCGAGAACTCACGGTTCAGGTATGTTCACAAGAGGTCAGACACAGGTTCTTACTGTTGCAACATTAGCACCTTTGGCTGAGATGCAGAAGTTAGACGGTATTGATGAAGAGGAAACAAAGAGATATATGCATCACTACAATTTCCCTTCATATTCTGTTGGTGAAACAAAACCGTCAAGAGGTCCGGGAAGAAGAGAAATAGGTCACGGTGCACTTGCTGAACGTTCATTGGTGCCTGTACTTCCTTCAGAGGCTGAGTTCCCATACTCAATCAGAACTGTTTCTGAGGTATTAAGCTCAAACGGTTCAACATCACAGGGAAGTGTGTGCGGATCAACCCTTGCTCTTATGGCTGCAGGTGTTCCTATTAAAGCTCCTGTTGCAGGTATTTCCTGCGGATTGATTTCAACTGATAACGGTTTTACAACCATGGTTGATATTCAGGGACTTGAAGATTTTTACGGCGAAATGGACTTTAAGGTTGCAGGTACTAAGAAAGGTATCACATCAATTCAGGTTGACATCAAGAATGACGGTTTAACCTATGAAGTCATTGCAGAAGCTTTTGAAAAGACAAGAAAAGCAAGATGCTATATTATAGATGAAATTTTATTAAAGGCAATTCCTGAGGTTCGTGACCACTTGTCACCGTATGCTCCTAAGGTAAGTACAATGAAGATTGATCCTGATAAGATAAGAGAAGTTATCGGTCAGGGCGGTAAGGTTATTCAGAAGATTGTTGCAGATACAGGTGCTAAGATTGACATTGAAGACGACGGTACAATTCACATTTTTGCAGTTAACCAGTCATCAGGTGATGCTGCTAAGGAAGCTATTGAAATGATTGTTAAAGAGCCTGAGGTTGGTGAAATTTATAACGGTGTTGTAAAGACAATTCAGCCATTCGGTGCATTTGTTGAAATTCTTCCGGGAAAAGACGGTCTTTGCCATATTTCAAAGCTTGACCATAAGAGAGTTGAAAAGGTTGAAGATATTGTAAATGTCGGAGATACATTGCTTGTTAAGATTATGGAAATTGATGACAGAACAGGTAAAATAAGCCTTTCACATAAGGATTGTATTCCAAGAGAAGAAGAAAATAAAGAATAATACTACAAGCCGTAAATTATATAGCTATACGGCTTAATATCAGAAATCTAAAAGCACCGCTTTGTCTTGAGAAAAGATAAAGCGGTGCTTCTGAATTATGTGAATATTAAATTTAATTTAAAATTCACAATATTCGCTTTGACCTGTTTTATAAAGATCGTTTCCCTCACAGTCGGTAAGAACAACAAGCGGTAAATTTTCAACAGTGAGCTTTCTTATAGCTTCTGTTCCCAAATCGTCATAGCACACAACCTCGGAGGATTTTATGCATTGAGCAATTAATGCACCTGCACCTCCTGTTGCCCCTAAGTATACACATCCGTTTCTGACAATTGCATCGGTAACTTCTTTGCATCTTGCACCCTTGCCAATCATAACTGATAAACCGTTGTCAAGGAGCAGGGGAGTGTAGGCATCCATTCGACCGGCTGTTGTCGGACCGCATGAGCCTATGACCTCACCTGGCTTTGCAGGACATGGACCTGCATAATAAATTGCCTGATTCTCCAAATCAATGGGAAAGGATTTTGTGTTATTGTATTCTCTTACCATTCTTTCGTGAGCAGCGTCACGGGCTGTATAAATCACACCCGACAACAGTACGCTGTCACCGGCTTTTAAAGTTTTAATAATGTCCTTTGTAAACGGAGCAGTAATCAATTTTTTCATACAAGTCTCCTTATTTCAAAAAGTCTTTCATCTTATCAAACCAGGACTTTTGTTTTTTGTAATTTTCATTGCCCTTTGAAGCTGCTTCAAATTCTTTTAAAATTTCTTTTTGCTTCAGGCTTATGTTTTTAGGAACTTCAACCTCTACAGTAACATATTCATCACCACGGTTTTTACCTCTGATATATGGAATACCTTTATTTTTCAGCTTAAACACCGTTCCTGTCTGTGTTCCCTCAGGAATATCATATTCAACAATACCATCGAGTGTCGGAACTCTTATTGTTGCACCTAAAGCTGCCTGAACAAACGTGATAGGGATTTCGATAAATACATCAAACTCTTCGCGTCTGTAAATTGCATGAGGTTTGATTCTGATAGTAACAAGCAAATCTCCTGATGAGCCACCTCTTGTACCGGGTTCACCCTGACCGCTTACCTGCATTGTCTGTCCGTGATTAATACCTTGCGGAATATTTATTTCAATAGTTCTTGTTTTTCTTACTCTTCCGCTTCCACGACAGTCACGGCAAGGATCTGTTACAACCTTACCTGTACCTTTACAGTCGGGACAGTTTGTAATGTTTGTCATATATCCCAGAGGTGTTCTTGTCTGAGTTCTTACCTGACCCTGACCGTTACAGCGTTTACAGGTTACAGGTGATGTACCTGCTTTTGCTCCTGTACCTTTACAGGACGGACAATCCTCCTGCTTTGTTACGCTTATATTTTTCTTGCAACCAAAAGCAGCTTCCTCAAACGTAATATCTATAACCTGTCTTATATCTGCACCTCTTATAGGACCGTTTCTTCTTGCACCGCCCCCGAAGCCGCCAAAACCGCCTCCGAAAATATTAGAAAAAATATCTCCGAAATCATCAAATCCGCCAAAGCCTGCACCGCCACCGCCGGCACCAAAATTAGGGTCTACACCTGCGTGACCGAATTGGTCATAACGTGCCTTTTTGTCACTGTCGGACAGAATTTCATATGCTTCATTAACTTCTTTGAATTTAGCCTCTGCTTCTTTGTCTCCCGGATGAAGGTCGGGATGGTATTTTTTAGCCTCACGTCTGTATGCTTTTTTTATTTCATCATCAGAAGCACCTTTTTGAACTCCAAGCACTTCATAAAAATCTCTTTTATCTGCCATTTTGATTCACCCACCCATAAAAATACTGTTAAAAAGGGCGACAATTGCCGCCCTTTTTGTTTACTCAGCTTTATTTATTATCTTCGTCTACTTCTCTGTAATCAGCTTCATAAACATTGTCGTTGCCTGCACCCTGTGCACCGCCTTGTGCAAAATCTTCAGGATTAAAGCCTGCTCCCTGAGGACCGCCTTGAGCACCTTGAGGATTAGCCTGCTGATACAATTTTTCTGAAACTTTATAGAATGCCTGCTGTAAGTTTTCGCTTGCCTGCTTAATAGCTTCTGAATCTGTACCCTTTAAAGCTTCATTTACTTTATCTATTTCAGCCTTGATTGATGCTTTGTCAGCTTCATCAACCTTGTCGCCTAATTCATTCAGAGTTCTTTCGGCCTGTGCAACTGCACTTTCAGCACCGTTTCTGATTTCTACTTCTTCCTTACGCTTCTTATCTTCTTCAGCATACTTTTCAGCTTCTTTTACAGCCTTTTCAATATCTTCATCACTCAGGTTAGAAGATGCTGTAATTGTAATCTTCTGCTCGTTTCCGGTTGCCATATCCTTTGCAGAAACCTTAACAATACCGTTAGCGTCAATGTCAAAAGATACTTCAATCTGAGGAACACCACGGGGAGCAGGAGCAATACCTGTTAAGCTGAAACGTCCCAGAGTCTTATTATATTGAGCCATTTCTCTCTCACCCTGTAATACATGAACCTCAACACTTGTCTGACCGTCTGCGGCTGTTGAGAATATCTGTGATTTCTTTGTAGGAATTGTTGTATTTCTCTCAATAAGCTTTGTGAATACACCACCCATTGTTTCGATACCGAGTGATAAAGGTGTAACGTCGAGCAATAATAAATCTTTTACATCGCCGCCTAATACGCCTGCCTGAACAGCAGCCCCAATAGCAACACATTCATCAGGGTTGATACCCTTGTGCGGTTCCTGACCCATTTCTTTCTTAACAGCTTCCTGAACAGCAGGGATTCTTGAAGAACCACCAACTAACAATACCTTATCTATTTCTCCACTTGATAAACCTGCATCGCTCATAGCATTTTTAATACAAACGATAGTCTTCTGAACGAGGTCAGCTGTTAAATCGTCAAACTTAGCCTTTGACAATGTAATATCAAGATGCTTAGGGCCTGTGGCGTCAGCTGTGATAAACGGAAGATTGATATTTGATGTTGTCATACCTGATAATTCAATCTTTGACTTTTCAGCAGCTTCCTTTAATCTCTGCATAGCCATCTTATCACTTGTTAAATCAACACCTGTTTCCTTTTTGAATTCTTCAACAAGATATTTAATAATTCTTTCATCGAAATCGTCACCACCGAGGCGTGTATCACCGTTTGTTGAAAGAACCTCAAATACACCGTCACCGATTTCAAGAATTGAAACGTCGAAAGTACCACCACCGAGGTCATAAATCATAACCTTCTGGTCAGTATCGTTCATACCGTAAGCAAGAGCTGCTGCTGTAGGTTCGTTTATAATTCTTAAAACCTCAAGACCTGCAATTTTACCTGCGTCTTTTGTAGCCTGTCTTTGTGAATCGCTGAAGTATGCAGGAACTGTAATAACAGCCTGTGTTACAGGCTCGCCAAGATAGCTTTCAGCATCCTGCTTGAGCTTTGTTAAAATCATAGCTGAAATTTCAGGCGGTGTATATGATTTATCGTCAATATTTACTGAATAGTTTTCACCCATATGTCTTTTGATTGACATGATTGTTCTGTCAGCGTTTGTAACTGCCTGTCTTTTAGCAACCTGACCAACTATTCTCTCACCGTTTTTCTGAAAAGCAACAACAGACGGGGTAGTTCTTGCACCCTCTGAATTTGCTATAACCGCAGGGTTACCGCCTTCGATAACCGCTACACATGAATTTGTTGTACCTAAGTCAATACCAATAATTTTTCCCATTTTAATTCCTCCAATTTATAATCAGGATAAATCCTTAATTAGTTTGCAACCTTTACCATACTGTAACGGACTACTCTTTCGTTTTTGTATATGTAGCCCTTTTGCAATTCCTCTACTACAGTATTTTCTGTAATACTGTCATCCTCAATATGCATAACTGCGTTATGAACATTCGGATCAAATTCTTCTCCTACAGCCGCAATCGGTGTCACATTAAGTTTTGTAAGTATATCGGACATCTGCTTTTTAACAAGCTCAACACCCTCCAAAACTTTTTTTGCTTCTTCTGTTTCAACTGTTATTGAAACAGCTCTGTCAAGGTTATCGCTAACCTCAAGGAAGTAATTTACCGTATCAATAACTGCATCGGCATATCTTGCGTCTTTTTCCTTTGCTGTACGCTTCTGATAATTATCAAATTCAGCATATAAACGCATATATTTATCTTCCCATTCTCTGACCTTTTCTCCAAGCTCCTGAGTTTTATCATTTTCAGGTGCAGTTTCCTGAACTGCTTCGGCTTCTTCAACTGCTTCTTCTGTTTCAACCGTTTCCTCTGCCTGATTTTTTTCCTTTTGTTTAGACACTCACTATCCCTCACTTTCTCCTATATATAATTGATACAAGATTTTATCAATATGATTGGAAATACAGTCAAGACTTGCAACCACCTTAGCATAGTCCATTCTTTTGGGACCTATTACTCCAAGCTTACCCATAACCTTGTTGTTAAGGGAATAGTTGACCGTTACAAGACTGCAGTCCTTCATTTCCTCGGCTTCATTTTCTGAGCCGATTTTTATATTTACCTTCTTTTCGTCTCCGCCCTCAATAAGCTGACGAAGATTACGTTTATCTTCAAGGAAAGTAAACATTTTTCTTGCTTTGTCAATATCGTTATACTTCAATATTGATTTTGCATTTTCTATATAAATTTCTGTATCGTCCATTTCTTCAATTGCTTCATAGACGAAATTCAGAATATTTATTAACGCTTTTGGTGACATATTCAGTCTTTGTGAGATTTCATTCTGCATTGACTGAATTTTATCAAATGTAATATCACTTGCACAAAGTCCGCTTAATGTGTTGTTTATTATATCTCCGAGAACAGAAGCTGTAGTATCATCAACGGGCAAGGGTAAAATTTTGTTTCTTACAGCACCTGCCTGTGTGACTATTATCAGCAATGAGCATCCGCCCGAAAGACTTATAAGTTCACATTTTTTTATGTGATTTGTTTTTAAATCGGGAGATGTAATAAATGTTGTATAATCGGTAAGCGTTGACGTTATAAGGTTTGCTTTCTTGATAATGGTATCAAGCCTGTTAACCTTTTCATGCAAATCATTCTGCAGCTTTTCAATTGTTTCAACACCGATTTTGTATCTTGTCATCATTGAATTTACATAATATCGGTATGCCGTATCTGACGGAACACGTCCGGCTGATGTATGCGGCTGAATTAAAAATCCCATTTCTTCAAGATCCGCCATTTCATTTCTTATTGTCGCGCTCGAAAGTCCTAAATCATTTTTCTTTGAAATAGCACGTGACCCCACCGGTTCGGCAGTACCTAAATATTCATCAATTACCGCCTGAAGTATACGGAGTTTTCTGTCATTCAGTTCCACTGCTTTCACCTCTTTTTACTTTTTAGCACTCACATCAGTTGAGTGCTAACAACTATAAGATACCACTATTATTGGCAATTGTCAAGAGTTTTTTTCTATTTTATCAGTGTTTTAACAAATTATTCATAAAATAAATCATTTAAAGAAATATTTCAGACAAATTCACACATTGCAGTGTTTGATAAATCTATACCATAATCTGTAAGACGGTAAAATCCGTTTGATTTTTCCATAAGTCCTGCACCGATAAGCTTATTAATCTGACCGGTAAACATATTCGGAAAACGTTTATTAAAACGTTTATAAAATTCATTTTCACTAACACCCTCTGAAAGTCTTAACCGCATGATAATATATTCGCTTATCTTATCAGAGTCGGAAAGGATTGTTTTATCTGCTTCGTGAAAGCTTCCTTTTAGATATTGTGTTAAATCGGATGTATTAAAGCTTCTTATATTTCCGATATAAGAATGTGCCGCAACACCTATTCCTATATACTCATCACAATTCCAGTATTTCAGATTATGTCGACATTCATGCCCTTTCTTTGAGAAATTTGAAATTTCATAACGGTTGTAGCCGTGTTCATGCAGATAATCTACAGTCATACGGTACATTTTTCTGTCAAAATCATCGTCGGGATACTCAAACCTTCCTGATTTGTAGTCGTCATATAACGGCGTACCCTCTTCTATTATAAGGCTGTAGCATGACAAATGAGAAGGATTTAGAGATATTGCTGTTTTCAAAGTGTTCATAAGACTTTTCTCAGTTTGTCGGGGAAGAGCGAGCATCAAATCAACATTAAGATTAAATGACTTTGTTTTGTTTATCATTTCGGCTGTTTTTATGGCGTCTGATGAACTATGAATACGACCTATTGCTGTAAGTTCTTCGTCACAAAAGGATTGTACACCTATACTTATTCTGTTCACTCCTGCATTTTTTAATACATCTAGCTTTTCATTATCAAGCGTTTTCGGGTTTGATTCTATAGTAAATTCCGCATCATCTGTTATATTAAATGTGGTTTTCAATCCTTGTAAAAGCCTTGATAATTGTATTGCAGAAAAGACGGTAGGTGTACCGCCACCTATAAATATACTGTCAATTATTTCATTTTTATATTCTTCCGATTCAACAAGAAGCATTTTAATATATTCATCAAAATATTTTTCACTTCTGCAAAAGGAAATAAAATCGCAGTATCTGCATTTTTGTATACAAAAAGGAATATGAACATATAATCCTTTACCCATAAATATCACCCTTTTCTACATTGTCTTTTGTGCTTTAAATTTAAAAAGGCGTGCAACCCAAACCAAGCACGCCCAAAAACGATGCTTTGCTTTTATTATTGTAATACAAAAGATCACTTTTGTAAATACTTTCCTTTTTTATCACAAAAAAACGGCTGTGTTAATATTTTTTGACACAGCCGAAAGTTTTAGTTTAATTTTGCTTTATTTGCAAGTTCAAACAGCTTATTCATTGCTTCAATCGGTGTGAGAGTAGTTACATCGAGAGTTTTTAATTCCCCTGCAATTTCTGATGCAATTCCGTCGTCAAATCCGATTTGTGCGGACTCATGTACCTTTTTTGGTTTTTGCTTCACAATATTTTCTGCATCGTCATTCTCAATTTTATGAAGAATTTCTTTTGCACGTTTTATAACCTCGTCAGGTACGCCTGCAAGCTTTGCAACTTCAATACCGAAGCTATCGTCTGCACCGCCTCTGACAATTTTTCTTAAAAATGTTATATCGTCACCGCGTTTTTTGACGGCAATTCTGTAATTTTTAACGCCGTCAAGCTTTTCTTCAAGCTCGCTCATTTCATGATAATGAGTTGCAAACAGTGTTTTAGCACCGATTTTTTTCTTGTTATGGATATATTCCGCAACCGCCCATGCAATTGACAAACCGTCAAATGTACTTGTACCTCTTCCTATTTCATCTAATATAACAAGTGATTTTGAAGTGGCATTTTTCAAAATGTTTGCAACCTCAACCATTTCAAGCATAAAGGTACTCTGACCTGCCGAAATATCATCGGATGCTCCCACTCTTGTGAAAATCCTGTCTACAGTTCCCATTTTGGCATAAGATGCAGGAACAAAGCTTCCGACCTGTGCCATAAGAGAAATTAAGGCAACCTGACGCATATATGTAGATTTACCTGCCATGTTTGGCCCTGTTATGATAAGGAGTCTTGAATCCTCACAGTTTAAATCTGCATCATTTGGAACAAATAAGGAATCCTTCATCATCTTTTCAACAACAGGGTGTCTGCCGTCTTTGATGATAAGCTCGTTTGTTTCGGTTATTTCAGGCATTGTATAATTATTCTTAAATGCCGCAACTGCAAAAGAATAGATTACGTCAACAACAGAAATAATTTCAGCAACATTTCTGAGTCTTTCCGATTGTTCCATGATGCTTCTTCTGATTTCTTCAAACAGCTTCATTTCAAGCTCGGAGAATTTTTCTGAAGCGTTCATTATTGTTTCTTCTATTTCTTTGAGTTCAGGTGTTATGTATCTTTCTGCATTTGTCAGTGTTTGTTTTCTTATATATCTGTCGGGAACTTCCGAAAGATTCGACTTTGTAACCTCTATATAATATCCGAAAACCTTGTTATAGCCTGTTTTTAGGTTTTTAATACCTGTCTTTTCTTTTTCCTCAGCTTCAACTCTTGCAATCCAGCTTTTTCCGTCGGTCATTGCTTCTCTGTAGTGTTCAAGCTCTTCGTTATATCCCTTTTTAATAATTTTTCCGTCACGAAGAACAGACGGTGCTTCATCATCAATTGCTTCCTCAAGAAGCTTGCATAAATCGGGAAGAATATCCATTTTATCCGACATATCCGCAAGTATCGGAGATTTTGTTTTTGCAAGCAGATAATCAAGCCCGGGTAATTTCAATAAAGACTGCTTTAATGAAACCATATCCTTGGGAGTAAGTGTATTGGTAGAAATTCGGCTTACTATTCTTGAAATATCATAAATACCCGAAAGAGCTGTACCAATATCATCACGAAGAATAGGATTTTCGTATAATTCGTTTACCGAATAAAGTCTTTTGTTTATCATAATGGGGTTAACAAGCGGTTTTTCAAGCCATTGTATAAGTTTTCTTGCACCCATTGATGTTTTTGTGTAATCAAGAACGCCGAGCAAAGACCCTTTTTTCTTTTTTTCACGCATTGTTTCGGTAATTTCAAGATTTCTGCGTGTTGCCATATCTATATCCATAAATTCTTCACATGAATATATGTGAAGTGTATCTATATAGCTTAAACCTTCTTTTTGCGTTGTATCAAGATATTTTAAAATGACATAAACAGCATTCGTAGCGCTTGAAGCAGGTGTTAAACCCAATTCATCAAGCTGTTTTCTGAATTGTGCTTTTATCCTTTCTTCCGCTAAAAAGCTGTTAAAATATTCGTCACCACGAATATCGGCTTTTATATGAAATCTTTTATCAATAATATTTATTATATCTTCACTGCAAGTATCATTTACAATAATTTCTGACGGAGTATATCTTGCAAGCTCATTAAAAAGTGCATCCTTTGAATTTACAACCGTAAGATATATCTCACCGGTTGAAGCATCACAAAAGGCGGCGGCAATACCGTCGCTTTGCATATTAATGACGCAAAGATAGTTGTTCTTTCGCTCGTCAAGCATGACCTCATCAAGAACTGTTCCGGGAGTAATTACTCTCACAACCTCTCGCTTAACCATACCTTTTGCAGTTTTCGGGTCTTCAACTTGTTCGCAGACTGCGACCTTATATCCACGCTCAACAAGCTTTGCTATATATATATTTGCACTGTGGAAAGGAACACCGCACATAGGTGCGCGTTCCTCCAATCCGCAGCTTTTTCCTGTTAAAGTTAATTCAAGCTCTCTTGAAACCGTAACCGCATCATCAAAAAACATCTCATAAAAATCACCAAGTCTGTAAAAAAGAATGCAATTCATATATTCCTCTTTTGTTTTGAGATAGTGGCTCATCATAGGAGATATTTCACTCATCGGTATTCACCTCCGTAAAATGTTGATTTATATCAGTGACAACCGCCGCAGGTGCTGCAGTCATGTGTACAATTCGGGTCTTGTCCCGTGATATAGTAGTTTAATATTTTATTAACCTCTGCAACCATATTATCAAATGCCTTTTTGGCTTCAACATAATCAGCAATTGTCTGACTCTTTTTAATCATTTCTGAAAATGCCTCATTATTCTTTACAATAGCTTCTGCCTGCTGGATTTTTCCTGATTGCATATCTCTTGCAATATTCATTCTTTTTAAATTGAATTCCTGTAAAAGCTCCTGAGCAACAGCGTCATTCTGTTGAGCTTCATCAGCTTTGTCAAGTGCTTTCATTTCCTCTGATTCCTTAATCATTTCTCCTAATTCGTGTGCTTTTTCCATTAATGTCATTTTTATTTCTCCCTTTCTTTTTGTTTAATCAACAAGTTCTCCGTTAAGACTCCATGTATGTGCCTCTGTTATTTTCACATTAACATATTTTCCTGTCAAATCCTTGTTTCCTTTAAAATTAACAATTTTTGATGAATCGGTTCTTCCTGAAAGTGTGTTTTCATCATTTTTACTTACACCGTCAACAAGAACTCTTTCAACTCTTCCTACATATGCGTCATTTTTACTCTTTGAAATCTCATTCTGAACCTCAAGCAGGCGGTTGAAATTATTATGAATTTCATCCTCGCTCAATACAAAATCAAGCTTTGCCGCAGGTGTTCCTTCTCTCCTTGAATATATAAATGAGAAAATATTGTCAAACTCAACCTGCCTTAATACATCAAGAGTATCTTCAAAATCCTCATTTGTTTCGGTAGGGAAGCCTACAATAATATCTGTTGATAAAGTAATTCCCGGAATTCGTTCCTTAACCTTTCTTATTTTTTCGAGATAGTCCTCACGAGTATATTTTCTGTTCATTTCGTGAAGAACTTTGTTGCTTCCTGCCTGGAAAGGGAGATGAAGCTGTTTGCATACCTTATCACATTCTGCCATGGCATCTATTAATGCATCGGATAAATCCTTTGGATGTGAAGTCATAAAACGTATTCTTTCAACACCCTCAACATCGTTTACCAGTCTTAAAAGCTTCGCAAAATCAATATCTTCATTCAAATCCTTACCGTATGAATTAACATTCTGTCCCAAAAGACTTATTTCTGTACAGCCGTTAGCGACAAGCTCGCGTACTTCCTTTAATATTGCCCCGCTTGTTCTGCTTCTTTCTCTGCCTCTGACATAGGGTACAATACAATATGAACAGAAATTATTACAGCCATACATAACCGATACCCATGCCTTTTGAGTGTAATCTCTTAAAATAGGAACATCTTCGGCAATTCTTCCGTCAGAATCTTCTATATCAACTACACTTTTTCTGTG
>JAZOTP010000079.1:0-15213 GCA_045657705.1 Clostridia bacterium
AAATCCTTACCAACAACTGTATCAACAGGGATTAACAACTTAACACCCTTATCCTCAGCCTTCTTCATCATTTCTTTAGCATAATCAAGATAATCAGCTTCCAACAATGAATCACCGACTTCTTCTCCCAATGACTTCATGAATGTATAAGCCATACCGCCTCCGATGATTAATGTATCAACCTTTTCAAGAAGATTGTTGATAACTGAAATCTTTGATGAAACCTTTGAACCGCCCAAAATAGCAACACAAGGTCTTACCGGGTTGTTAACAGCGTTTCCTAAGAATTCGATTTCCTTCTGAATGAGATAACCTGCTGCAGCAGTATCCAAAAATTCAGTAACACCAACGTTTGAGCAATGAGCTCTGTGAGCTGTACCGAAAGCGTCGTTTACAAATATATCAGCTAAAGATGCAAGCTCTTTTGAAAAAGCTTCAACATTCTTTGTTTCTTCTGCTCTGTATCTTGTATTTTCCAATAAAACAACATCACCGTCGTTCATTTCTGCAACAGCCTTTTTAGCATTTTCACCGACAACATTATCGTCAGCTGCAAAAATAACTTCCTTACCTAATTTTGCTGACAAGCTCTTTGCAACAGGAGCTAATGACAATTCAGGCTTTGGTTCACCCTTTGGCTTACCCATGTGTGAGCAAGGAATAACCTTTGCACCGTTATCCACAAGATACTTAATTGTAGGTAATGCACCGTCAATTCTTGTTTCATCTGTAATATTTCTGTTTTCATCCAACGGAACATTGAAGTCACATCTTACAAGTACTCTCTTGCCGCTGACTGCAATATCCTCTACGCTTTTTTTGTTTAACATAAAATACACCTCATTTTAATTTATTTGTACGGAAAGTCCGATAATTTTTATCTGACCGCCCATATCATTGGTATTTTTAACACATCATATATTTTATACCATATTGAGAAATTTTTCAAGTATATATTACAAATTTTTTAAATTTTGTTAAAAAATTATCGCACTTGCCCAAACACCTGCCAAAACTGCAACAATATCGCCAAAAACTGCGGCAGGAATTATATGTGAATTATATTTTACCCTTGTGTTTTTAAAATATACCATAAGCGTATAAAATGTAGTTTCCGTTGAACCCATTATAATTGATGCAATTATTCCGATACGCGAATCAGGACTGTACTGCTTTAAAATATTACTGAGTATCCCCAAAGCTCCTCCACCCGATACAGGTCTTATAAGTGCAAGAGGCATAACCTCTTCGGGAATATGTAAAAAATCGGTTGCAGGCTTTATAAATCCCGTTACAATCTCCAAAAGTCCCGATGCACGCATCATCGAAACAGCCATTGTTATGGCAACAATAACAGGAAAAATACCAAGCACAGTTTTCATTCCGTTTTCAACTCCGGAACAAAAAGAAGTGTAAACAGGCACACCGCTTTTATGTGCCTTAAAAATTATTAAAATCATAATAACAGGGATAACAAATTTCATGAAATAACCTTTCATTATTAATTATAATTTTCTACCGAAACGTCGGCTTATGCCGGCGTTTTTTCCTTTTTCTGACAAATAAAATAAACTTCATTGCACTTACTGCACACACTACCGCACATACCGAGCTTATCCATATCGGAAGCATAATACACTCAGAATTCTGTGACCCGAACGAGGCTCTCAATGCAATTATTGTTGTTGGCACAAGCTGTATGCTTGCAGTATTTATAACCGTAAATATACTCATTTCATCACTTGCTGTATCAGGTCTTTTATTCAGCTTATCAAGCTCACACATTGCTTCAATTCCTGCAGGTGTTGCCGCATTTCCCACTCCCAAAAGATTGGCACTGATATTTGCTGATATTTTTTCCATTGCGACGCTGTTTTTTTCCAGCCTCGGAAAAAGAATTTTTGTAATCGGTCTTATTAATTTTGCAATAATTGAAGCCATTCCTCCCTCCTCCAAAAGCCGTAAAAATCCCGACCACATACACATAATTCCTGCAAAAGACAAAATAATTTCAACCGAGCTCTTCGCTCCGTCCAATGCCGCGCTTACAGTCTCATCAATTTTTCCTGTAAAAAATGCAGTTATAAGAGATAAAATAACCATTCCCGAAAAGATGTAATTCATACGATTTTCTCCTCAATAACAAATTATAATTCATACTTATTCAAAATTCAGTTAAAATATTATTACATATTATATTTTTAATTGACAAACAACTTATAAAATGGTAAAATGTAGTGTGGATTAGTATTTATAAATAATTTAATTTCATTTATCCGCAAATGAATTTATATAAAAACAAAGCCGATGCGGGACGGCAGAATGGAGATTATAATGGAATATGCACTGCTTGGCGCAGCTGCGGCCGCTGTCGTAGTTATTGCCTCTGCTCTTATCATCAGAAAAAAAATCAAAAAAACAGAAAATGATGATATAAAAAATGAAACAGTTACACCTTCTGAAGTAACAGAAAATAAAGAAGCTGAACAGGACATTAATAAAGCATCAGAAGAGGAGTTTGAAGACCCCGAACCCATGGCAAATCCTCAACCTGTAAACGACCAACAAAAACAAAGTATTGACGGTCAAATCAGATTCTTGGTTGAGCATAAAATTATACCTGCAAAGCTTAACGATGACCCCATTTATATTACTACATCAATCATTGCCGAAAAAGGCAAATATCTTGCAAACTTCTATAACAACCTTTATGCTCAGCAGAAAACCGACTGTCCATACACTGCTGATGATTTTAATGTTGGCATACCTTATGATATTGCAGGAGCAAAGGCAGTAAAAATTGAAATGCCTGAAAAAAATCTTTTCCCTGCATTATGTAAAAGAGTTTATATCGTATATAATGAAAAATTCACAAAAGTATTATATATTACAGTCGAAGCAACAGCTGATAATCAGCTAAAGCTTTGCGCCTGGATTGATTCCGAACATGAAGAATTCGGCATAATCGATGGTAATGAAGAACAGATGATTTCCGATATTGTTGCAGACGAAGAGGTTATGGAAGAAAAATATTCTGACATTCTTGACAAGCTTATGGCAGAAACAATCGGTACTGCTCCAAAGCTTCTTACCGACCCACAGGAAATCCAGAAGCATAACGCCGTATTTATGAATGCCCTCATGCAATCACAGAAATTCAAGCAGGAGGGCAAACGTGACGAAGCTTTAAAGCTTATCAGAGAAGTGATAAAAAAAGAAGCAATTAACTATGTTAATACCGCCGACAAAGAATATCACTGTTTCCGTAACGCATATGAAATGCTATTATATGCAAATCTCTATCATCCGTTCAACCCCGAAAAGCAGACAAAGAAACAGCTTGAAGGAATGCAGGTGGATTTGTCAAGTGCATATCTTGTTTTAGGTGCAATGATGCTTGAACAAAAACAGTATGACAAGGCTATTGAGATTATATCAAAAGCAGTTGAGGCAAACCCTGTAAATGTACAATTCCTCTTTGCTCTTGCCGATGCTTATAAAGGAAAAAAATATTTAAAATCCTTCCTTGCAATTATCAAAAGAGCACACGTTTGTGCTTATAAAAAGGTTGATATTGCAAGAATTTACAGAAACTATGCTTATTATTATGTGCAGGTCAAAGAATTTGAGCTTGCTGCAAATCTTGCCTATGCAAGCAAATATTTTGACTCAAATACACAGCAGTTCAACAACTGTATGAAGGAAATTGAAAAAGAAGCTGAACAAACCTTCAGTGAGCCTTCTGTTGATGAACTAAAAAAATCATTGGCTGAAAATACAATTGCATGGGGTGCAAAAGAACTTTCGGCAAGTGTTATAAATCTTTTGAATCAACAGTTTACAGCTGTAAAAAATGAACAAGGCATGAAAATGTGTGCTGAAATGATTAACGAATTAAAATTGTAATTTTTAACTGAAAGGATATGATTTTTGTTTGCGAGGAACAATAATAAAGGGAATTGGCGGCTTTTATTACGTCAAAGCAGAAGATGCAGTAATATACGAATGTAAGGCACGGGGAATTTTCAGAAAAGAAAAAATAAAACCCATGATTGGGGACAACGTTGAAATAGAAGCAGATAACAGCGGACACGGAAGTATTATAAATATTTCCGAGAGACAATCCTCTCTCATAAGACCGCCTGTAGCCAACATCGACACCCTCATAATTGTTTCCTCCGCAAAAAATCCCGATCCTGATTTTTTACTCATAGACAAGCTTATAATAATGGCTGAAGCAAGAAACATCACTCCCGTTATATGTGTAACCAAAACCGACCTTGAAGATTCTGACAAGATACGCAGTGTGTATAAAAACACAGGATATAGGATTTTTGATGTTTGCAGTGTGACAAATACTGGAATCGAAGAAATTCGTAAATTTGTAAAAAACAAAACAACAGCCTTTGCAGGATTATCCGGTGTTGGTAAATCAAGTCTTTTAAATCTTCTTGTTGACGACAATCTCGAAACAGGTGATATAAGCAAAATTAACCGTGGAAAGCACACAACACGTCATGTTGAGCTTTTTGAACTAAAGGACGGCGGATATGTTCTTGACACACCGGGCTTCAGCTCTTTTGAAACCGAGATATTAAAACCGGTTGAGCTTTCAGGTTATTATCCCGAAATGCTTCCATTTAACGACCAATGTCGTTTTAAAGGCTGTTCACATATAAATGAACCTGATTGTGCAGTAAAGAACGCTTTAGCAGACGGTATCATATCACCCCAACGCTATGAAAACTATTCATCTATATACCAAACCTTAAAACAAATTAAGGACTGGGAACTTTAATTTTTTATGAAAGGAAAATGCTTTATGATATTATCACCATCTATTTTATCAGCTGATTTCGGAAAGCTTCGTGAATGTGTTGAAAAAACCGAAAAGTCAGGTGCCAAATGGCTGCATATTGATGTAATGGACGGAATTTTTGTTCCAAACATAAGCTTTGGTGCTTGTGTTTACCAATCAATCAGACCTTATTCAAAGCTGTTTTTTGACGTGCATCTTATGATTACAGAACCGCAAAGATACATTGAAGATTTCAAAAATGCAGGTGCTGACGGTATAACTATACACGTTGAGGCAACAAAAGAAGTAAAAAAATGTATAGAACTTATTAAATCCTACGGTTTGAAAGCCGGACTTGCTTTAAATCCCGAAACAGACATATCTGAAATTATGCCGTACATAAATGATGTTGACATGATTCTCGTTATGAGTGTTCACCCCGGCTACGGTGGTCAGAAATACATTGATGACGTGAATGAAAAAATATCATTTTTAAGAGAAAAAATGGGGCCTGATTTCAATATTCAGGTAGATGGCGGAGTTAACCTTTCAAATATTAAAAAGGTCACAGAGCTTGGTGCAAATGTTATTGTTGCAGGTTCTGCAGTATTCAATAATGATATTGAAGGCTCAACAAAAGCATTAATTAAGGAGTGCATGGCATGAGAGCAGTTATAATCGGTAACGGTCACATGGAGGACTACAGCTATATCGGCGGCAAAATACGAAAAAATGACTATATTATCTGTGCAGACGGTGGCTATAAGCACGCAAAGGCGATGAATATAACACCTGCTGTCGTTATTGGGGATATGGATTCAATCGGTGCAAATGATTATGACGGTGAAGTTATAAATTTACCTATCAGAAAGGATTTCACCGATTCGGAGGTATGTGTAAAATATATACTTTTAAAAGATTTTGATGAAATTCTGATGCTTGGTTTTACAGGCACGCGGATAGACCACAGCTTAACAAATCTGCTTCTTTTAAAGCAAATATCAGAAAACGGAAAAAAAGCAAAAATCATTGACGAACACAACGAAATAATCTATGCCGAAAAAGATAACATAATCTACGGAGAAAAAGGTGATTTAATATCTATAATCCCGATAGGTCAGGATTTGTGCGGTGTTACAACCAACGGCCTTGACTATCCGCTCGATAATGAAAATTTAATTTTTGGAGAAAGCCGCGGAGTAAGCAATATAATGACTTCAAGTAAATGTCAGATTACAATTCAGTCCGGCACCGGATTAATTATCAAATCAAAGGATTAAAAATTTTAAGAGCTTTAAGTTATAAGGCTCTTTTTATGTTGAATAATTTTTTATTATACGGTTATAATAATATCAGATATTCAAAAGATATAAAAGCTTTTGGATATTACATTTATGATTCGGAGGAAATAACTATGAATTCTGATTGCAGCAAAGCAAACCAAAGCATTAAATGTACAGTTCAGCAGTGTAAGTATCACTGCAATTCAAAGGATTACTGTTCTTTGGATTGTATAACAGTAGGAACACATGAAATGAACCCTACAGAAAGCAAATGCACAGACTGTAAGTCATTTGAGCTTGCTTAATTGAACTCAAAAAAAATGACTGTCTCGAATACACGAGACAGTCATTTTTATTAATTACTAATTATTCAGCATCCTCATATTCAGGTTTTTCAATAATTACCTTATTCTCCACGATTCCGGTCCATGTTTCATAAACTGCAGCATCTTCTCTTTCATAAGTATGAGGATTTGTTGCTTCAAGTACATCATAATAGTACCAAGCTCCGGGCTGATTGTCAACCCATTCCTTAACTCCTTCACATAAGCCTTCAGCATTTACATGACGGTTAAGCATATTGTTTATAATCTTCATAACTTCAGCTCTTGTTATAGGCTGTTCAGGTCTGAATGTGCCGTCATCATAACCTTCTAACCAGTTATTTACTACTGCATAGTGGATATAAGCACTTGCCCAATGACCATTAACATCTGCAAAGTCTGCTTCGTCAATTACTACTGCATCAGGATCAACATCATAGAATCTTGCACAAATAGTAACAAATTCAGCTCTTGTTATATCATCAGAAGGCTGGAATGAACCATCAGGATATCCAAGAATATATCCACCGTTTGCCATTGTTGATATAGCTTTATTTGACCATCTGTCAGCATCAACATCAGTAAAGTCATTCTTAGTTGAGAACAACTGATCTCTTACATCATCCTTTAATAATCTATAATATATTGTTGCAATTTCTTCTCTTGTAATGTTGTTTTCAGGTCTTACTTCTTCCTTACCATCCTCCACAGGATAACCGATAACATAAGCAAAATGCTCTTCTGAATCAAGTGGTGGTTCTACAGGAGTTTGTGTACCTTCAACCCACTTTGCATAAAGAACTATATCTTTATCTACAGTAATCTGTGCATCTACAGGCTGTGTATATGCATCATCTGTGTACAATTCAGCTTTATATCCCTGTTTGATTGGTAAATCAAGATCCTTTGTATTAACTAAAGTTCCATCCTTATAAGTATATGTAGCAGTACCTGTTTCATCATCAAACTTTACAGTAATTGTGTAATTCTTTACAGTGCCGCCGAGACTTCCACCGCCTGTTGAAGGCTTGTTAACAATAACTGTACCGCTTATAGCATCTGCAGGATCTCTGTAACGGTCACTGTTTGCTTCGCCATCTTTCTGCACAAATGTGTATGTTACTTTACCTATTTCACCATTTGTTGATTCAATTGTTGTATAACCTGAAACCTCACCTTTAACAGTGTATGTTCCGTAATCCTTCAACTGAACACCAACACATTCAAGAGTTAAATCAGCTAAAGCTTTCTCAAGAACTGCAAGTGTAACACCTTCATTAACATCAGTTGTTGTTGCATCATCTTCTTTAACATCAACTGTAATAGTAAGCTTTCCATCTTCGCTTACTCTTGCCTGTTTTTCTTCAAAGATTTTTGTCAGGTCTTTTCCAGCTTCTGTTGTAAAACCTAACATATTTTTCCCATTAAGAACATCTGCAGGAATTTCAAAATTTGTTGCAGGATATGTAATTGTGATTATAAACTGACCCTTTGCAACAGCATTGTCAAGTTCAGCCTGTAATGCTGTATCTGCTCCTACAACCAACTGTGCTCCTGCCTTATAAGTAGCAACAGCATTTTTAACAAGAGTCATATCTATATCAGCCTTAAAATCAGCCTTGATATCACTTACATCTGATGTGGTTACTGTAACAGGTCCGTTAATATAATCAGCATCCCCGTTTTTCTTTACTGAAATATCAGTAGGCACTTCAATTGTCTGTTCTGTTATTCCTGTACCAAGCTTTGCCTCAATTGCAGCTTTGAGCGGTGATGCTGCCTGTGCAAATGGCATTGCACTCATAGAAAATGCAAGAGCTAAACATATAGCAGATAATCTTTTTTTCATTTTCGTTCTCTCCTTTTTGTATTCTCATACCAATTATAATATTAATTCAATTATACATTATTTTTTTTCAATTGTCAATAATTTGTTAATAAATATTTGAGTATTTTTTCATAATCAAACATAATGTATAAATTATATAAAAAAATATGTGTAAATTTCGAATTGTCACAACCTATAATTTCAAAGCCGTCACAACATTAATAATTACTTACCTTTATAAAGTACCGATACCTGAACTAAAAGCAATGAGCCGCTCTTTTTAAAGTCTTCTTTTGCCTTTTCCGCTTACGAACACAGCATTCAGATAAAAGTATCATCGAATCGTTACCCGGAATTTTGTGACCAATATTCAATGGTAAAACAACTTGATTTATTGCTCTCACTGTTGTATGATTAACCTGATTTCTTAACGCAATAGTCCCTTATTTCATCAATTCATTCAATTTTCTTTTTGTAATTCTGATATAATCATCATCTTTCAACTCACTGAACACTCCAGCAATTTCCATATTTCTATTTATAAGCTTTTCTTTTTGTGCTTTTGCAAGTTTTTTTATTCTGTATTCAAGCCTTGAAGCATCAACCTTTGTCTGAGTTTCCCATAGAGCCTCAACTGCTGTAACTTCTCTTGATTTAGTATATTTAGCACCCTTTGAATCTCTATTCTTATGCTCCTGAAATCTTCTTTTTATATCTGTCGTGATTCCCGTATAAATCGAATTATCGGTACATCTTATCATATAAATATAATACATTAATATCGTTCCTTTCTACGGTATTTTATCACAACTATGAATTAAATTCAATCATATTTTCTATAAAAACTGAAATGGTTTTCAGTATATGTATTAAAAAATTTTTTTAACATATACTAAAGAAGGTTACCCCACATAAGTGAGATAACCTCCCTGATAAAACATTATAAATTAGTTATTAGCTAATTTTACTAAGTGTTCATACTTAGCCTTTGCATCAGCAGCAGCCTTTTCGAACAATTCCTTAGCTCTTTCAGGATTTGAACGAGCAAGTGAGTTGTAACGAACTTCGCCCATGATGAAGTCTTCATAGCTAAGCTTTGGTTCCTTAGAATCAAGCTGGAACGGATTCTTGCCTTCGTCAGCAAGTCTTGGATCGAATCTGAACAAGTGCCAGTAACCTGATTCAACAGCTTTCTTTTCTTCTGACTGAGCAATGCTCATACCGCCCTTGATACCGTGGTTGATACATGGAGCATAAGCAATGATCAATGATGGACCGTTGTAGCTTTCAGCTTCAAGCATAGCCTTTAAGCACTGATTGTAATCAGCACCCTGAGCTATCTGAGCAACGTATACATAGCCGTAGCTCATAGCAATTGCAGCAAGGTCTTTCTTCTTTACAACCTTACCTGCAGCTGCGAACTGAGCGATAGCACCTGTAGGAGTAGATTTTGATGACTGACCGCCTGTGTTTGAGTAAACTTCTGTATCAAATACCATAATG
Source organism: Clostridia bacterium (assembly GCA_045657705.1). Classification (GTDB taxonomy): domain Bacteria; phylum Bacillota; class Clostridia; order UBA1381; family UBA1381; genus RGIG1988. The sequence goes on from JAZOTP010000079.1 coordinate 9,736, forward strand.
TTTACATCTTCACCTGAAGCCAATACATGGTCAACACCGCCGAAACCAATATCATAAGCCCAGCCGTCACCACCGAATACCCATACTGATTTCTTAGCAAGATATTCTTTATCAGCCAATACATTCTTAGCTTCTTCTGAGTTAAGATTGGCAATAGCCTTTAATAATTCATCAGTTGCAACCTTATTCTGAACACCGCAATTCATAGTTTCTAAGAACTTTTCAATTGCAGGCTTAGCTTCAGGAGCATCCTGGGCAATCTTTTCAAGCTTTGCAATATTCTTATCTCTGATAGCCTTCTGACCTAAATACATACCGTAACCGTATTCAGCATTATCCTCGAACAATGAGTTAGCCCATGCAGGACCTCTGCCTTCTGAGTTTGTTGTATATGGAGTTGAAGGAGCAGAACCCCCCCAGATTGATGAACAACCTGTAGCGTTTGCAATATACATTCTGTCACCGAACAACTGTGTTATTAACTTAGCATAAGGTGTTTCACCACAACCTGCGCAAGCGCCTGAGAACTCAAGATATGGAGTTCTGAACTGTGAACCCTTAACTGTATTGATACCAAACTTATCTAAAACTGATGGTTTTGTAGCAAGATTGATTCCGTAGTTGAATGTATTCTGTACATCATACTGAGTTTCTAAAGGCTGCATTGACAATGCCTTATTACCCTTAACCTCAGGACATACGTTAACACAAGAACCACAGCCTGTACAGTCAAGTACAGATATAGCAATTGCAAAGTATAAGCCATCCATTTGCTTCATGTTTACATACTTTGTTCCCTCAGGAGCATTGTTCTTTTCTTCTTCTGTTAAAACAACAGGTCTGATACATCCGTGAGGACATACATATGAACACAATCCACACTGTAAACATACATCAGGATTCCAAACAGGAACGTCAATAGCAATTCCTCTCTTTTCAAAAGCTGATGATCCGAGTGGAACTTCACCTGTTACATACGGTTCAAATGTTGATACAGGTAACTTCATACCTCTGAACTGGTTAACAGGAACAAGTACGTTATTAACGTAATCAATAAGCTTTCCTTCGCCCTCATGCTTAACGCTTAAATCTTCAGCTGCAGCATTCTTCCAGCTTTCAGGAACTTCTACTTTAACAACCTGCTTAGCACCTGCATCAATAGCATCGTGGTTCATCTTAACGATAGCGTCACCCTTCTTTGAATAAGAAGCTGTAGCAGCATCCTTCATATACTGAATAGCATCGTCAGCAGGAATGATGTTTGCAAGCTTAAAGAAAGCTGACTGTAATACAGTATTGATTCTGTTTCCAAGTCCGATTTCCTTACCAATCTTAACACCATCGATTGTATAGAACTGAATGTTGTTATCAGCAATATACTTCTTAACCTGTCCCGGTAACTGTGTTTCAAGTTCAGCAGCATCCCATGAACAGTTCAATAAGAACACACCGCCCGGCTTAACATCAGATACCATATCATACTGTCTGATATATGAAGCCTTGTGACAAGCAACAAAGTCAGCCTTGTTGATAAGATATGTTGATGTAATCTTAGCATCACCGAATCTCAGGTGAGAAACTGTCAAGCCACCTGATTTCTTTGAGTCATAATCAAAGTAAGCCTGAACATTCATATCTGTGTGGTCACCGATAATCTTAACTGAGTTCTTGTTAGCACCAACAGTACCATCAGCACCTAATCCCCAGAACTTACAGCTTGTAATATTAGCCGGTGTTGTATCAGGATTTTCATCGATTGGAAGTGACATATTTGTAACGTCATCTTCGATACCGATTGTAAATCTCTTTTTATCATTATTCTTATATACAGCGATAATCTGAGCAGGAGTTGTATCCTTTGAACCCAAACCGTAACGTCCGCCAAAAATTTTGCAGTTTGCAAACTTAGAATCCTGTAATGCAGCAACTACATCAAGATATAAAGGTTCACCGATTGAACCTGATTCCTTAGTTCTGTCAAGAACGGAAATCTTCTTAACAGTTTCAGGAATTGCTTCGATTAAGTGCTTAGCTGAGAAAGGTCTGTAAAGTCTGACTTTAATCATACCAACCTTCTGACCGTTTGCATTTAAATAATCAACTGTTTCCTGAATTGTGTCACAAGCAGAACCCATAGCAATGATAACCTGTTCCGCATCAGCAGCACCATAGTAGTTGAACAATTTATAATCTGTACCGATTTCAGCATTAACCTTATCCATGTATTCCTGTGTTAATTCAGGAATTGCATCATAGTACTTGTTAACAGCTTCCTTAGCCTGGAAGAAAATATCAGGGTTCTGAGCTGTACCTCTCTGTGCAGGATGTTCAGGATTCAATGAACCTCTTCTGAATGCATTTAAAGCATCCCAGTCTACCATACCTGCTAAAGTATCATAATCCCAGCAAGCTACCTTCTGGTATTCGTGAGATGTTCTGAAACCGTCAAAGAAATGAAGGAAAGGAACTCTTCCCTTAATTGTTGTTAAATGTGCAACAGCACCTAAATCCATAGCTTCCTGCGGATTTGTTGATGCGAGCATTGCAAAGCCTGTCTGACGGCAAGCCATAACGTCCTGGTGATCACCAAAAATTGATAATGCATGCGAAGCCAAAGCTCTTGCTGATACATTGAATACGCAAGGTAATAATTCACCTGCGATTTTGTACATATTAGGTATCATAAGCAATAAGCCCTGTGAAGCTGTGTAGGTTGTAGTTAAAGCACCTGCTGTTAATGAGCCGTGTACTGTACCTGCAGCACCTGCTTCTGACTGCATTTCGGTAACCTGAACAGTTTGTCCGAAAATATTAGTTTGTCCGGCTGCAGACCATTTGTCTGTGATTTCAGCCATGTTTGATGATGGTGTGATAGGATAGATAGCTGCAACATCTGTAAATGCATATGACGCATATGCAGCGGCAGTATTACCATCCATAGTTTTCATTTTTCTTGCCAATGGAATCTCCTCCTTTTATTATTTAACACCTAAAATAGGTATGTTAACATATAAACATACAATTATATAATAACACTTTTTCAATATAAAATCAATATCTTTTTATAATATTTTTGTAATATTTCTGTATTTTTTTTATTATTTCTTCATTTTTTATTTATTCTCACTATATATCACTAAAAAACTGTGCATTTATCTTTTTGAATTTTACCTTTTTAATATTCCTTTAGTTGTTTTATTATTATATTTCCTCTTTTTCTGCTTTATTTTTTTAAAATTATTTAATAATTTTTTGCTATACTGACCCATAATGATTGAATTAATATAAAACAGTCGATTGAATGTCAATTTTCTCCAACAGCCTTTGACATAAAATTTATTACAAATGTAGTATAATTTAATAACAAAATCAAAAAAACGGGGATATGCAAATGATTGTTTACATTGATATTTATTTTATTATAAACTTCATTGCCGATTACATAATTATCACGTTATCTTTTTTTGACAACAAACCCAATATATCAAGAAGAATCTTTTCGTCACTGACAGGTTCACTGTATGCGTGCTTATATTTTTTTAATGTTAATGACTTGTTTTTCAGTTGGTATGCTAAACTTTTTGTTCTTTTTTTAATGGCTTTTATTGTCTGTTATCCATGCAGAATAAAAAAGCTTTTTGAAAGTACATTTTTGCTTTTAATAACATCTGCATTTATATCGGGTATTATCTTTGCAATATCCATCACAAACGGCAGCTATTTCAATGAGCCGTACAGAATAAGTGATTTAATATTGATTTTCGGAATATCAGCAGGGTATCTGATTATAACACTGTCAAAAAAAATGTTTAAAAGAAAATCTGTAACAAATGAATATTTCATTAAAATTTTCTACAATAAAAACAATGTTACGCTTTGGGGTGTTGTTGACACTGGAAATGCGTTAAAAGATCCTTTAAGCGGAAAGCCTGTTATTATAGCAGACAATTCTGTATTAAAAAACCTCATCTCCCCACATATAACAGAAGCTAACCTCTGTGAGTTTGTAAGACCTGAGGATTTCAGAGTCATTCCATACAAAACCATTTCTCAAAGCGGAGTAATTTACGGTTTTACACCCGACAAAGTAGAAATAAAAAATCAAACAGTAAAAGACGTCATAATCGCACAGGCGCCAATACATCTTGAAGCCGATGCTTTGCTGAATCCGCTTCTCATATAGAAAGGAAGATTATTTTGAATAAACTGTTAAAAAAAATTGAAAGCATTTTAAAATCAGGCAATTTTGTATTTTTAAGTAAGGAAATCTATTACATAGGCGGAAGCGATGTGCTTCCGCCCCCATTATCAAAAACAGAAGAGGACGAGGTGGTTACAAGGCTTCCTGATGACGAAAACGCAAAGTCACTGCTTATAGAAAGAAATCTGCGACTTGTTGTTTATATTGCAAGAAAATTTGAAAATACAGGTATTTTTGTAGAGGATTTAATTTCAATAGGAACAATCGGACTGATAAAAGCAATAAACACCTTTAATCCCAAAAAAAATATAAAGCTTGCAACATACGCTTCACGCTGTATTGAAAACGAAATTCTGATGTATCTGAGAAAAAATCAGCTGAGACGTACAGAGGTATCCATTGACGAACCCTTAAATGTTGACTGGGACGGAAATGAGTTGCTTTTATCAGATATTTTAGGTACTGAAAATGATGTGATATACAGAGGCATTGAAGACGAAGTTGACAAAATGCTTTTATCCGAGGCTATGAATAAGCTTTCGGGAAGAGAGAAAAAAATCATGGAGCTACGCTTCGGTCTAAACAACCACAAAGAGCTTACACAAAAAGAGGTGGCGGATTTGTTAGGAATTTCCCAATCTTACATATCACGCCTTGAAAAAAGAATTATATTAAGACTAAAGAAAGAAATAAGCAAAATGAATTAATGCATATAAAAATCAAAGCTGTGACAAAAGGAAGTGTGATATTTTTCTGTAAAATCAATTTCTCTATGATACAATATTCAGTTTTTAGGGGCAGGAACAGCCACATTTTGGCTTTCCTGCTTAGCTATAATATAGCACGAATTTTACACCATGTCAAGGGCGGCCTCATAAGAGACCGTGATTTTCACCCTTGCACTTGGCGGAAAATTTGTGTTACAAAAGCTGATATTCTTGCAAAAGGTTTTGTATTTCCTGCAAGAGCTTTTGATATTTCGAGCGGATCTGTGCCCAGCATATTCCATGTATTATGAGTGCATTCTCCTAACCGTATTTTTGGATTAACCTCGGCTCTTTGTCAATAGTTGGGGTGGAAAATCCTATACGGAATTTTTGGGGCTGTTTATATCAAGAAACATGTGCAAAAAATATACGCTCATATGGACGTTTCTTTTACCGTCTATATAAGCGTTCTTATGAATGGCTAATCACTCACTAATTGATACAATTTCGCAAATTACGTTTTTTTGCGGAATTGTTTACCCCCCTGTATACTTTTTCGCAAAAAGAAAT
>JAZOTP010000080.1:0-2500 GCA_045657705.1 Clostridia bacterium
TGCAACCTTAGGAGATGCAATAAGCTTTCTGTCCTCTCCCTTATATACCTCTTCAACACCACCGTTAAAGAAGAATGTAACATGAGCATATTTTTCTGTTTCAGCTATTCTTAACTGCTTCATACCTTTAGCCGCAAGAACTTCACCAAAAGTATTGGTTAAAGTCTGAGGCTTGAAGGCAACATGAACATTCGGCATTGTAGCATCATATTGTGTCATACATACATAATATAATGGAAGTAATTCTCTTTCAAAGCCAGCAAATTCAGGGTCAACAAGAGTTCTTGTAATTTCTCTCGCTCTGTCCGGTCTGAAATTGAAGAAAACAACAGAATCGTTAGCATTAATTGTACCGTTTGGAACATCACCGTCACAAACAACCATAGGTATAATAAATTCGTCTGTTAAAGCAGCACCGTTTTCGTCAACAGTTTCATATGACTTTTTAACAGCCTCAACAGGGTCATTCACCTTATTTCCAACACCATTTACCATAGCGTCATAAGCCTTTACAACTCTGTTCCAGTTATTATCTCTGTCCATAGCATAGTAACGTCCGCTGATTGTTGCAATCTTACCAACACCGATTTCATCAAGCTTGTCTGATAACTGCTGAACAAATTCAACACCTGAAGTCGGAGAAACATCTCTTCCGTCCATTATGCAGTGAACATAAATCTTGTCAAGACCGTTCTTTTTAGCAAACTCAATAAGACCGAATAAGTGTTCAATATGTGAATGAACGCCTCCGTTTGATAAAAGACCTGCAAAGTGGAGTGCTGAATTGTTTTTCTTACAGTTTTCAACAGCTTCTATTAATGTTTCATTTTCGTAAATATCACCGTCTGCAATAGCCTTTGTTATTCTGGTTAATTCCTGATAAACCACTCTTCCGGCACCGATATTTGTGTGTCCGACCTCAGAGTTTCCCATCTGTCCGTCAGGAAGACCCACACTCATACCGCTTGCATATAAGACAGTGTTTGGATAATCTGCAAAATACTCATCAAGATGAGGCTGTTTTGCAGCTTTTATCGCATTTCCCTCAACAGTATCATTCATTCCGTAACCGTCAAGAATTATTAAAGCAACAGGGCTTTTTGACATATATAATCAATCCTTTACAATTTAGTATTTACAATTCAAAAGGGCGAATTGCTCGCCCTTTTTATTCTTAATAAAATTATTTTGCAGCTTCAACGATTGGAGCAAATTTTTCAGCAACCAATGAAGCACCGCCGATAAGACCGCCGTCAATGTTTGGCTTTGCCAATAACTCAGCTGCATTAGCATCGTTCATGCTACCGCCGTACTGGATAGTAAATTCCTTAGCACAGTTAGGGCAGTAAAGCTCACCGATTAAGTCTCTTATTCCCTTACAAACCTCTTCAGCTTGTTCTGATGTAGCAGTTTTACCTGTTCCGATAGCCCAGATTGGCTCGTAAGCAATAACAACCTTCTTAGCATCCTCTGCACTGATACCTGCAAAAGCTTTCTTAATCTGAATAGCAATTAAATCCATTGTGATTCCAGCTTCTCTTTCTTCTAAGCTTTCACCAACACAAACAATAGGAATTAAGCCCTTTTCCAAAGCTTTCTTTGTCTTTAAGTTTACAGTTTCATCGGTTTCAGCAAAATACTGTCTTCTCTCTGAATGTCCGATTATAACATAATCAACACCTAAATCCTTTAACATATCAGCACTTACTTCACCTGTGAATGCACCCTTATCCTCAAAGTGAAGATTTTCAGCACCAATTTTAACGTGTGTACCCTTTGCCGCTCTTACAGCTTCTGTAAGACAAACATATGGTGTGCAACAAACAACCTCACATGAAGCACCCATTGTTACCTTTTCGATTTCCTTAACGAAATCATATGTTTCTGACGGAAGCTTGTTCATCTTCCAGTTTCCGGCAATTATATATTTACCCATAGTAATATCTCCTTAATCTGTAATCTTTTGCAAATTGCAATACATCATGCTATTTATTATTTATCGTTTAAAGCTACGATACCCGGTAAATCTTTTCCTTCCAGGAATTCCAGAGAAGCACCGCCACCTGTTGAGATGTGGCTCATCTTGTCGCCAAGACCTGCCTTGTTAACAGCTGCAACACTGTCACCACCGCCAATAATTGTTGTAGCATCAATTTCAGCAAGAGCCTGTGCAATAGCATTTGTACCCTTAGCAAAGTTTGACATTTCAAATACTCCCATAGGTCCGTTCCATACAACAGTCTTTGCGTCCTTTATAGCATCCTTATAAAGCGCAATTGTCTTTTCACCGATGTCAAGACCCTGCCAGCCTGCTTCAATACCGCCTCTTTCAACAGTCTTGAATTCTGTATCGTTTGAGAAATCCTTACCAACAACTGTATCAACAGGGATTAACAACTTAACACCCTTATCCTCAGCCTTCTTCATCATTTCTTTAGCATAATCAAGATAATCAGCTTCCAACAATGAATCACCGACTTCTTCTCCCAATGACTTCATG
>JAZOTP010000081.1:0-5811 GCA_045657705.1 Clostridia bacterium
CTCTCATGAGAGAATTAAGATGATTGAACATTGGATAAATAATTATCCAAGAAGATTGTTTAATGGACTATCTTCAAATATGTTAATTCAGCAACAAAATGTCGCTTAATATTTGTGGACATTTTATATTGCAATTTATAGTGGGGCAAATATATGGAATAAAAGACAAGAAGGAAGAGGCTTGCAGGTTGAGTGTTACGGAGATCCTTTCTACGGTGAAACACTTGTTGAAGATAATGTTGTTGCATTTAGAACACTAAGATCATATAATATGTGCAATCTTCTTTGCAGAACAGACTTGGCTGTGTTTAGAAACAATAAATTCTGTACAGACGAAGAATTCGGAGAGCTTGATGTATTTCCGGATAAGAAACCATTGTCATGTGATGACACGATGCTAAAACCGTGGGAAGCAAAAGGATATGTTGATTATTCAGAAGTCTGATGTTGTGTAAAACGATTATTTCTGTTATTAAATGATGATTTTAAAGTTAAAGTGTTGACTTTAAAATGAATTTGATGTTATAATAATTTAAACAATACATTAGGAGGATGTACATATGAAGAAAAAAATTTTGTCAGCAATTTTATCGGTGTTCATGTTGATGAATTGCTGTGTTACCTTGGGATTGGCAGAGGATAAAGCTCCGTGGGCTAATGCTTCCGAGTGGGCGGTTACAGAACTTGAGAAAGCAGAAAGCACCGAACTGATTCCGGATATTTTAAATGATGCCGATTACACGAAGAATGTTACAAGAGAGGAATTTGCTGAAATTTCAGTAAAGGTGTATGAAAATCTTTCAAAAACAGTGGCAGAAACTTCAGAAGAGAATCCTTTTGCTGATACCGAAAATCCTGAAATTTTAAAAGCATATGCTTTGGGTATTACGAACGGTATGACAGACACAACCTTTGCACCCGAAGAAAAATTAACAAGAGAGCAGGCAGCTGTTATGCTTGCACGTGCTTATTCAAAAGCAATGAATATACAAGAGCTTAAAGCAAAGGATGATACTCAAAAATTTGCGGATGATGAGATGATTTCGCCATGGGCAAAGGATTCTGTATATTTTATGGCTTCAAACGGTATTATCAGCGGAATTGAAGATAATAAATTTGCACCGGGTTATTCGACCGAGGAAGAGGAAAATGCAGGTTATGGCTGTGCTACAAGAGAACAGGCATTATTAATTGCGGTGAGAATATGTGAAGCATTTGCACAAAATGAAGATGAGCCGGCAGATGAAAATAAAGAAGAAGTAAAAACAGAGGATAATACAGAAGAGAAAACCGAAGAAAACACTTCCGATGAAGAAAAAACAGAAGATACAGAAGAAGACGCAGATAAAGAACCGACTATTGAAGAAATTCAGGGTGGTCAGCCTCCGGAGGTTATTGCTGAGCAGAATATGGTTTCTGAGGATAAGACAAAGGAAGATTATACAATTGCATTTATCGGTGGTTCTTTGACACAGGGCGGCGGAACATGGATTTCAAGAGTCAGAGCATACTTTCAGGAAAAATATCCCGACAAAAATATTTTAACTGTTAATGCAGGTGTCGGAGGTACAGGCTCTGAACAGGGTGCGTTAAGATATGAAAAGGACGTATTGGATAGAAACCCTGATTTGGTATTTATAGAATTTGCAGTTAATGATGGTGGCAGAACTGAAGAAGAATCAAAGGTTTATATGGAAAACATGGTAAGACAGAGTCTGGAGGCAGAAAAGGTTCCTGCAATAATTTTCCTGTATGCGCCTACACCGTCAGAATCACAAGATACATGGAGAAGGGGTGTAAACTGGAAACAGGAAATTGCAGATCATTATAAGCTTAAATCAATAAATGTTTTTGATTATATTTATGATGAATTTCTTGAAAAGAAAAAGGAAGATCCAAGCCTTAAATTATTTGATTATTTTGGAAAAATAGGTTATACAAAGAGCGGAAGCGGTTATGATGTTCACGGCGGTTATGTAAAATACGGTGAAGCGATTGTAAAAGAGCTTGACGCTGATTTTGAAGGCTGTTTAACAGTTCCTGAGAAAGTTGGAATTAAGACAACATCTGCCGCTAAGGAAAGATACAGACATATAAATGTGGCATCTTCAAGAATGCACTACACAAAGGACCACTGGGATAAATTTACGGGTTCTAACAAATATACAGGCTCGACTGAAGGACATGACATTGCTGGAAGTATGTACGGATTCCCGTTTTTCCCGGAGGGTATAAGACAAACTGAAATTAACGGTGCTATGTTCGGATATGATTCAACACCGGGAACTACAGCAATAAGAATGTCTTATCCATCATCAAAAGCAGGAGCTTCTGCAACCGTTACAATTGATGGAAAAGAAGCAGGAACATTCTCATGTTATTCTCAGTATCATAATGTTAATTATGTAACAAAATGGATTGTAGTTCCTAATGACGGACAATCGCATAAGATAATTGTGACTGTTAACGGAATAAATCCGGCTGACAATAAGACTGTATTCAGATTCGGTTCAATTATCGAAAAATATACAAACTGAAAATCTATGTATAAAACAGGCTGTGAACAGCGGTTAAAAACCGTATTGTTCACAGCCATTTTATTAATTAAGGTGTTTTAGTATAGTTTAATTTTTAATAGTGGTACTGTTTATATGAATTTAAAATTTTTATTCTTTTGAGTTATAGCCTGCCAGGTAACCAAAATGATAACCAAGAAACAGAGCTTTTAAAAAAAGCTCATAATCAGCCTCATCACGTTCTTCAATGGCGGTATCTGAAAGCATATCAAATTTTATGAGAGTTTCTTCGTCAAGTAATTCCTCAAATTCAAGTGTTTGTTCAATGCGTTGTTGTTCAGCTTCAGCGAGATTGGGATTTAATGTAGGTAAATTTTCACGGTTGCATATATATAATTCATATAATCTGCGTAAGTTCTTTTCTGAGTTTTTTCTATTATTTTCATCCATAATTTTAATACCCTTTCATTTTAATGGCATAAAAAAGTGCATAGCACCTCTTTAATCGAAGACTATGCACTGAAAAACGCTATAGCTTCGTTATTTTATCAATTGCCGTTAAAATAAAATATTTCCTAATATGATACCAATATATATTTTTTACCAGTCCAATATTAGATGATGCAAAGCGGTTTTACCTAAATTTATTAGACGAATAAAAAAGATATATGTGTAAGTACCCAAAAAATTATAAGAATAATCTACAACAGCACACAAAATAGAAATATTAAATTTTAACGGCATATCTATTATATCAGATATATTGAAAAATTTGAATACTTAATTAAAAAATTTTAAATAAAAAACAAGGGGTTCTTATTCCCCTTGTGATTATCAGATATTAAATAGAATTATTCTTATTGGATGCAATGGTTTTTTGTATCAGAATCATACAGTATATAAGCTGTACAAGCCCCGTAACCAGCCATGTGGCAGGATAGGACAAATACAGACTTGACAACGTTCCAAAATGCCTGAAAATAGTATATATCCATACTATTCTCATGCCGCATACTCCGAATACCGATATAAGCATTGACGGGAGTGCCGCACCCATACCTCTCAGGCTTCCGACAAATACCTCCATAAGACCGCAGAGACAGTAAGCGGGAAGAATGACAAGCATTCTGTTTATACCTGTACTGATAACCTCTTCATCACCGGGTGCATATAAAGAAAGCAAAGGAGTGGCAAATGCCAGAAGAATGATACAAATTGAAATACCTATCATAGTAACCTGAACTGAGCCTACTGCAACAATTCTTTTAAGTCTGTCATATCTTTTAGCACCAACATTTTGTCCTGTAAAGGTAAGAACAGCCTGGTGAGTAGAGTTCATTGCCACATATGCAAAGCCTTCAACATTACCTGCCGCTGAGTTTCCTGCAACCGCAATTGAGCCAAAGCCGTTGACAGAGGATTGAATAAGTACATTTGAAATTGAAAAGAGGATTCCCTGAATACCTGACGGTATTCCTATTTTCATTATTCTTAGAAGCATGTATTTGTCAATTCTGATTTCAGAAAGTGTAAGCTTTATATCAGAATTTATTTTCATAAGATGACGGACAATTAAAAACGCAGACAGATACTGTGAAATTATTGTCGCAAGACCAACTCCGTCAGCACCTCTTTTAAAAACAATAACAAATAAAAGATTAAGAACCACATTTAATATGCCTGTTATTGAGAGGTAGATTAACGGTGTTTTTGTATCGCCGTTTGCGCGTACAATTGCCGCACAGTAGTTATATAATAACATTGCAGGCATTCCGGCAAATATTATTTTCATATAAAGAGCCGCTTCATCTAAAATATCTGACGGGGTGTTCATTAATGAAAGAATCGGTTTTGAAAGTATAACGCCGACAATCAGGAGAAAAAATCCTGCAATCACCGAAACACCTACAGATGTATGAACCGATTTATGTACAGCATCCGATTCTTTTGCACCGATAAAATGGGCAACACATACATTTGTACCTGTTGCAAGACCTATAAATAGATTTGTGAACAGGTTTATAAGAGCACCTGTTGAACCTACTGCCGCAAGGGAGTTGCTTCCTGCATATCTTCCTACAACTATAATGTCTGCCGCATTATATAACAGCTGTAAAATGCCTGTGAACATGATAGGAAGTGTATAGTATAAAAGGTTTTTAAAAATCTTGCCATTTACTATATCAATATTTGATGATTTTGCCATTTTAAAATACCGTCCTTTATAATATATGTTCTCAAATTGCATAAATATATTACACCTTTTAATATTATTTGTCAACAATTAAAGAAAATTAATTTTTTATTCTATAAAATTCACAAAAAGACTTGATTATTTTGTTAATTTGTGGGAAAATATATAATAGAGTATTTGTATGCTCTGATACATATGGTTTTGAAAGGAAATATAAATTGTGAAACCGGATACTACGATAGGATATGTTGAGGCGGGCTCGTATGCTGATGAAGCAGGATTGCAGGCCGGTGATAAGCTACTTACTGTAAATGGAAATGATTTCCGTGATATACTTGAATACAGATTTTTAACTTCAGAATATGAAGTGGTTCTGGAGGTTTTAAAGAAAAACGGTGACATAGAAGAGATTACAATAGAAAATGACTATGAGGATTTGGGAATTGACTTTGAAAATTCTCTTATTGACAAAGCTCAGAACTGTCGGAATAAATGCATATTCTGTTTTATAGACCAGCTCCCAAAAGGTATGAGGGAAACTGTTTACTTTAAAGATGATGATACAAGATTATCATTTTTGCAGGGGAACTATGTTACCTTAACCAATATGAACGATGAGGATATAGACAGACTTATTAAAATGAGAATATCTCCAATTAATATATCTGTTCATACTACAAATCCTGAATTGAGAGAAATAATGCTCAAAAATAAAAACGCCGGACGGATTTATGACATAATGCAAAAGTTTGCTGATAATAATATATATATGAACTGTCAGATTGTTCTTTGCCGTGACTATAATGATAATGAAGAGCTTGACAGAACATTAAACGATCTTGCAAATCTTCATCCGTTTGTAGAAAGTGTTTCGGTTGTTCCGGTGGGACTGACTGCACACAGAGAGGGATTATGTACGCTAAAGGCATATGATGCAAAAAGCTCATATGAGGTGATAAGACAGGTTGAAGAATGGCAAAAAGAACTTTTAGAGGAGCTGGGAACAAGACTTGTATATCTTTCTGATGAATTTTATATCAATGCTAAATTGCCGATTCCAAAGGCATCAAGCTATGAAGGCTTTCCGCAGATTGAAAACGG
>JAZOTP010000082.1:0-29775 GCA_045657705.1 Clostridia bacterium
TATCCTAAAGCTTTGTTCACGATATAAAACCCCATTATATTTTTAATACTATTACATTCTATCACTATTTTACAAAACAATCAATATTTTATATAAATATTTTACTTTATTATTCATAATTTGTAAAAGAAAAAAACAGAATCAACACAATTAAAGATTCTGTTTTTTATTATATGTTTTAAATTATTCAGCGTTCTCCTCAGCAACAGCTTCTTCGGTTTCTGTAGTTTCTTCAGTAAATGCTTCTTCTGTAGCTGTCTCTTCTGATACGCCTTCTTCTGTTACAGCACTATCATCTGCCTGAGCTTCTGCTGATGCATTCTGTTCTTTAAGCTTCTCAAGAGTCTTTGCATTTATTGCATCTTTAACCTCTTTATATTTTGTGTCAACAGTAATATCATCACTTAAGTCGTAGAATGACTTAAAATCCTCAAGATTTTCTTCGCCTACATATGAACCCAGTGTAATTTCATCAAGAACAACACCCCATGGAGTATCATCTGTTATTGGTTCGGGTTTTACAGGATTGAAAATTCTCTTAATCTTTTCCATAAAGGTTTTCGGTTCAATAACCGTTGTTTCCTGAGGAATGTTTAATTCAGTTTTTAAAGTTTCAATATCAATTCCCTGCATTTCGGCAAATGTGCTTAACGGAATTGAATAAAATGCCGCCTCTTGTGATGTATCTGCCGGCATATCAGCAGGCAAGTTATACATTGTTAAGAATTCACTGACACCTATTCCCATTTGTTCTGAAATATCCTCTATAGTCATTCCGCTTATAGCAGGATAACCCATATCATTGTACTTATTACCACTTGATTTTTTACCAAAAATTGCAAACAGCACCGCAACAATTAAAGCTACAACTACTACAATTGCAATAATAGCAGGAGCGACAGATTTTTTCTTAACCACTTCAGGCTGTATTGGCTCTTCTGCTGAAAATTCAGGAGGTATCTGTGGCTGTTCATCTTCCCCATTTTCCTGATAATCTTCGTCTGATTCATCGGTTATATCAGCATTTTCAATATTTTCAGAGTTTTGCTCAATTGCTTCTTCAACAGATCCACAAGCCTCATCAACTTCTTCTGATGCTTCATTAATCAATTCAGAAGCTTCTTCTGTAACTTCCTCAACTGTTTCTACAATGTTTTCCAATTCATTTATTTTATCACTCATTTTTTTACCCCTTCTAACATATTACATAAATTAATATTGATAAATAATGGCATATACTTCCGGCCAAAACAAATAAATGCCAAACCGAATGCATATATCTGTACTTTTTCAATGCATAAAATATAATTCCAACTGTATAAACAATTCCACCGGCAACCAATAATATAACTCCACCCGGTGCAACTTGTTCTATTATAGTTCTGATTGTAAACACAATAGCCCAACCCATGGCAATATAACAAACCATTGATGCCTTTTCAAATTTTTCAAGGTTTATTGCGTTCATCAAAATTCCAACAACCGTCGCTCCCCATATAAGTCCAAACATTACCCAACGCATATAGCCACTCATGCACATCAAAAGATACGGGGTATACGTTCCTGCTATAAGAATAAATATTGAACAATGATCAAATATTCTTAATACTTTTTTAGCTCTTGGACTTGATACAATATGGTAAACCATAGACATTGTGTATAAAAGTATCAATGATATACCATATACCAGAGCACTTGCAATGCCGTACCCATTACTTCTGATTGCCGCAAAAACAATCAAAAGCACCAGTGCCGCAATGCTGAGACATACACCAACGCCATGAGAAATAGAATTAAAAATCTCCTCACCTACTGTGTACATCACACTTTTTTTATTGTCATCCATTATTCGTCACTTCCATCAGCTGTTTCAGTTGCTGCAGTTTCTTCAGTTTCTGCAGCATCATCTGTTTCTGTCGCCTCAGCTTCTGTAGTTTCAGCCTCAGCCATAACCTGTTCCTGCATTACTGCAAAAATATCACTCATTATTGAATTTTCATCAAATGAATCATCAATTCCCATACTTGTCTTAACATCAGCGACTTCCTGACCAACCATCTTAGCATAATTTCCTAAAGTCATATACTCTGTAGCCAATGTCATATCCATATCAGCATTAACCTCAGAATTTGTATCAAGACCGTATTCAGCTAAAAATTCTTCTGTGCTCATACCAAGAGTATTTGCGTATTCGGCAACAGTCGGAGCAGTCTGCTGTACGGCTGTATCGTCGGTTGTTGTAACCTCCTGTGATGCAGCTTCAAGATTACCTTTGATTTCACCATAAACAGCCCATGAACCCAAACCAACCAATGCTACAATTAACACTGCAATAATTGCATTTGTTAAAATTTCAGCTTTAGTCTTTTTTCTTTTGGTTGAAACAACCTCACTTGCTTCAATTTTTCTTTTTTTCTTTGCTTGTCTTTCACTCATCTTTTTTCTTCCTTTCAAATTAAAAATTGTTATTATTAAAATAATCTTTGCGCTTCTTCATAACTTTTCGGAGTTCCGATATCAATAATCATATCATCAAATGTAAAAGCCTTTACCTTGGTTTTGGTAATCAGCCATGGAATGAAATATCCCGGAGCATCAGGATTATTTCCTTCTTCAAGATACTGATTAATAAGTTTTATAGTTTCTTTTCTGTAAATATAAAACGGAGGTACTCCGTAATGAGATTTTGGATTCTGAGGCTTTTCCTCAAACTCAACAACTATATTTTCTTCATCAAGCTCTAAAACACCCATCGACTTCAATGTTTCAAAGTCTTCAATATAGTGTGCTGAAATCGTATCACATCCGCTTTCTTTATACAAATCAAACATAGGCTTTAGTGAAAAACGGAATACATTATCACTTGCAAGAACAAAAATATCGTCATTTATATTCTCTTTTTTAATAACATAATGCATATCACCTATAGCACCCAATCTGTTATCATTGTCGGTAGTTCCGTCATCAATTATGTTAACAGGAATCTTTCCCGTATAACTCTTTTTCCATTCATTAAAGTTATCAGCAAATCTGTGATTTGTTACAATGTGAATTTTGCTGATTTCTTTAATTTCAAATATCTTTTCCATAACCAGATCGAGAATAGTTCTCCCGCCTAATGTTAACAAAGCCTTAGGTTTGTCCTTGGTTAACGGATAAAGTCTTGTCGCATAGCCTGCGGCAAGCAAAATACATTCCATACTAACCCTCCTGTGTAAAATAATTATAATAAGAGTTATAATGTACTGTAACTATACCAGCTCATTATAACATTATATAATGTATATTCAATAATGTCAATATTTTATTTATTAATACTCTGCATTACCTACAGTTCTCGGATAAGGAATAACATCACGGATATTTGAAACTCCTGTCAAATACATTATAATACGTTCAAAACCGAGACCGTAACCTGCGTGCTTGGTTCCGCCGTACTTACGAAGATTGATATACCAGCTGTAGTCCTCTTCCTTTAAGCCCAATTCCTTCATTCTTGATGTCAAAACATCCATTCTTTCTTCTCTTTGACTTCCTCCAATAATTTCACCAACACCCGGAACAAGTAAGTCCATAGCGGCAACCGTCTTATTATCGTCGTTCAATCTCATATAGAATGATTTAATTTCCTTCGGATAATCAATAACAAAAACAGGTTTATTGAATATTTTTTCTGTTAAATATCTTTCATGCTCTGTCTGTAAATCACAGCCCCACTCAACAGGGAAAGTAAAGCTCTCACCACTCTTTTTGAGTAGTTCAACAGCTTCTGTATATGTTACCTTCTGATAATCGCTTACAGCAAGCTTTTCAAGTCTTTCAAGCAAACCTTTGTCAACAAAGCTGTTGAAGAATTCAACTTCCTGACGGCAATTTGTCAAAACATGGTTTATAATATATTTAATCATATCCCATGCCAGCTCCATATTGTCATTTAAGTCTGCAAATGCTATTTCAGGTTCAATCATCCAGAATTCAGCAGCATGACGTGCAGTATTGGAATTTTCAGCTCGGAATGTTGGTCCGAAAGTATAGATGTTTCCAAATGCCATTGCATAAGTCTCACCCTCTAACTGACCGGATACGGTAAGATTTGCACTCTTACCAAAGAAATCCTGTGTCCAGTCAATGCTTCCATCCTCACATCTTGGAATATTATCCATATCGAGAGTTGTAACTCTGAACATTTCACCTGCTCCCTCACAGTCTGATGCTGTAATAAGCGGAGTATGAACATATACAAAGCCTCTTTCATTAAAGAACTTATGAATTGCAAATGCAACCTCACTTCTCACTCTGAACACAGCAGAAAAAAGATTTGTTCTCGGTCTCAAATATGCCTGTTCTCTCAGATATTCAAGAGTATGTCTCTTCTTCTGAAGCGGATAATCAGGTGTAGATGTTCCCTCAACCTCAATTTTTACAGCCTTGATTTCAAACGGCTGCTTCATTTCGGGAGTTAATGTTACAACACCCTCAATGATTAATGATGCACCTACATTCTGTTTTGCAATTTCATCATAATTTTCAATTTTATCTCTTTCAAATACAATTTGTGCTGATTTAAAACAGCTTCCGTCATTCAAATCAATAAATCCAAAAGCCTTACTGTCACGAATACTTCTTGCCCAGCCACCCAAAATAACGGTTTTGTCACCATAAGCTTCAAGATTTTCATAAATACTTCTTATTAATTCTCTTTTCATTTATCTTTCATTACCTTTCCGCCCACTAAATATATGCAGATTCTTACCCGTGAGCAAGATAAGAGTATATAACTCATTACGAATTAATATACCATAAAACACACAAAATGTCAAGTGAACAAGCAACATCTTTAGAATTGTTTTCCTTAAATAATTCTCTTTATCAGATTAAATTATTTTCTGAAATATAATCATACAAAGCATCTGCCCATACCTTGACGCCCTCATTGTCAGGATGTCCTCCGTATTTTGCCTTTTGTGGCTCAGAGATACTTTTTCCCAAAACAGGAATATTATCAAAGTAACCGTACGCTATTTTTGAAAGATTATCCTTTATATTTATTAACCGTATTCCATTTTTTTATATTTTCCCCTGAATAATCAAAGGGCGGAACACTTTGTATTATAACCCTTACATCTGACGCAATCAATAACTTAACTATCTTTTCAAGGCATGATATAATTTCATCAGCAGTTTTTCCCTGCATTATGTCATTTACACCCAGGCATAGTATAACAATATCCATTTGTTTTGCTTTATATAGTCACGAAACGTTGCTCGCTGCATCGGTACTCCCTGCAAATCCTATACCAATTAACTTTATGACAAACTTAAATACCAAGATACTTTCTCAATTTCATTGCATCTCCATCGAACAAATATCCCTCTATTCCGACAGACTTTGCTCCCTGGATATTTTTTTCATTATCATCAATAAACAGACATTCATCCGCTTTTAAGTTGAATTTTTTAAGTAAATGCTCAAAAATGTCACCATCCGGCTTCACCATGCCTACAGTTCCGGACAAAACCAATCCATCAAAACAATCAAAAAGTTCTTTTATCCATTTTACCTTGCTGTAACTGTTCGCAAAACCTATGCTGATGTTTGATAACAAATACAGTTTCTTTTCAGTTTTATGTATATCATAAATCAATTGCTGCATATTTTCAACAGGAGTTATAGTGCTTATCCAGCTATCAAATACTCTGCAGGCAAGGTCACCCAGACTTTCGGGGACACGGCTACGTATTTCAGCCCTTACTTCATCATCTGTGATACTGCCGCTATCTAATTTATCCCAATAAATACGGTCAAATACTATATCACTTATAATTTTTTTCATTTTTTCGTCCTTGACAAAAGGTGCGGTCAATCTATCCGGATAAAATTCCGCCAATACATTTCCAAAATCAAAAATATAATTTTTTATCACTGATGTATTCTCCTTAAAATACCATTATTTCATCTTTACTGCTTTATTAATTTTTCCAAAGTTTCATTCTCTGAAATATATTCTGTTGCTATTTTCTGTATCTCATCTTGTCCGTAGTTATATTTATCATATATCTTCTGCAAGTGTTTTTCGTTTTCTCCACTTGCCCGATACAAAATATATCATACTGGGCAAAGCATATCCATACGGTGCAAGAGCATATCCGAGAACAAAACCAAAAAAGCCCCATTCAAAAACTATACCGAAAAGCCAGCTTAATCCTATTCTCAGAAACACACCGTCAAGCAAAGCAAGTACCATGCTGAGCCGTGCATGACCGATTCCCTGAACAAACGCTCCGCTGCCTCTCATAACCGCAAATGCAGGAAACATCCACAAAATTGCTTTTATAAAGGTTTTTGACATTTCATGTACATTAACATCATCAGAAAACAGCATAAACAATTGTTTTCCAAAGACTATGTAAAGAATCATAAAGAATAATGTTAACAAAAACGAATAAAACCATGCCCAGTAAACCACTTTTTTAGCACGTTCCTGCTTATTTGCACCAATATTCTGACTAATCATAGGCATAGCAGCGTGTTGAATTCCCTGTGAAATTTTATTTACTATATCATCAATTCGCACACCAACACCAAAGGTTGCAGAAGCAACAACACCAACCTGATTAATAATTGCATTAACAAACAGCATGGATAAGTTAATAAATCCCGATTGAATTGCCATAGGTGTACCTATACTTATAATCATACGCGCATATGTTTTCTCAATTAAAAAGCTTTTCTTATCAAAATCAAATCCAAAAGCCTGCTTGTGACGGTACAAATAATAAAGTGAAAATAAAAATGATACTGCCTGTCCTATAATCGTTGCCCATGCAGCACCTGCCACACCAAAGCCCATTTTCCCCGTAAACAAAATATCTAAAACAAGATTGATTACAGACGCTATAACAATAAACAAAAGAGGTCTTTTTGAGTCACCCATACCTCTTAATACAGCAGAAACCATATTATAACCGGCTGTAAAAATCAAACCGCAAGCACAAACAACAAGATACTCCATTGCCATTTCATACGATTCATGAGGAACATTCATAAGATTTAAAATACCGTATCTGAAAGAAATAATAATACCGGAAAAAACGAGTGCTAAAATCAAAAGCAAACTGAAAAGTGTGCCGATAATATGATTCATTTTATTAATTTTTCCCGAACCGATTGCCTGGGAAACCAATACCTGCCCGGCATTTGAAACACCAAGACATACCATGGTAGCAAAATTAACAATCTGACTGCTCAGTGATACAGCCGAAAGTCCTGCTGTACCAACATAATTCCCCACAATCATCATATCTATTGTACTGTATAACACCTGCAAAGCATTCGAAGCCATGAACGGCAGTGTAAACCATAGCAATTGTTTTGAAATATTTCCATGTGTAAAATCTTTTGCAATACTTTTATTCATTTTCAGTAAATTTTCTCCATTTCATTTTTTGTAAAATAAAATTTATAAGTCACATCAAATTTTGTATACATAAAACAACTATTGCATATTATACCAAAAAATTTTTAAAGAGTCAATTTGACATCTTAAATTAATTAACATACAAATGTATTTTTGTTCTTTTTAAATAAATTTACCTGCTTTTTACATATAATCCCACTCAATCTTTATACGCCATTTATCACAAAGCTGACTATACCGTCAGATTTTTATTTGTAACATCTTATGTAAACCTGACATATTCTGTATCATAGGATAAGGAGGTATATCATATGGTATCTTATATCAGTTTTATCAATAATACATCATATCCTGTAATTTCTGTATATTCCGATGACAATTTAATAACCGATACTCTTTTAAGGAACTCAGAATCTGATAAATTCCCGATAAAAAGCGGTACTGTTGATTTATTATTGAAAGAAAACAGGAATAAACCTTTCCAGAAGCTTTGGGTATCATTATATCCTGATTCTACTTATACACTTATTATAAAAAACACATACTCTTTTTTTGTAAAATAATCAATTGAACATGATAATAACAAGTGCATTCCTATTGCAGCACACATGAATACAAACGCCGGCTGAAATAAGCCGGCGTTTGCCATTTATCTGTTATTAAAGAATGCCATGTATGACTTATATGCCATATAAATATCACTTTTTGCAGTCACTTCAAACGGTGCGTGCATACTTAACACAGGAACTCCGCAGTCTATTACATTCATATTCATATTTCCGATATACATTGCAATTGTTCCGCCGCCGCCCTGGTCTACTTTACCAAGCTCGCCTGCCTGCCAGATTATTCCGTTTTCATTAAAGATTTTTGTAATTTCATGTACAAATTCAGCTGAGGCATCACTCGCTCCCGATTTACCTCTTGAGCCTGTATATTTCATTAAAATCATACCTCTGCCCGCAAATGCCGAATTACTCTTTTCGTAAACACTTGAATAATTAGGGTCAACTGCCGCACCGACATCCGATGATAAAAATGCTGAATATGAAATAGCTTTATTTACACTCAAAACATCATATTTGCCCATTATTTTTACAGTAAGCTCTGTAAGCATCATTTCAAAATACTTTGATAGCATGCCTGTATTTCCGACAGAACCGATTTCTTCTTTATCAACAAGGAAACAAACAGCTGTCTTTTCAGGTTCTTCAATATCAAAAATACTCTTTAATGAAGTAAATGCACAAACTCTGTCATCCTGTCCGTATCCGCCTATAAAGCTTTCATCAAGTCCTACATTTCTTGCTTTAAATGCAGGAACTACCTCAAGTTCCGCTGACAGGAAATCTTCTTCATGTATACCGTAGAGTGAATTTAATATGCTCAATATTTTGTATTTCACCTTTTCTGATACATCTTCACATTTTACTCCCATACCGCCAATCAGGATATTTAATGCTTCACCCTCAATACCCTCACTCATTTTCTTTGCCATCTGATCCTTAGCAAGATGAGGCAATAAATCAGTTATACAAAATACAGGGTCTGTATCCTTCTCACCGATATTAATCTCAACCTTATCCCCCTCACGGGTATACACAACACCATGAAGAGCAAGAGGTATCGCTGTCCACTGATACTTTTTGATACCGCCATAATAGTGAGTCTTTAAAAATGCCATTTCATCACTTTCATACAACGGATTTTGCTTTAAATCAAGACGCGGAGAATCAAGATGTGCCCCAACAATGTTATATCCTGTTTCAGGTGCATCTGTACCTATTACAGCCAGAAAAATATTTTTATCTCTGTTTATGGTATAAACCTTGTCACCGGGTACGAGCTTTTCCTTTTCCTCTATTCGCACAAATCCGTTTTTCTTTGCCATTTCCTCCGAAATTTTAACACATTCTCTTTCGGTTTTTCCGTTGTCTAAGTATTCTCTGTACTCGTCACACATTTCAAACATTTTCTTTGTTTCATCAGCGTCAAGCTCATGGTACACATTTTTTGTCTTGTAGCTTAATTTTTCATATAATTCCTTGTCTGTCATTTTAGTCTTCCTTTCTGTTTTCTATATTATTTTAATTTTATACTAAAATTAATTTTATATTCATTTTTACCAATGTACAGCAAAAATTCCTTTGAGTATATTATACCACAAATAAAACTTTTGTCTATAAATTTGTACAAATTTATACAAATTTTACAGATTAATATTGATATATTAAATTTGGTATGTTATAATTAATTTGTTATGAATATTCAATCTAAAAACAATAATTTGGTAATTACAAATCTTTCAGACTTCAGCTTAGAGCATATTTTTGAATGCGGTCAGTGTTTCCGTTGGGACAGGCTTTCGGATGGAAGTTATATAGGCGTTGCACACGGCAAAGCCCTAAAAATAATTCAAAATCCGGACAACTCTGTTACCTTATTTGACACATCACAAGCTGATTTTGAAAATATATGGTATAATTATTTTGATTTTGATACAAACTATACCGATATAAAAACACGCCTTTGTACTGATGATATTTTAAAATCAGCAATAGGCTACGGCGAAGGTATCAGAATTTTAAATCAGGAATTATGGGAATGTGTAGTTTCCTTTATAATTTCCGCAAGCAATAATATACCAAGAATAAAAAAAATAATTTCAGAGCTTTGCAGGCTTTATGGTGATAAAATTGAGTATATGCAAGATACCTACTATGCATTTCCCACACCCGAAAAAATATATTCATTAAGCCTTTCGGAGCTTGCTCCGATTAAAGCAGGTTTTCGAGATAAATATATATTAGCGGCGGCAGAAGCGTTTCACAACGGTTTGACTCAAGACAGCTTTTCATCACTTGATTATGATGATGCCAAAAAAGAGCTTTTGAAAATCAAGGGAATCGGAAACAAGGTTGCAGACTGTATACTTTTATTCGGTCTTGCAAAGCGAAACAGCTTCCCTGTTGATGTATGGATTAAAAGAATCATGGAATACTGTTATTTTGACGAAGAACAAACCAATGACACAATACGTAGTTTTGCAGAAGAAAAGTTCATGGATTTGGGCGGATATGCTCAGCAGTATCTGTTCTTTTATGCAAGAGAAAACAAAATCGGTTTATAAATAAATCAGTAAAGCGGGGTAAAATATGATTTCAGATTTTTCTCAATCAATATTATATTACTGTCCAAACTGCTCCGCAGTATCGGAGAGAAGAATTACTGCCTTTCAATTTCCTAAAAATAAAGCAGTTGAAATATCATGCACAAATGATATGTGCAGTATTCCCGTAATCACAGTAAAATCCATAAAGGACAAATATAAGATTTCAATTGTATGTCCGATTTGTTCAGAAACTCATAGCTTTACTATATCATCAAAAACTCTCTGGAATAAAGAATTTTTCATTTTAAACTGTAATAATACAGGAATGGGTATTTTATTTGTAGGAAAGAATTCAGAAAAACTTTCCTCTGAATATCAGGCACAGATTGATATGGTTTCCGGACTTATGGCAGAGGAAGATTTTGACGAAGATGAGCTTGATTTGCTTTTTGAAATATTTGAAAGAATAAACGAGCTTGCACGAAAGGAAAGTATATCATGTTCATGCGGCAGCAGCAATATTGCAATTCAGCTAAATGCCGACAGTATTTCACTTACCTGTAAAAACTGTGATAATGAAATAAATTTTGATATAGACAGCGAGCTTCTGGATAAACTGCTCAGTACAAACCATTTTATAATTTAAAACGCAAGATAATTGCAATGCAATTTCTGATAGATAATTTTAAGGAGGAAAACATATCATGTTAGTATCAGCTACAGAAATGTTACAAAAGGCTGTTGCAGGCAAATATGCCGTAGGACAGTTCAACATCAACAATCTCGAATGGACAAAGGCAATCCTGCAAACCGCACAGGAAAACAATTCACCGGTTATTCTCGGTGTTTCTGAAGGTGCAGGAAAGTATATGACAGGCTTTAAAACCGTTGCTGCAATGGTTAAAGCTATGATTGAGGACATGAACATCACCGTTCCTGTTGCTCTCCACCTTGACCATGGTTCATACGATGCTTGTATTAAATGTATCGACGCAGGTTTCTCATCTGTAATGTTTGACGGTTCACATTTTTCTATTGATGAAAATAAGGCAAAAACAACCGAATTGGTTAAAATCTGCCACGACAAGGGTATTTCAATCGAAGCAGAAGTTGGTTCAATCGGCGGTGAAGAAGATGGCGTTGTAGGTGCAGGCGAAATTGCAGACCCTAACGAATGTAAGACAATTGCTGACTTAGGTGTTGATTTCCTTGCTGCAGGTATCGGAAACATTCACGGAAAATATCCCGAAAACTGGAAAGGTCTCGACTTTGACGCTTTAGGAGCAACAAAAAACTTAATCGGCGACTTACCGTTAGTTTTACACGGTGGTACAGGAATCCCTGCTGATATGATTAAAACAGCAATTTCTTTAGGTGTTGCTAAAATTAACGTTAATACCGAATGTCAGCTTTATTTCCAGGCTGCTACAAGAAAGTATATCGAAGAAGGCAAAGACTTACAGGGTAAGGGCTTTGACCCAAGAAAGCTTTTAGCACCGGGCTGTGAAGCTATTAAAGAAATTGTTAAAGAAAAGATGGAACTATTCGGTTCAGTTAACAAAGCCTAATTATACAAATTCAAAAATGGGGGGGTGCAAATGCAACACCCCCATTTTTATCTGTCCTCAAGTTTTATATAATCTCTTGCATCAGCTACTGATTTATATGCCGGTCTTATTATTTTATTTGCATTAATAAGCTCTTCAATTCTGTGCGCACTCCAGCCTGCAATTCTTGCAACTGCAAACAATGGTGTATAAAGTTCTTCCGGCATATCCATCATTGAATATGCAAAACCGCTGTAAAAATCAATATTTGGACTAACTCCTTTATATATACGGCGTTTATTGGCTATAACATCGGTCGCAATTCTTGCAACATTGTTATATAAAATAAATTCATCATGTCTGCCCTTTTCCTCGGACAGCCTTTCAACATATTTTTTAAATATATTTGCCCTCGGGTCTGACAATGAATAAACTGCATGACCCATACCGTAAATAAGACCGGATTTATCAAATGCTTCTTTATTTAATATTTTAGTAAGATACGCACTAATCTCCTCGTCATCATTCTTATCAGAAACATTCTTTGCAATATCCTCCATCATATGCTTAACCTTAATATTTGCCCCGCCATGCTTCGGTCCCTTTAAAGAACATAAAGACGCCGCAATTGATGAATAGGTATCTGTTCCCGATGAAGTTACAACATGAGTTGTAAAGGTTGAATTATTACCTCCCCCATGTTCTGCATGAAGAACAAGTGCCATATCCAGAAGTCTTGCCTCAAGCTCTGTAAAAGATTTGTCTGGACGCAATAATCTTAAAATATTTTCAGCTGTAGACAATTTTGAGCTTGGATTATGGATATACAATCCTCTTCCCTTTATATAATGTCTGTATGCCTGATATGCATATACAGCTAATGATGAAAAGTTTGAAATAAGCTCAACACACTGTCTTAATACATTAGGAATACTTATGTCATTTGCATTTTTATCATATGAATACAAAGTCAGCACACTTCTTGCCAATGAGTTCATTATATCTTCATTAGGTGCTTTCATAATAACGTCACGAACAAAGTTTGTCGGTAGTTTTCTGTAATCAACAAGTAATTTCACAAAATCAGCAAGTTCTCTCTCGTTTGGCAATTCACCGAACAATAACAAATATGCAGTTTCTTCAAAACCAAATCTTGCATCATTAGTAAATCCGTCAACCAAATCATTAACATTTATACCTCTGTAATACAATTCACCGTCACAAGGAACACTCTCACCATTTTCAATCTTTGATGAAATAATGGTAGATATTTCGGTAAGCCCTGTAACAACACCTTTCCCGTCAATGTCTCTTAATCCGCGTTTGACCTTATGCACCTCATATAATGCCGGGTCAATATTGCTGTTTTTCTCGCACAAATCAGCCAACGTATAAATTTGCGGTGCTATTTGTGAATAGTTCTTTACAGACACAAAATCATCTCCTCTCGTATGTTTTTATTATAACATGGTTATTTAGTTTATTATACCAAATTTTTGAGATAAAGTCAATCAACAGGTTACTACATATTGTATTTTTGTCATTTCGTCACACAAAAACCACCATGTATAAACATTACACGGTGGTTTTTGTCGATTTACGTTAAATCATTCTTTCTCAATTTTACTTTATATTATTCAAGTTCACTCAAATCAATTTCCCAAATGCTGTCTGTAAACATTTTATGTTTATAATTTCTGTAGGATAATGCTCCCGATTCAAAGTTTATCAGAAGCTTGCTGCCGTTCATTGCTAAATCCTCAGACATTGAGGGCATCAGAATTTCCTGTGTTGCATTAAGGGTAAAGAACGGTACTTGCTTACCGTCAACAGCATAAAACTCTGTTGCGTCCTCCGGATTTGGTATTTCATATGAATATAAAATACTGTCTGCAGGTCCGCGGGATGCACTCAGATAAAGTTTACCGTTCCATGATGTTGCACCCTGAACACGTCTTGTCGGCATATACCAAAGTATATCCGGCACATAATCCGCTGTTTCTCCTGTCTTATTTTCAGGATTAAACTCTTCTTCTGTTTCTTCATCAATCTTATAAGCATAAAAAAATGCTTCATATTCTTCCGTTGCAGGGTCATTGTAGATATCATCAGAATCATCAAAAAATTCTCCCGTCCATAAATATCCATTCGAGTAATCGCAGAAGGAAATAGAATTTGCATCACCCACACCCAATTTTATCGTTTCTTCAAATTGCAAATTTCCACCTTTTGGTGTTTTATCAATAGTTGAAATTTTTACTCTCACAAGATTTTTACCTGAAACCATATACATATAATTTTTAGTAAATGTTACACCGCTGGCATGCGCTTTACAGTCAGTTCCGTCTTTATAATACAATTTAAAGTCATTTACATATTCCCCGGTTTTTGCATCAAAAACATATATAACAGAATTCCTTTGGTCTTTAAAATATCCCGATGCATAAATCTGATCTGTATCTTCTCTGTATGCAACCCCTTGCGGAACATAGGTTTCATTAAAGCCGGGAATTTGATATGTTCTTCCGGTAGTAAGTCTTTTAAATACAGGGAATGCATCGATGTTTTCGTTTGCTCCTTCAACGATGTCAAGTTTAAAATTCAATCCGAACAGGTTGTTTGTTGAGTTCAAAGGCTTCATGTCGTTGTTCTTATCCCATACAAAGGTTTTATAAGTCCAGCCTGTGCAGTCTGCATTCGGCAAAGTTATTTCATTAGTTGTAAATGTTTCCGCTTCACTTGTAAGAGTACCTGAGCACATCTTGGTCACAGCATAAAGCTTTGAATCCGAATCATAAATTGCTGTCATAGTGTTATAATCTGCATTCACAGTGCCTTTGACTGTTACACCAAAATATGCTGTTGCTTCATTGCTGAAAGAATTTATCTCTGTATTTTCACTGTTATAAACTACAGTTTCAACAGCTGCTATATTACCTTTTTTGATATAATATTCTTTATGTGCATCTTTTAATGTTATACTCAGCTTACAATATTGATTCGATACAGCGTTCGGAACAACAGCCTCAAATTTTGTTACATACCCTTCGTTGTTTTTTTCGGTTATATTGATAGTGTAATTCTTGTCAACGTTTCCGTATACATCATATAAAACAATATTTTCCTTTGTTATCAGTGTCTCTGATACACCATTTAAAAGTCTGACATCACAAATTATTTTTTCACCCTCATTACTACTGTTTATTTCAGCAATTTCAACAAAATTTTTAGCAGAAATATCAGCAAGGTGTTTGTTTGTTTTCAATCCTATTCCAAGCCATGAATAGTTATATCTTGTATATTTTGTATTTCCATCACCTGTAATTACACCGTCGGTAATAAAAACATCCTGTACCGGTAAATCAATAGATTTTAAAACTTTTGTCGGATCAGCATCCAAATTGACCTGATGAAGATATAACGATGAGCCATTTGCGGCAACCAGACTTGTTTCTGAATTCATTGAGGTCTGGTCAAGCTGTATGTAGTCAGATTTACTTCCTTTGGTTTGAAGTCTTAAAAGGTCTGTATCTATAAATTCTGTGCTTCCGTCAGCATAATTCAAGCGAACAGCCGCCATAAATTCAGTTCTGTAATCAGTTCCACCCAAAAAGCTTATGCCTTCATAATAACCTGTCGGAACTTTAAATCTGTAATATAAATCGCTTAAAGATGATATGTCCCCTTTCGGTGAATTTTTACCGGTTGCTATTTTATTAGCCTTAAATGCTACCATATTTCCTGCTATTGTGTCAAGATTTATTTTATATTTATAATCTCTGAAGGTTAAAATATTTTCTGTTACACCGTCTGCCCATTCATTTTGCCAATAAGCCTCTTCTGTGTTTAATGCTTTAAATCCATTCGGTTCAATTCCAAGACCTGTTTCTGTTGCAGCCGGTGTAGATGTATCTCCCTCTTCTAAAAACCAATTTTCCCTGTTAGCAAAATCAGAGGGTTCTAACCATCTGTAAACAGGAGTTAAATAATCCTCACTGTCCTTTATATATCCCTCAATTTCTGTGAGTAAATTCATATCTTCGGTATTTGTAATCAACTCAACGTTGATTTTTTCATACACTGTTTTTAATTCACCGAACCAATCTAAATTCTCATCGCTTCCTGTAAATTCAGCAGGCTTCTCTGCCCACAAATCCTTTAAATCCGTAATACAGCCGTTATTCATGCCTTCTTCATTAGAAAGCATTGTCATGCCAACAAATAATAAGGCATATCTCCAGTTAGTGCCCTTAACCGGGTCAAGTGATAAATCACTCTGAACCTTACCGTTATGAGCAAGAATTTCAACAGCTGTCATTTTTTTATTTACATCTGCCGATGTATCATCTATTTTATAAAGATAAAATGTAGGTGCTATATCCTCAAACTCGCTTGCATTTGTATCAATATTTCCGCTTTTTGTTCCGCTTGTCCATGTTGTACCGTCAGTTGATGTCTGCGGAGTTTCTGTTACTCTTTGGAACAGGTTTGATTTCACTGCAATATGTGCGTGCGTTGTATCAGCACTGTCCGGATTTATATTAGGTGCATCCAACTGAACCCAGTTTGATTTTGTTTCATCTTCGTACACATAACGTATATACGGTTTATAATTATTTTGTGCTCCTCCCAGGAAGGATACACCGCTGTAATAACCGTCTTCAACGTCATATGTGCGATAATACGGATTAGTCGTTCCGTCTCCCGAATATTCGCTTGATGTATTCACCATGCTTTTATATCCCGCTTTAGTATTAAAGCTTTTATTGCTGAAAGGTATACCAATTTTATAATCAACATTGTCTAATGTGAGTGTGTTTTGATATATTTTAGCTGTTGTTGTTGTAACAACGTCTGTCCACGGTTTTTTCCATAATTCTGACGCAATAAAATCAGGTCCGTTTATAGCCAAAAACTTATTACCGCTTGTATATGTTCTTGTATATACTGTTGATGCTGTTACGTCTTCTGCTGTTACTTCTTCTGTTGTCACCTCGCTGTATTCTTTAATTGAGCCGTAGGTGATAAAACCTGAACCACCGCTTCTTGTGTACGTTCTGTCGGCATTTACAAAACCACTGTCAACAATACCCACAGGTATCGAAACAATATCAGTTTCTGTTACTGTTTCTTCTGCAGCACTTACCATATTGCAAGGCAATGCAGATAAAAGAACACTTGCAGAAAGTAATAATGAAGAAAGTTTTTTCATTTTCATAATAAATTCCTCCGATTTAATATTTGCTATAATATAATTTTAACATACATAAAAGTCAAAACATATCATCAAAACAGCGAATTATAAATACAAAACGAACAACTTTTGTATTTTTGAATTGACAATGCTGTATTTTTTTTATATAATTAAATAAAAAGGACTATTTGCAATGAAAGTGGTATCTCTGCAGGAAATAAAATATTTTCCGGTAATTATTAAATATTTTCGGGCCGTACATATAAAACCCAATTTAGAGGTCAATGATTTTCACTATCCTGGCACTCCATACGGCCATTTTTTGTATGCCATAAAAGGATATGCAAATTATATTTATGACGGTCAGATTTACGAGATTTACCCGGATTCTCTTTTCTATATTCCCACCGGCATTGACCCGTTTTTTAACACTGATGAAGAATTTGAATATATAAAAATTTTCTTCACAATGAATGAAAACCCAAGTGATGAAGAAATAATCTTATCAGATGCACCGATGTCCATTTTTAATTCTACACCGGCAAATATTTTGAATATAATTACAGAAATGGTTCTATGTTTCTCATCAACCCCAAAGCACTTTATAAGACAATATTCTCTGTTTTATTCACTTTTAGACGGTATTATTTCAACACAGATAAGTATTACAGACTCAACAGGCTCATCACTCCCAATCACTCCGGCTATTCAGTTCATAAAAAATAATTTCAGATATGATTATGCAACAAAAGAGTTGGCAGATATGTGTAATTTGAGCGAGCCTTATTTCAGAAAGCTGTTTAAAGAAACTATGCACTCCACCCCAACTGAATATAAAAATTATATAAGAATCAACCGTGCGTGTCACTATTTAGTAATAGGGTCAACTACAGTATCAAAAATTTCAGAACAAGTCGGATTTAAAAGCTTTCAGTATTTTTATAAAACTTTTAAATCCATTATAGGCGTATCTCCTACAGAATACAGAACAAGAGCGTCAGCATACAGAAAAACCACCATGTTATAAAACATAGTGGTTTTTATAAACTACTTCAATCTCAAAACAAGAATTATCAAAATCAGAACATATAATTCACTCAAAAGACCATAATAAGCTATATTATTTATAATTAAAATTCAACTGTCATTCCGTCATACGAGGTTATAAATCCTTCCTTTTGAGCAAGCTTCGAGAAATCCTCATACAAAACATCCTTACCGTTATGTGAAAAATGATTTGAACAGAATATTGTCTTTTCATCCGCACAGCCTATTTCCCTCAATCGCTTTGCGGTTTTTACATTGTCATTTAAATTCATGTGTCCGACATACATCATTTTAGGATCATTTGCCTGAGTACAGTCAAGAGAAACAAAGTCAAGTCTTAACTTATTTTTCTCCAGATAATCCCACACTTCATCACAAAAATAATTAGTATCATGACCGTAAAGCAATCTTTTTCCCTCTTTATCTTCAATTATATAAATACACGGAAATGCTGTAACATCATGTATTGCCCTCAAGGCTGTAACTTTATACCCTACAATTTCTGTCGGATTATACAAATCCAGCGCATTGAATGTAACAAAGTCTGTTTTTCCAAGCTTTATACCGGAAAGATAATCGTTTAGTTTCTTCATTGTTCCGTCAAGTCCGTAAAAATTAAATATAGAATCAGACCGACTGTATCCCGGAATTTTCATGGCAACATCCTTTTCGTAAAGATGGTCCGAATGCGAGTGTGTAATCAAACAATGAGTTGTCTTTGTAAGGTCGATATTATATTGCAGAGAATGTATATATGTATCAGCCGGAAAATCAATCAGGATATTTCCGTCTATCAAAGCCTGTGATCTTGTTCTCCATTCCTTTCCGCCTTTTTTTATTGCCTTTTTACATACGTCACATTCACAAAATATTGCAGGTATTCCCTCTGCAGCCGCTGTGCCAAGATATTGTATTTTCATGTGAGGCATCTCCTTATTTATAGTAAATTATTTATAAAATTATACCATTAAATAATAAAAAAGTAAATATATAAAATCATATATTTTTTAAACAAAATGATTTTAATTATCAAACAGATTACAATATGATTCTTTTTCTTACTTCTTATATGATTTCATTTGTGATACAAATATTCCCGATGCTATTAATACAAATGCTGCTGCATATTGCCATCTGAATATATTTTCATTTAAAAGCACTGCACCGAATAAGCTTGCAAAAACAGGTTCTGCAAATTTAATAATAAACAGCTTTGAAAGCTCTCCTTTTTTTACCGTAACAAACCATATACAATAACCAAATATTGATGCAAAACAAATATATGTCATAACTCCAATAGCCTCTGATGAATTTATATTCATACTTCCGCCCATCATTGCACCTGTAATCAAAAGAACTATTCCCCCGAAAAGCTGTGAACAGCCTGTAGCGGTTACAGGTTCAACCTTATCAAACACCTTTTTGCTGATAACATTTGAAAACACCGTACAAAATGATGCTGCAATTATAAACGCATCACCCATCTGAAAGCTTATACCGTCGCTTGATGCATTAATTGCAACGATTCCGACAAAACCAAGAATAACACCTATCATTTTTTTCAATGTCAGTTTATCATCCTTAAAGAAAAGTGCAGAAAAGCATACATAAAACAATGCACCTATCTGTTTTAAAATTGCAGTTTTTGAGCTGTCTGTGAGGTTAAGTCCTGTATATGTAAAGCTGTAATGAAGAATAATTGAAAAAACACCCACAAGTAATATTGGTATCAGTGATGATTTTACATCAGTAAAGCTTTTTTTATTTTTAAATAAGCTATACAAACATATAATCGCTCCGCAAATAGTAAACCTGACCCCGGCAAAGAACAATATATCTCCTGTAGTTACAATTTCACACGCTTTATAACCAAGCTTTACCATAGGAAAAAGAGAACCCCATAACAGCATTACCAGAAGTGCAGGCAATAAAATATTCCTCTTCTTCAATTAGTTTTCCTCCCTGACTGTAAGAACTACCTTTCCTATATTTTCTCCCTTTTCAAGTATAGCGTGTGCCTCATTAGCCTTAGATAATGGGAGTACCTTATAAATTGACGGTTTCATTTCTCCGCTTTCAATTTTCGGCCATACTTTAGTTACCAATTCATTTAGAAGCTGTGCTTTTTCTTCTGAAGTTCGCTTTCTCAACATACTTCCAACAAGATGAAGTCCCTTAGTTAAAAGCGGACGAAGTAAAATGTTTGTTTCTGTTCCTGCCAAAGTAGAAATAACAACCCAATATCCTCCCTCTGCCATATACGGCAAGCTCTTACCTAAAGTTTCACCACACAGGCAATCCATGGACATATTAACAGGGTGTCCGTTTTCTTCTTCTTTTTTCAAAATCTCCGATACATCCTCTTTGGTTGAATTTATAATAATATCTGCACCAAGATGTTTTATCTTTTCTGCAATATCATCCGATAAAACCGAGGTTATTACTCTTGCACCAAAAGCCTTTGCCATAGGTATTGCGACACTTGCAAGACCGCTTGCACCTGCCGGAATAAACGCCGTCTGACCGCTTTTTAGCTTTCCTTCATAAAATAAATTAAGATATGAGGTTGCATAAGCTTCGGGAATACTTGCCGCTTCTGTAAAGGATAAATTTTCAGGAACAGGCATAACCATACCGTAAGGCACACATACATATTCTGCATAACCGCCGCCGCCAAGTAATGCACAAACCCTGTCTCCGATTTTAAAATTACTCTCTTTTGAAGCTGTTTCTCCCATATCTTTCACAACACCTGCTACTTCAAGCCCCATCCATTCAGGCCATCCTGCAGGAGAAGGGTATGCTCCCTTTCTTTGGAGTATATCAGCACGGTTAAGTGCAGCAGCATAAATCTCAATTAAGATTTCATTGTCCTTTACCTGAGGCATTTGAACCTCTGACATAACTAACTCCTGTTTATCATTTACCAACATCGCTTTCATGCTATAATCATCCTTTCATTAGATATCTCTCACATCAATCTGAACCCTTCATAGACAAGGATCTTCCTCCGTCTATAACATACGTTTGACCTGTAATAAAATGGGCTTTATCAGAAACAAGAAAATCAACTAAGTCTGCAATATCTGATGCTGTACATTTTTCGCCAAGCAAATTTGTATTTAATGCTCTGTCACTTCCTCCGTTTTCTTCAGGACGCATTACAATGCCCGGTGCAACACTGTTTACATTTATCTTATATGGACCTAATTCTTTAGCCAAAGCCTTTGTCAATGACATAACTCCACCCTTTGCTGCTGCATAATCAACACAGTGAACCAATCCGTTTAAGCCTACCGCAGATGAGAAGTTAATAATTTTTCCTCCTCTGCCCTGTTTAATCATAATTCTTGCAGCTGCACGGCTTGCGTAAAATGCACCATAAAGATTTACCTTTAAAACCCGGTCAATAACATAGTCCTCCTGTTCAACAAGCGGTGCATATTTTGCATCCTTTCCTGCAATTCGCGCACTTCCGCCTGCTATGTGAATCATTATATCCAATCCGCCTAATTCTTCACAAGCTTTATTAATAGCTTCATCAATACTTGCAGATTCGGATACATCAGCAACATATCCTATTGCAGTACCACCCGTTTTCTTTATTTTTCAACTGTTTTTGAAACTGTTTCCTCATTTATATCACAAACGGCTATCTTTATTCCTTTTTTTGCAAGTGTAAGTGCGGTTTCTCCTCCGATATAACCGCCTGCTCCAGTTATAAATGCTACTTTTCCCATAATTAATTACTTCCTCCTATAATTTTATATAATACCTTTTGTACAGTATATTCATGCTCATATGTATATGGGTTTTCCTTTTCCCCTCTTATAAATGAAGCAAAATCCTTCATCATTTCGTCATAACGTATTTCTGACGGGGTTTCGGGAACGTCTATATATTCCTTACAGTCCGCATAATCATTTGTTATATTCTTTGACGTTGATACCGTCATAATCGTCGGGACTTCAATAGGCTTAATTTCAACACTTCCCCTACTTCCGCAAACAACAAACTGACGTCTGCCCCAGCCATTATACTCAACAGATGCAGTCGTTACCTTTGCAGTTGCATTTTTATAATCCAAAACTGCAAAACAGTTATCGTCTGTTTCTACTCCGTTATACCCACTCTGTTTGATAAATGATACCACATTTTCAGGTTCACCCAGAATACTTATGATTATATCAATTAAGTGGCATCCGAATATATACATCGTTCCGCCCTTATAATGCTTTAACCATTCTCTGTAAGTGTCCGGATGTCTTGTACTCATTTCAGCGTTTATTGAAAAAATTTCACCTAATTCACCGCTGTTTATTAATTCAATACATTTTTTTATTGCCGGATTGTATCTGTACATATAACCAAGCTGAACAACAAGATTCTTTTCTTTTGCAGTGTTTAAAAGTTCTTCATATTCTTCCAATGTTCCGCTTGCAGGTTTATCCATATGTATATGTTTTCCCGAATCTATACACTTTTTTGCATATTTTGTCAGATTCCACACATCACATTCAACTAAAACAGCATCGGACTGTTCTATGATTTCTTCTACACTCATTCGCTTTAAATCCTTGTAACAGTCAAGCTTACCTCTTTTTTCAACCCATTCATCGTTGTCCTCTGCATAACCAATCACTTCAAAAAGCTCAGGAAATTTGCGTACAGCTTTCATTTTTCCCTCTCCATGATTATGTCCGATTCCAATTTGTCCTATTCTTATTTTTTTCATTGTTTTCACTCCAATTGTATTTATTTTGATGTTATCAGAATTCACAAAAAACATCTCGTTTATCAAACAACAAAATTATATCATCTGTATTCTATGATGTAAATATCTCATTTGATAATTTTATCATATTTGATACAAATATTGACTTTTTATCTTTTATATGATAATATTACATTTAATACTTTATTACAGAAAAGGATATTTATATGGATTACAATATTTTGACTGATTTGATTATAACAAAGATATACTCCGCAACCACAATGTACACAGAAGAAAATGCAAAAACCAAAAGAGTTAACCGTCCACGCTGGGCAATTGTAATTAAATATGAGGGAGAAACAAAATATTTTAGTAACGGCGAAACTGTTATTTCCAATATAAACAACATTGTAATTCTCCCTAAAGGCTTATCATATGAATGGTTATGCACAAAAGAGGGACATTTTTCAATTATAGAATTTGAAGCAGATGCAAATTATGATAAGATTTTAACCTTTCCTGTCTCAAACGGTGAAAAAATCCTTAAATCATTTAAAGAGCTTGAATATAAAAGAACTTTAAAAAATCCATTATATAAGCTTGAATGCATAAAGGAAATATATTCACTCATTTTAAAGCTGCTTGAAACCGCACCCAAAACCTATCTACCAACAAGCAAGCAAACTAAAATTCAACCGGCAATTGATTACATTGTAAAAAACTACAACAAGAATATTAAAAATGATGAGCTTGCCGCACTCACCTCTCTTAGTACAGTATATTTCCGCAAGCTTTTCACCGATATTTTTGAGATGTCTCCAATTACATATATACACTCACTGCGTATAAAAAAAGCCAAAGAAATGCTGAAAAGTGACTACAGCAGTATATCAGATATTGCACAATCTCTGGGCTACTCAAATATATACGATTTTTCAAGAACCTTTAAAAAATACACAGGTATATCTCCAAGTAAATACTCAAACTTATAATTACTTATGTTTGTACAAAACGCTTATTTCTTATCAATAACAATCATTTTATTTAATGTTATTGACTTTAAATATGAATTGTGTTAAAATTCAAGCAACGATCAAAACAAACGGAGATGATAAATATGAAATTAAAAAACATAACCGTTCAAATAGGCGGTTTTCATGATCACTGGCTGAGAAACGGAACTGAAGTTTCAACACTGCTCATGGCGGCAATGCAATATTTTCACTATGATTTTATATGCCTCATGGATAATGATTTCGGTGAAAAAGCGTTAAAAGAAAAAAGAGATATTGAACGCTGGATGCCCGGCAAAAAAGTATTCTTAGGCATTGAACTTATGTATGATTGGGGTCATGTTGTAACTGTTCAGAATTCATGCAAGGATTTTAACTTAGCAAATCCTGACTGGCGTACAGAATTACAAAAAATACACAAAGGCGGAGGTTTCGTTGCACTTGCTCATATCGGATATCCATACGGTGATGCCGAACCAACATTTAAAGATAAGGAACTTGATGAAATAATAGAAAACGATTATACCGACGCTGTTCAGCTTGAAAGAGTGACTGACTGGCAGTGGGTTGAAAAAAGAGCAAACAGAGGTGACAAACTCCCCTTAGTCGGCGGTTGGGATGCACATCGTTTATATGATATATATGATAACGAAGTTAATCTTTACACAAAAGAATGTACTCCCGAAAAGCAAATTGACTCTGCTCCCGGAATGAGAACCATTATTTTTGCAGAGGATAATTCTTTTGAATCTATAAAAAAAGCAATAAGAGAAGGAAAAAGCGTTTTAGAACACGTTGAAACAGGCAAGCTGTACGGAAGTCCTGAACTTGTCAACACACTCATTGAAGAGGGTTATTTTGAAAAAATAAAAGAATTAACAGATAAACAAAATGAGCTTATTTTAAAAAATGATCTTCTGACCGCTTACAGTAGTGCACAATTACAATTCCCCGGCAAAGGTACTGTAACTGTACCTTATGACAATGATATGTCATGCAAAGAATTAGAAACAGATGAAAACGGAATTATAACGCTTGATTCTGTTCCATTACCCGCCATGCTTGACTTTTCTCATCTTCCCTTCCGTTGGAAAGGGGATAAGGGTGAAAGAATGTGGGCTGTGAAGGTAGAAAATAATATTCAATACATTGTTATACCTAAATTTATGAACGGAAAAAGGTATCTTACTGTTAAACTATTAAAAGACCTTGAATGTGATATTAATGTACATGAACCTGTACAATATAAAGGAAGAGTCAGTGCAAAAAAAGACGAGGATTTGATTTGTCTGGAAATCCCTGATGAAATTCCCGATATATTTAACATTTCCTTTGAAATAAATGCTGTTAATGGCGGTTATTCCGAATACAATAAGAAAACAGGTATTGCAATTGCAAAAAGCAATGATAAAGACTGGTCAGAGTGTCCTGTTTATTATGCTAACACACAAGAACAGTGCGGAGGCTTTGGAAATAACAGGCCATATCCCGGCGAAGATGTATTCAGCGGAAAAGCACAGTTTAAGTGGGATGAAAAATTCTTATATGTAAAATTTGATATTGTGGATGAAATACATATTGCCCCTCCTTCAGGACATTATATGTACCGTTCCGACTGTACTTGCATAAGCTTTGACCCTAAGCTTACAAGAAATAAAAGCTTCAGAGGTTTATCAGGCTTCACAATAGGTTTTCCTAAGGAAGGTCCTGAAATAATCGGTATTACAAACATCGAAGAAGAAGCAGGTCTTTTCCTCGAAGAAACCCCTAAAGGAAGAATTGTAACTGCATATCTTCCATGGGACAAAATAGGTGCAAAACCTGAAAAAGGACTTCACATGGGAATACATTTTAGTTTTCTTAATGACAACGGCACAGGATTGCTTGATAATGTACACTGGCCTATGCCTGCCGAAAACGGAAGAATGGAACAGGCAAATGATTTCGGCATTATTTGCCTTGATTAATAAGTTGTTAAAAACACAAAAAAGGATCTCAGATTTGAGGTCCTTTTAATGTTTTTACATTCAGTTTTTTATTTATTGTTTAATACTTCAACTGCTTTCTGAAGCTGAATATCTTCTTCCGGTGTAAGAAGTGAAATTTGTTTAGTTTCATCCATTTCCACAACAATATCCGGTTCAATCCCTACTCCATGAATACATACACCATTCGGTGAATAGTATTTAGACGTTGTAACGCTTACACCGCTTCCGTCAGAAAGTGGTATCAGGGTTTGAACAATTCCCTTACCAAATGTCTTTGTTCCAATTATTTCAGCCTTATCGTAATCCTTTAAAGCACCTGTTAAAACTTCAGATGCAGATGCACTTCCGCCATTTACCAAAACAACCATAGGTATATCTAATGCTCCTTCTTTAGATGTATAATCCGAACGTTTTCCGTCCTTTGTTTCAGTGTATGTTATTATTCCTGTAGGTAACAATTCATCTGCAATTTTATTAACTACGGTAAGACTTCCACCCGGATTGCCACGCAGGTCTATAATTAGCTTTTCCATTCCATCAGCCTTTAATTTATCAAGGCTTTCCCTAAACTCACTGTAAGTATCATAAGCATCTTCTGTTTCGGCATCATCAGCATTAAATGAAGTTATTCTTATATAACCGATATTATTTTCAAGCATTTTTTCATTAACAGAATCATTTTCAACAACAGCCCTTACTACTGTATAGTCATGTCTTTCACCGTCACGTTCGATTGTAACCGTTACATTTGTGCCTTCCTTATCCTCAATATTGTCACCACGCATAACAGCAACTGCTTCACTCATCTGTTCACCGTTGTATTCAACGCCGTCTACAGCAACAATATAATCACCAGTCAATATTCCGGCCGCTGCTGCAGGACCTCCGTCAATCGGAGAAACAACTATCATCTTATTAACCTCTGCATCTACAGTTACAACAATACCAATGCCGAAAAAGCTGTTTGAAAGATTAGTTTGAAAAGATTTAAACTCTTCTTTGGTAAAATAATTTGAATAATGGTCTTCAAGCGAAAGAACTGCTCCTGCTGCCGCATAATCAGCCATTTTTTCTTCATCTATATCATATAAGCTGTAATTTTTAATTATGTTTACAACATCTGACACTTTATTATTTACTTTACCGTTATCTCTCACAAACATTATATCCCTTACGGTATTTGTTAAAATGCAGGTAATGACTGCTGTAAGTATAACAATTGTTGAAGTTTTAAAATTAGATTTCACTATAATGCCTCCTAAAGCAAATTAATATATTTTATGAAAATAATATAAAATATATACTAATTGCCGCAGAATTATATTCTGCGGCAAACTTGATTTTACAAATAATTCATTGGATTTTGCAATTGACCGTTAACTCTGACCTCAAAATGTATATGTGGTCCTGTTGAGTTACCGGTAGATCCGCATTTTGCAATAACCTGTCCTTTAGTAACCTTATCACCTTTTGACACTAACAGCTTACTGTTGTGTGCATACAAGGTAACATATCCACTTCCATGATTAATCGTTATGTAATAGCCATAGCTGTTATTCCAACCGGCTGTTGTAACAGTTCCTGCTTCAGCTGCAAGTACATTAGATCCCATCGGAGCACCAATATCAACACCTCTGTGAAGCTTTCTTGTTCCTGAAATCGGATGGGTTCTGTATCCATAACTTGATGTTACTCTGGTTGATGCAGCAGATGGCCAGGTAAACTTACCGTTACCTTTGTATGCCGGAGTTGACGAATTATCGCCGGCTAATGCTTCATTTAATTCTTTTTGCAACGCGTTATAATCATCTTCAATTTTCTGCTCTTCTTTTTTCAATGAATTTATATCACTGTTAATTGAATCAATTATCCTTTGCTTTTCTGCTTTTAATGTCTCAAGCTCATTTTTTTTGCCTTCAAGAATGCCCTTTGCTTCTATCTGCTCATTCTGCTCATTTACTATAAGCTGTTTTGCTTCTTCTACCTTTTGTCTGGATTCGACAAAATCATTGATTACCTGCTTATCATACGAATAAACACTTTTGACAACAGATAATCTTGTTACTAAATCAGATAAACCTTTTGATTCAAGCAATAATTGAATATATGAGGTTGTACCATATTCATACATTATCTTAAGTCTTTCCTTAAGACGCTCATTATTTTCATCAATCTGTAAATTTATTGCTTCAATCTCAGTGTTCTTTTCATCTATTGCAGTTTGTTTTTCATCTATTACAGATTCAACATCAGAAATATCATCAAGCATGGCTTCAATTTGCAAATCAAGATTGTTTCTTTTTTCAATCTCTTCACTTTTCTCAGCCATTTTACTGTTTATTTCTTTTTCCTTTTCTTTTAAACTTTCGTTTCTTTCCTGCATTTCCTTTTTTAATTCAGAAACGCTTTTGGCAGCATATACCGATGACATTGAAACAAAAGCAAATACAGCAGCAAGAACTGCACAAAATTTTCTTTTATTCATGAACATCATAACACTTCCTAAACTTTTAAGTACTTTCTCATGGATATTGTACTTCCGATTATACCAATGATACAACCGATTACTATAAACATAATCCCAAGAACAGGTGCAAGTTCAATATATGGTACAAGATCTACAACATCAAAAGAAGAATTTGCAAAGGCTTTTGACAGTGCAATATAAGCCCATGATATAACTCCAAACGATATTACAGCACCGATAATTCCAATCATTACTCCCTCAATAACAAAGGGAACTCTTATAAATCTGTCGGTTGCACCGATATATTTCATTATATTAATTTCTTTTCTTCTATTAAATACGGTAAGCCTTACTGTATTTGAAATAATAACAATCGAAACAAGCAATAGTATAATCATAATAACAATACTGAGATTTCTGACTGCATCGGATACAGATAAAACGATATTTGTGACATCCTGCTTGTTTTCAATATGACTTACATCTTCTATTTTTTCAAGCTGAGCAATTGTTTCTGCCGTCAGAGAAATATCTGTCAGAGTTATTTTATATGAGTCACTGAACGGATTGTTTTCTTCGTTATAATCACCCATAAGCTCTTCTCTGCCGTCGAAAACATCATTCATTGCATATTCATATAATTCTTCTCTTGTGTATATCTGAATACTCTTAACATTGCTGACATTTAAAATCTCATCACCAATTTGGGTTATTCTTTCGTCAGATATACCGTTGTTCATATAAAGCTGAACCTCACACTGATCTTTCATCTGCTCGGTAAAGGAATTTACATTAATACTCATAATGGTAAACAGACCAAGAATTAACAAACAGCAAGTAATGGTAAATAGTGATGCAACACTCATAAGACCATTTCTT
Source organism: Clostridia bacterium (assembly GCA_045657705.1). Classification (GTDB taxonomy): domain Bacteria; phylum Bacillota; class Clostridia; order UBA1381; family UBA1381; genus RGIG1988. The sequence continues at coordinate 29,383 of JAZOTP010000082.1, forward strand.
ATCATATTTTTCTTTGCCTGAGACACTGAATACTTAACTTTCGACAGGCTCATCATTATATTCACCCCCAACTTCATCTCTGACAATATGTCCGTCCTGAATCTCAACAACACGTTTTTTCATCAGGTCAACTATATCCTTTGCGTGGGTTGCCATAATAATTGTTGTACCCATCTTATTTATGTTTTCAAATATTTCCATTATTTCCATGGCTGTCTTTGGATTAAGATTACCGGTAGGCTCATCCGCAATCAGAATTGACGGATTATTAACCAATGCACGGGCTAAAGCTACTCTTTGCTGCTCACCGCCCGAAAGCTCACGCGGAAGCATCTTTGCTTTATAATTAAGACCAACCATGTTTAATACAACAGGAACTCTTCTTCTGATTTC
>JAZOTP010000083.1:0-3966 GCA_045657705.1 Clostridia bacterium
AAAGCTTTCCTACTACTCCGATATGTGCTACATGAGCGAATCGAATTTCAGAAAGCTTTTTAAAGAATATACAGGCAAATCCCCTATTGAATACCGAAATATTATCAGAATTTCAGAAGCAAAAAAAATGATTGACAGCGGAGAGTTTACAATATTGGAAGCGGCATATATCTCAGGCTTTAATAATATGTCATTTTTTTATAAGCTTTATAATCGATTGTTACAGGAATAATTTACATAACCGGACAACACTTTATTTAATAAAAAATCAGGCTGCGACAAAACAATTTTAAAACCGCTTTGTCACAACCTGATTATTTTTATCTGTCTGATAATTTCACATATTCCATATGCTTTTGAACATTTTTATATGCAGGTCTTATAATTTTTCCCGAATTTAAAATATCCTCAACTCTGTGAGCACTCCAGCCGGCGATTCTTGCGATTGCGAAAATCGGTGTGTAAAGAGGCAGAGGAAGCTCCAGCATATTATAAATAAATCCGCTGTAAAAGTCAACATTTGCACTAACCGCACGGTCACGCTTTGCAGATAAAAGCTCCGGTGCAATTCTTTCAACCATTTCGTAAAGTGCCAGCTCATCAAGCCTTCCCTTTTCTTCTGCAAGAGGTCTTATAAGTCCCTTTAATACCTTTGTTCTTGGGTCTGAAATGGTGTAAACAGCGTGTCCGATACCGTAAATAAGTCCCGAACGGTCAAATTCTTCTTTGTTTAGAATTCTCTGTAAATATGCTCTTACCTCATCTTCATTAGTCCAGTCCTTAACCTTTTCTTTAAGGTCAGCAAACATCTGAACAACCTTCTTGTTTGCCCCACCGTGACGCGGACCTTTAAGTGAACCAAGTGATGCGGCAATTGTCGAATATGTATCTGTTCCCGATGATGAAACAACATGAGTTGTAAAGGTTGAATTGTTACCGCCTCCATGCTCTGCATGAAGAACAAGTGCAGTATCGAGTATTTTTGCCTCAAGCGGAGTATAGCTTTTATCCGCACGCAAGGTATATAAAATAGTTTCTGCAATTGATAATTCCCTCGGCGGTGTGTGGATAAATAAGCTGTCGCCGTTTAAGTAGTGATTGCAAGCCTGATAACCGTAAACCGATAAAAGCGGGAATATCGAAATCATCTGTAAACACTGTCTTAAAACATTTTCAACAGAGGTGTCATCAGGATTTTCGTCATAGGAATACATGGTAAGAACACTTCTTGCCAATGTGTTCATCATATCCTGCGACGGAGCTTTCATGATTATATCTCTTACAAAGTTTGTCGGAAGCGAACGGTAATCACTTAAAATGTCGCAAAAATCACTAAGCTCCTTTTTAGTCGGGAGTTCACCGAATAGAAGTAGATATGTTGTTTCTTCAAAACCGAAACGACCGTCTGCTACAAAGCCGTTAACCAGCTTTTCAATATCAATACCGTGGTAATAAAGCTTACCCTCGCACGGAATAATTTCACCGTCGTCAATTGTATATGACTTAACCTCACCGATTTCGGTAAGACCTGTTAATACACCCTTTCCATGCCTGTCACGAAGCCCTCTTTTTACATCATATTTAAAATACAGGTCAGGATTTATCGTACCGTTGTCCCTGCACTTTTCACTCAAACTTACTATCTGAGGCGTAATCTCAGAAAAATTTTTGCTTTTCATCATCATTTTTCCTTTCAAAGCGGTATGTTTTTATATTATATCATATTTGCCGTTACAATACAACAAACAAACTGTTTAAAATTATCAGCCATACAATCTCTTTTTTATAGATAATGACAGATTTAATCCCAAACTATGCAAATTTACATTTCTTTTTAACATCTGTTTTGCCTGAATTGTTTGTTCTAATGCGATTATGGGATATTTGTCACCCATTTTAACTGCAATATTTTCAAGCTGTTCTTGCATATCTTTATTTACAATCAAATTTTTTGCTAAGTTTTTAATCATCATTATATCTCTCAAAAAGCTTTGCCAGAAATCAAAAATCATGTCGGCTCTTTCCTTGTAATCATCTAAAAATTCGCAAACTCTGAATGCTGAAATTTTATGCCTTGATAAAAGAGGTACAAGCATTTTAAAGCTTTCCTGTCTTATGATGTCGTAATCGGGGTCTGTGAGAATTTTGTCAAGTTCACCGGGAATACCCTGTGCAAGCGAAATCAGCATATCTGAATTTGAAGCACTGTCGGGATAATTTTTTTTAATATATTCTCTGATTTTCCCGTCATCAACCGCAGGAAAATCCACCGATGTACATCTTGAAAGAACGGTCTGTAAAAGTTCTCCCTCGCCTGTTGAAAGTATTATAAAGGTTATATATTCGGGCGGTTCTTCAAGAATTTTCAAAAGACAGTTTTGTGAGGCCTCATTGAGTAAGGAAGCGTCTTCAAAAACGTATACCTTTTTTGTTGATTCAAAGGGCTTTATGTAAGCATCGGCAACAATCTCTCTTGCCTGCTCAACGCTTACCGATTTTTTTTCCTTTGGTCTTACATATATAATGTCGGGATTTGTTTCGCTCTTTGCTCCAATGCAGGCAGGACACTCTCCGCAAGGTGCAATCTCAGGGTGTTGACAGGTCAGTGCAGCACAAAACAGCCTTGCCGCTCTTTTTTTTCCAACACCCTCAGGTCCTGTAAAAAGATAAGCATGACGGCTTTGTCCCTTGTGAACTGTATTAATAAGCTCTCTCATTATATCATCATGAAAAATTTCATATCCGTACATTTTAAAATCCTTTCAGAATTTATTTTATTATATATTATATAAGGGATATAAGGTTTAGATGCCAAGCCTTTTCAATGCTGAATCATATAAAGTCAGGCTCAAAAATTATTTCCTGAATTTATTTATCCATTCCAGAATTTCATCGTATTTCATATCCCCTGACGCAACAGACAGACCGAAGTCAACCACATCCGTATTGGTGCAATTCATTTTTATACCCTCTGCTTCTAAAAATGTTAGCATAACATATACACCAATTCTTTTATCCCCATCAACAAATGCGTGATTAGATATCAAAGAAAACCCAAGACTAGCTGCTTTTTCCTCTTTTGTTTTATATAGTTCTTCACCACCAAATGTAGCATACGCGTTGTTAATGGCACTTTCTAAAAGTCCAACATCTCTGACGCCAACACCGCCGCCCGTTTCTTCTGCTATCAATTGATGTAAAAGCAAAACCTTTTCTTTGCTAAACTTAATCATTTTGCCAACTCCTCAAAAGCAGGTTTAAATCTGTTCATAATTCTTTTTGCCGCCACATCTATTTTTTCATCATCAGTAATATCAAAGTATGAATTAGAGTCAACATCAATAAGCAAAAATTTCGGCTTGTTATTTTTGAAGATAACTGCCTGACCATTACTTTCTGCTACCTTAGCAACTTTTGAAAAATTCTGATTTGCTTCCGTCATAGTTGTAATTGTTTCAGTATTTATATTCATAACTACCTCCTATTATTTATATATTAAATATATCCTACAATTTATATTATATACAAATTGTAGGATATTGTCAACCTATTTATTTTTTAACAATATTCGACATCCTTAATATACTCATGTGATAATATCGGCAAACTATTTTATTAAATTTGATACTTTATTTCTTGTAACCTTTCTTTTGATAGGTTTCTATCGCTCTATCAATTACAAGTTCCGGATCAATCGTTTCATCAATTCGTTCCTTGCCGACTTCGGCAAGCCAAATCTTAAAAGGCTCTGCCTTGGGTGAAGGTATGGATTGAATTATACGAAATATTCCGACTATATCTGCTACATCCGTATTATATCTCTTCCCATCTTTAGGAGATTTTAATTTCAGTTGGTGACAAATTGTCACCAACTCATTTCCTTCTTCTTTTAATCTCTGTTTCAGTTTGTTCCAGTACTTTCTACCATCTGCACTATCCGTAAGAACAGACACGACATCCACAACA
>JAZOTP010000084.1:0-15422 GCA_045657705.1 Clostridia bacterium
CTTCTGAACTACTTTCATCCTCTTCAAACAATTCTTGCTGAACGGCTCCTAAAACCTTGTCCGAATCAGATTCTTCTTCCTGAATTTCAACAATTTCAGGATAATTATTCATAAGATTGTCTAAAGGATCCTGATAGTCAGAATTATTACCTTCTTCAGGCTTATGAGAAGCTTGTTCCAAAGATGTGCCCTTAGGAAGATTCCAATAATCTATCATAACGTCTTCAACATCGTTTTCAAATACAGGTTTTATTTTAAAATCTGTACCTGTAACCTGAGCAAATGAATTTTGCAGCTCATTAATATATTTAACAGCAAGTCCTTTGCTTGCTTTCTCATGTTCTGCAAACAATAGCAATATGCCTTCACCGTCAATTGTAATTTTTCTATTGCCTATGATACCCATAATGTAATTATATTTATTACCCATTGAAGCAGCGGTTTTTTCCCAATTTCTTGCAATCTTAACAATTGGAGATTCCGATGTAAGGGTAGATTTATCTATTGGTGCAAATAACCTTGAGGACACCTCAACCTTTTTTTTTTGAACTTCAAACGGCTTTACTTCTTCTTTTTTTTCAACAACTATTCCGTTTTTTGCCTTTTCTTCAACAGCAGATAAACGCTCAAGCAATGCCTCTTTTGAATCATCAAGTTCCGGTCGTGTCAGCTTCATTAAAGCAAGCTCATATATAACACGAGGGTTTTTTACCCATTTGGCATCAGACTTTGCTTTAGTAAGTACTGTCGTTGCATTTGACAGTTTTTCATAAGTACCTTTTTCTGCCTGTGAACGTAATTTTACAATTAATTCGTCAGAATAGTCAAGCAAATCCTTTGGGTTTTGTGAAATTTTGCAAACAAGTAAATCTCTGAAATGCGTAATAAGTGAATCACAAAAGACATTCAGATTTTTTCCCTCACGCGAAAGAATATCTATATTTGAAACAGCAGTCTGAGAATCCATTGATATTACAGCATCAGCAATTGAAAAAATCAAATCGTTTTCAACCATCCCTAAAACATCTGTAATGTTATCTCTGCTGATGTGATTGCCACACGATGACACACATCTTTCAAGAATGCTTAACCCATCACGCATTGAGCCATCTGCAAGCTGTGCTAAAAGCGAATATGCATCATCAGATATATCAAGTCCGTCAGCTGTTGCAATTTCTTTCATTCTAACAATTATATCTGACGGAGTAATTCGCTTAAAATCAAATCTCTGACATCGAGAAAGAATAGTTTCAGGAATTTTGTGTATTTCTGTAGTTGCAAGAATAAAAATAACATGAGCAGGAGGCTCTTCAAGTGTTTTTAAAAGTGCATTAAAAGCACCTGTCGAAAGCATATGAACCTCATCTATAATATACACTCTGTACTTTGTTTGTGTTGCAACAAAATTAACATCATCGCGGAGCTCTCTTATATTGTCAACACCGTTATTAGATGCTGCATCAATTTCTGTAACATCAAGTATGCTTCCATCCTGAATGCCCTTACAGATTTCACATTCATTGCACGGAGAGCCGTTTACAGGATTTAAACAATTGACTGCTTTTGATAGAACCTTTGCAGCAGTTGTCTTTCCTGTTCCTCTGGTACCGCAAAAAAGGTATGCATGAGATACTCTGTCATTCATTATCTGATTTTTTAAGGTATTTGTCACATGACTTTGCCCGACAATATCTTCAAATACTCTTGGTCGCCATTTACGGTAAATAGCCTGATATGCCATTATCTCAGCCTCCTTTTTTTGATGTTCGCTATTAAAAAACCCCTAATCAAAGGGGGTGAATAATCAAAAAAAGGCTCCAACCGAGTAAATCCATAACACATCAAAATATCCGCTTATTGCTGCTTGGTTCCCCATCTGACAAGGTTCACGGCTTTTAATCGCACGGGCTCGGTCTTCATCGCCCAAATTTTCATTAAACTTCTTATTCATTATAATACAAATTTATGAAAACTTCAAGTCTTTTTTTTATTTTTTTAAAAAAAATGATAATTTGTATTATTTTTGTAATATAGCTTTAAAATCATCGTAAATAATTATACAATTATCTCCATTTTTCAACAGCATTTAACACAATATAAAAAGACTTTTTGCGAAGTATGTTTATAAACACTGTAACACGTCATATTTTGTCTTTTCCTGCGACCGATTATTCTTGAAATTAATATTATTATAACTTATAATATTGATGAAACAGTTAAAATCAGACGTCTGAGAAAGGATAATATAAAATGAAAAAAATTCAATTCGGAACCGATCTTAATATTCCAAACAACAATAACTCAGGTAGTAAAGTATTGAAATATTTTCTGTTGGAAAGTCCTGTAGGTTTTGGTTACAGCAAGTTAAAATGCTACGGTATAGAAATAGTACGCATTGATAAAAAGCCGGGAATGCGTGACATTTCTGAATGTAAGCAAATCGAGGGGATTTTCTTTGACATCGAAGAGGCTATAGGCTTTCTTGCAAAAATAAAAAAAGAAACAGTACTACCCACCGAGCTTTCAAAAACACTCGAAAAATTTATCTATGATAAATTAAAAAAACAAAGAGAACTACACCGCACCGATTCAATTGCTAACTAAGTACATATTTGCCTTAAGATAAAGATTATCAACAAAATGATATAACACCCTCAATCAAATAAGGGTGTTATATTGTTATACAAAAAAATTTACAACTGTTGTGAACAAAATACAAGCAATAATACCGGTTACGGTCGGTATTATTACAGATAGTGCAGTCCATTTCAAGCTTCCTGTTTCCTTTTTTATTGTCATAATTGATGTCGAACACGGCCAGTGCATTAGCGAAAACAATATAACAGACAGAGCTGTATGCCAAGACCATCCGTTTAAAACAAAAAGCTCTTTCATTTCCCAGACACTTATCGCTTCCGAAAGATTTCCCTGTGACATATATGCCATAACCGCAATAGGTAAAACTATTTCATTTGCCGGCAATCCAAGAATAAAAGCCATTAATATTATTCCGTCAAATCCCATTAGCTTCGCAAACGGATCTAAAAAGTTTGCACAAAAATTTAACATGCTTACATTTCCTACATTAATATTTGCCATCAACCATATTACAATACCTGCCGGTGCAGCAGCCGACACAGCTCTTGCAAGCACAAAAATCGTTCTGTCAAACACAGATCTCACTATCACTTTTCCCACCTGCGGTTTTCTGTATGGAGGCAATTCAAGTGTAAATGACGATGCTTCTCCCTTTAATAATGTTTTTGATAAAATTTTAGTCACTACGAATGTTACCGAAACTGAAAATAAAATTACCAAAGTCATTATTAAAGCAGACAAAAATGATTCTTTAACACCTGATTTAAATCCAACAAAAAACATGGTTATAAGCATTATTACAGTTGGAAATCTACCGTTACACGGAACAAAATTATTTGTAAGTATTGCAAGTAATTTTTCTCTCGGTGAATCGATTATTCTGCTTCCTACAATTCCGCAGGCATTACAGCCGAATCCCATACACATAGTCAAGGATTGCCTTCCGCAGGCACAGCACTTTTTAAATGTTTTATCAAGATTATATGCAATTCTCGGCAAATATCCCGAATCCTCAAGAATCGTGAACAAAGGAAAAAAAATAGCCATTGGCGGCAGCATTACAGAAACAACCCAGGCAGTAACCCGGTACACTCCGAGAACAAGCATTCCGTGCAACCAATCAGGTGCATTAAAATATCGAAATATCTCACTTAGTTTTACCTGAATTAAAAACAAAATATCCGATAAAAGCTCAGACGGATAGTTTGCCCCTGAAATTGTAAGCCAAAATACTAATATAAGCAACAAAATCATTACCGGATATCCTATCACTTTACCGGTTAGTATTTTATCAATTTTTTGATCTCTTAAATTATATTTTTCATTTTCATATGTTATTACTTTATCAGCAATTTCTTCAGCCGTATTTACTATTGCAGAAACTATGTAATCCTTCAAATATGAACTTTTTATTCCGTTTGCTTCTAATTTTACATATGATTTTTCAAGTACATCAAGCAAACTATTGTTTAATAAAAAATCACTTCCGAAATATGAATTGATTTCTTCCGATAAGCTTTCATCAAAATCAAGCATTTTTATAGCAAGCCACCGGGAATTAAGTTTGTCACCCACAATACCTTTTATAACATACTCAACATCACAAATTACTTCTTCTATTACTGTTCCGTAATCAATTTGTATTTTATTTTCGCTATTATTTTTGCTTATTACATCATCAATCTTTTTCATCAAACCGTCAAGTGTTTTTTTCTTTTTTGCCACACAACTGACAACAGGTACCCCAAGAGTTTGTGATAACTTATTCAAATCAATTTTGATATTTTTCCTTTCAGCCTCATCCATCAGATTTACGCAAACAACAACATTTTCAGATATTTCAATTATCTGAAGTACAAGATTTAAATTTCTCTCAAGCATTGTAGCGTCACAAACAGCAACAACAGCATCCGGCTTTGCAAAACATACAAAATTTCTTGCAATTTCCTCTTCTGTTGAATTAGCCATAAGCGAATATGTACCCGGCAAATCTACCATTACATATGAATTATTATCTGTTTTGCAGTACCCTTGCGCATTTGAAACAGTTTTACCGGGCCAGTTTCCCGTATGCTGATTCATACCTGTTAATGCATTAAATACCGTACTTTTGCCGACATTAGGATTCCCTGCCAAAGCAATTACTTTTTGATTTATATTATTTTTTTTAATTTCAAGCTCTGAATCTAATTTATTGGTTATTTGAGAACTGTTTGTCAATCCCACCCCATATCATCTCCTACAAATATTCTCGATTATAATATTTTCACAATCTTCATTTCTGATTGCAATCACCGCACCGCGAATTTCATATGCACGGGGATCTCCCGATGCACTGCTTCCGACGCATTTTATTTTTGTACCCGAAATCAACCCCAAGTCCAGAAATCTTCTTTTCATAAAATCATTATTTATTATTCTCCTCACCGTTGCACTATCCCCGATTTCCAATACATTTAACGTTATTGATTTATTCATCCCGAATTTCACCCCACCATTTGATTAATAGTTTATTATATTTTATTCATTTTTGTATTGTTTCGTTACTAATAATTTTATCTGAATACCTTTATTGACAAATTATTTATTAACTGTTATAATTTAACATAAGAAAATAAATATGAGGTGTAATGCTATGTATTGTAAAAATTGCGGAAATGAATTCAAAAATACAGACACAAAGTTTTGTCCAGTCTGTGGTACTAAAGTAACATCAAACAACGAAACAATCAACTATAACAATGTTAAATACAGTAACAAAAACAAATCAATGACGCTTTACATAATTATTTTAATTTTATCACTTATAATAGTATTATTTATATCAATTTTTGTTGCTTATAATCTTACCAAAAGCAGTTCAACAAGTAATTTTACTTCACAGCAGTCTGATGTTCAAACAACACCGACTATACAAACCACATCTGCTCCGACACCTACCGTCACTCCGAATACCGAACAGGCGGTAAAGGAAAAAATATGTAAATCTGCTGTAAGTTATGCAGAAAATTATTTTGACAAAATTTTTGGAGAATCTGACATAGGATTATTTGATGATGACCTTTATCTTGTTTCAATATACTGGCCTGATGGAAGCTGGGCTTGTTCTATCGAGACTGATTTAAACGGTAATATAATAGGCATTCACGAAGCGTGTGATGAACTGGTAAACGAGCATTACAATAATGATTATCTGTTCCCAAGCGACAGAGAAATTATTACTTTTGAATATCTCAGCACACTAAGCAAATCTCAGGTTGCATTAATTCGTAATGAAATATATGCAAGACACGGATATATTTTCCAATCGGAAGAATATCAGCAATATTTTTCACAAAAAGCATGGTATCGTCCTAATCCGAATTTTAACGAAAGTCATTTAAATGCGGTAGAACTCAGAAATAAGGAAATCATTGTTGAATACGAATCTACAATGAACTGGAGATAAATACTATTACAAAAAACAACAATAAAAAAACAGAGAGATTATTATGACATTAACTGAAGAATTATTTTTGATGCAGGATTTAAAATACAGGGAATTCCATGCAAAATTAATGCCTACAGTAAATATAGACCGCATTATCGGAATACGAACGCCCATTCTTCGTAAATTCAGTAAAGAATTTAATAAAAGAAATGATGAAGTAATCACTTTTTTAGCTGATTTACCCCATAAATATTACGAAGAAAACAATCTGCACGCTTTTTTGATTGAACAAATCAAGGATTTTGACACTGCATTGGACAAAACAGAAGCTTTTTTACCTTATATTGATAACTGGGCAACCTGTGATATGTTTTTACCGAAGATTTTCAAAAAGAATCACGAGAAGATGTTACCCAAAATATATGAGTGGTTAAAATCAGACAAAACATATACCGTACGTTATGCACTCGGATTATTACTCAATATCTATCTTGATACTGAATTCAGGCCTGAATTTTTAGAAAAAGCCGCATCAATAAAGTCCGACGAATACTATGTCAACATGATGATTTCCTGGTATTTTGCAACTGCTCTTGCAAAACAGTATAAAAGCACAATTCCCTACTTAACAGACAAAAGACTTAATAAATGGGTACACAATAAAACCATTCAAAAGGCAACCGAAAGCTACAGAATCACACCTGAAACAAAAGCCTATCTTAAAACACTTAAAATCAAATAATCAAAAAAATTGCACTATGACAAAATCATAATGCAATTCTTTTTTTATTCAATTTTAGATTTATCATGGAAATATTTTATAATATCTCGACGGGTGATAATTCCTATAAAATAGTCTCTGTCATCAATAACAGGGATAAAATTCTGATCCATTGCTTTGATAATCATTTCATCCATCGAAGCTGTGATTTTTACTGGAGGATTCTTATCCTTTTTCATTATTGACGAGATTTTTATATCTTCTTCGTCTTTTATATCGACATAATCAGATAATTTTTCGGTATTCTCACCACGAATTATATGCCATAAAAAATCCCCTTCACTTACAGTCCCGATATATTTTCCGTCCTTGTCGATAACAGGTATCGCAGTGTATCCATGATAACACATTTTTTCCAGTCCCTGTCTGATTGAAAAATGGTCATATAAATACGCAGTTTCATTTTTCGGTTTCAGAAAAAACGCAACATTCATAACATTTACTCCCTTCACAAAACCAAAGAATAATTGTCCGGATTACATGATTTTTGTCAGCAAAGTGTTACTTCTTTCAACAAATTTTGTCATTGCTTCTGCATCAAGCGGTTTGTTACATAACATTGCAAGATCAAAAACGTGTTCACACACAAGCTTTTGGGTTTCTGTTTCCATCGAATCAAGCTTTTTAATCAATTCATTGTTTGAATTTAATATAAGTGTATATTCATCACGGAACATACCGCTCATACCTGCAAATTGCTGACCGTATGACTTGTATATTTCCTGCATTCTTCTTGACTGTTCGCTCAAGGTCATAATAGCAGGAACATTTACATCCTTTAATGATTTAACCTCAAGCTTTAATTCTTCATTAGAAAGATTGTTTTTAAACATTTCACAAAGCTTATTTATATCTTCTTCACTCAAAGAATTTTCCGATGTAAGACTGTCGGATACTGCCGAGTCTATTCTCTGGAATTTAACTCCCTCTTCCTTACTTTCCACAAAAGAAATATAATGAGTGTCAATCATAGCCGGAAGAATAACAGCATTCTGTTCCTGCTCCTTAAACATCTTAATGTACTGAGCCTGCTGATTTTCGTCAGAAACATAATATATAGTCTTGTCCTCTTTGTCACCGATATAATCCTTTAAGGTAACAAAATTACCGTCAATATCCTTGTAAAGCATTATATCCTTAACTTTTTCATAGAATTTTTCGTCACGAATACAACCGTATTTTATAAACATATTAATGTCATCCCAATATGTGTTGAATTTTTCTCTTTCTTTATTGAATAATTCACAAAGCTTGTCAGCAACCTTTTTAGTTATATGCGCCGAAATTTTCTTAACATATCCGTCATTCTGCAAAAAGCTTCTTGAAACGTTAAGCGGTAAATCAGGGCAGTCAATTGTTCCCTTCAAAAGCATAAGGAATTCAGGAATAACCTCTTTTACATTATCAGCAACAAATACCTGATTATTATATAGCTTTATTTGTCCTTCATTGGTTGCAAACTCATGATTTAATTTCGGGAAATATAAAATACCCTTTAAGTTAAATGGGAAATCAACGTTTAAGTGAATCCAGAATAACGGTTCGTTGAAATCCATAAATACCTTTGTGTAGAAAGCTTTATATTCTTCTTCGGTGCAATCCTTTGGTGCTTTCATCCATAACGGTGTTGTATCATTTATAGGCTTCGGTTCTTCAACTGTTTTTTCCTCGCTATTCTCAGCTTTTTCTTCATTATTTTCTTCCGCATCATTTTTTACAATTGTTAAATAAACTTCCACAGGAAGGAATGAACAGTATTTATTAAGCACCTGACGTACTGTAAACTCTTCTAAAAATTCTTTACTGTCATCAGCGATAAAAAGTGTAATAGTAGTTCCACGTGTTTCACGCAAGCCCTCTGTTAATTCATATTCCATGCTTCCGTCACAGAACCATTTAGCAGGCTTTGCTCCCTCAACATAAGACAATGAATCAATCAAAACACTTGTTGACGGCATAAATGCAGAATAGAAACCAAGACCGAAATGACCGATTATTCCTCCGTCTTTTCCGTCCTCTTCCTTATATTTTTCAAGAAAATCTGAAGCACCTGAAAAAGCAATCTGAGTTATATATTTATCTATTTCTTCAGCAGTCATACCGATACCGTTATCGGATATTGTAATGGTTTTTGCTTCCTTATCTACAATAACCTCAACCCTTAGCTTTTCATCATCTGAAATTTTTGCTTCACCTATATTTACAAGCTTTTTAAGCTTTGTAATAGCATCACATCCATTTGATACAAGCTCTCTTAAAAATATATCCTTATCTGAATATAACCACTTTTTAATAATCGGAAAAATGTTTTCTGAATTAACCGATATATTTCCCTTTGCCATTAGTAAATCACTCCTATTATTTTTTTCATAATCATTTTAATACTTTATTTTGGTTTTGTCAATATGAAATTAGCACTCTTTTATTAAGAGTGCTAATTTTTACAGATTATTCATATTTAAGCCGATTTTAAATAACAAATTTAAAGGATTATACATATCCGAATAAGCCTCTTACAGAAACCTCACCACTTGATATTATCTTTTTCTCACCGTCAATGAGAACAATCAATTCACCCTCATCGGTTAAATCAAGAGCATAAGCATTACAGTTATAATTTGTACCTGTTAATAAAACCTCTTTGCCGACAGTTATGCAGTTTTTCTTATAATCATCAATAATATTTTTCAGTCCGTTTTGTATATACTCATAATACAAAGGCTCAAATTCATTTAGTATTTCGGATAAAAGGTCATTTTTCACAATATCAATCCCACATTCACTTTTTACTGAACAAGCAATATTACTTATTTCATCAGGAAATTTTTCAGTATTAAGATTAACTCCGATACCGCAGATAACATATTTTACAGTATTTTCATCAACGAATATTTCTGATAAAATTCCACATATCTTTTTTTTATTTAAAACAATATCATTAGGCCATTTAATCCCGATATCAGCATTAATAAATTTTTTCATTGCATTCACTACCGCCAGGCCGGCAACTAAAGTCAATGACGACAACTTTTCCGGAAGTGATTCAGGCTTTAACAGTATACTCATCCAAAGACCGTCTGAATTATCTGATATCCAGGTTCTTCCGCTTCTTCCCCTGCCTGCTGTCTGAACATCTGCTAAAAACACTGTTCCATGAAGTTTGTCAGAATTTTGTTTTGCTAAATTGTTTGTGGAATCAGTTTGATGTTTATACACTATAGCCTTGCCAAAAAATTGAGTGTTTAAATTTTGAGCATCAATAATATCATCTTTTATCATTTAATAATCCTTTTACTTTCAATATAAAATCTCTTTTCATACGCCTCTCCCATAGAGAATGTCTTTCTCGGAAGTGCACCGTCGGAGATTACCGCCTTAAATAATTCACTCTTACCCATAACCGGCAATAAAAATCCGATATTTCCTTTTTCACTGCCCAATCTTACCGTTACATCTTCACCGTGAATATAATCAATTTTGCCGCCAAATTTTTCAACATAATCATCAAGGAAATTCTGTAATGTTCCGACAGCCAGACCGCTTGAAGGATTTTTTACATATACATCTTTTCTTCCATCCAAATAAACATATTCAAAATGCTGTCCGCCGTTATCTGTTTCTGAAATATCATAATATTTACCCATTTCAGCAATTAAATTCCTTGCATCTATATTAAACACAACTCTGTGAATAGGTTCAAATTCTAAAGCTTCATCATGAATATTTACAATTTCACAGAGTGCAAATCTTGCAGGGTGCTTTTCTTTTTCAGCATCAGTTAATGTAGGCTTTAAATTTTCCCAACAAGTCTTTGCTGTTGCTAATGAATGATTTCCGTCACCTACAGCAAATATGAGCTTTGCGGCATTACTGATTCCATATTTCGAATCAAATTCATCATATAATTTATCAATACCGTCAAATATATTTTTTATTTCAGCGTCAGAAATTACATATCCACAGATATGACCGCTATTTTGCATCAAGTCAAAATCGTAAACCTTTTCAAATTTTTCCTTTTTAGATGATAAAGGTTCAACAATACGCTTATTGTTATCATCAATCAATATCATAACATGAGGAAGCTCAAGCGGCGCATTTTCACGGATTTTTACCCTTGGAGGTATTCTTTCAAGTACAGTACCCTCCGTAGCTCTTACCAGAGAATCCGAACCTTTTTTAAAATCATAATCTTCAAGGTCAATACATCCGACAATTCCCTTTCTGACTCTTCCGGCACCCACATTTCTTTCAACATATATCAACGTGTTTTTATATTCTTTAAAAATATCGGAATTTATGTATTCATTCATTTTTGAATTGATTCTTTCGATTCTGCCCTCACCCTCTTCAAGGTAAACCTCAGGAAAAATTATATTAAGAGTTGACGGTGCATCAGCTACATAATCCTCAACCATCTTCCAGTATTCAGGTTCAGACGTGTATTGGTCACACGCAACCACACTCCACTTTGAATAATCGGCATTTGCCGGTAATAAAATATCTGCTGTTTTAAATGTTTTCATAATAATAAAATTCCTTTCTTCTTTTATTTTTTATCCTTTGAAATATCACAAGCTATTGCACTGCATACTTCTATCAAATCATCAGGGTTTAAAAGCAGTGTACATCCGCAGATTCCTGCACTCACAGCCATTTTATCATATAAAAGACAAGTGTCATCAATATATGTCGGATATTTTTTCTTCATACCGACCGGTGATACACCGCCTCTTATATATCCCGTTAGTCCAAGTAATTCCTTAACATGAATCATTTCAACCTTTTTGTCCTTACACGCCTGTGCCATTTTCTTTAAATCAAGCTCACAGGCAACAGGAATACAGGCAACCATAATTCCGTTTTTTTCACCTCTGACTACCAAAGTCTTAAAAGACTGTTCAGGCGGTATTCCTGTTTTTTCGGAAATCTGCATTCCGAAATCGTCACCTATATCCCCATCACACTCATACTCTATAGCTTCAAATTCAATTTTAGAAGCTTGCAAAAGTCTCATTGCATTTGTTATAATTGCCTTTTTCTTTGCCATAATATCACTTTCTTTACTTTAATTCTACTATTGTCACACCGTCCTCACCCTCGCCAAAAGTTCCAAAACGGAATGATTTTACATATCTGTGCTTCTTTAACATATCCTGAATACCGCGTTTTAATATTCCCGTACCTTTACCATGAATAACCGTAACAGGTGACATTCCGGCAAGATAGCTGTCATCAAGGAATTTTTCAACATTCATCCATGCTTCTTCAAGATTCTGACCTCTTACATCAACCGAAGTTGTTGCATCCTTTGTTTTTGATTCAAATGCACGGGTATTTTTTACATATTTATCCGCTAACTGCTTTGATGTCTGATCCTCAACCTTTTTCAGATTTGAAATATGAACCTCAAGCTTTATAATTCCTGCCTGAACAAGTGCCATCCCATTCTTATCAGGCAATTTCAAGAGGCTTGCCTCCTGATCGCTCATGGTTACAATTTTAACTGTATCACCAATTTTCAAATCTTTCGGAGCTTCGTGATATATCTTTCTTGGCATTGCGGAATTTTCCATAGCCTTATCAATACTTTCTTCCCTGTTTTTAAGCTTTTCTCTTGATTTTTCTATTTTTCTATCAATATTCTTTAAAGAACCGCTTTGCTGCATTTTCTGTAAATCTTTAATAATTGTATTTGCCTCATCTCTTGCGTCCATTACAATTATTTTTGCCTCATGCCTTGCTTCTTCAAGAATTCTTGATTTGTTTTCCTTTAATGCTTTTCTTTCCTTATCAAGCTGTGCCCGCAAATCTTTTATTTCACGCTTCATTCTTTGAGCATATTCCATTTCGGAACGTGCTCTTGCACGACTATCTTCAAGGTCTGTGATTACGTCTTCAAATTTAACACTCTCATCAGATAAAAGCTCATTTGCGCGATTAATAATAGACTCATCAAGTCCCAGTCTTCTTGAAATTGCAAATGCATTGGATTTTCCTGGCACTCCAATCATAAGTCTATAAGTTGGGTTCAGTGTTTCAACATTAAATTCACACGATGCATTTTCAACACGTTCGGTTGAGAGTGCATACAGCTTTAATTCACTATAGTGGGTTGTTGCAACGGTTTTTACTTTAAATACTTTTAAATATTCAAGAACTGATATTGCCAGAGCCGCACCCTCGGTCGGGTCTGTTCCTGCACCCAATTCATCAAACAAAGCCAATGAATTATCATCAACTCTCTTTAATATTTCAACAATGTTAACCATATGAGATGAAAAAGTTGATAAGCTTTGCTCGATGCTTTGTTCATCTCCTATGTCTGCAAAAACTTTAGAAAATACAGCCGCACAACTGTTATCAGAAACAGGAATGTGAAGTCCCGCCGCCGCCATTACAGAAAATAAACCAATAGTTTTCAATGTAACGGTTTTTCCACCTGTATTAGGCCCTGTTATAACAAGTGTATCAAAATCGTCACCCAAATAAATATCGTTTGCAACAACAGTATCCTTATTAATCAACGGATGTCTTGCTTTTATAAATTTTATAATTCCCTTGTCATTTAATTCCGGTTCATTACCATTATAATCAAGAGATAACTTACCCTTACAAAAAATAAAATCAAGCTCTGAAATTATTTTATAATCCTGAAGGACAGCCTCATCATATTCTGCCACATTTAAAGTTAACTCTGCCAGAATTTTTTGTATCTCCTGCTCCTCCTGATTTTGCAGAGAACGGATTTCGTTATTTGCACTTACTACACTCATAGGCTCAATAAACAATGTAGAGCCGCTTGAAGATGTATCATGAACAATTCCGCTGACTTCCTGCTTATATTCAGATTTTACGGGAATAACATATCTTTCCTGACGCATTGTAACGATAGGATCTTGTAAAAACTTTTTATAATGTTCAGACCTTATCATTGAATTAAGTGTTTCTTTAATTTTTGCATTAAGACTTTTTTGTTTTCTTCTCAAAGCTGACAAAGCAGCTGATGCATCATCGGCAATTTCGGTTTCTGAGAGAATTGCCGTATTTATTTTATCCTCCAACGCCTTAACTGTTACAATATTCTGAGAAAGAGCCGAAATTATTTCTAAATCCTCTCCTGCATCATTGAGATATGTTTTCATTCTTCTTGCAACAAAAAGCACTCTCGATACAGACATAAGCTCTTTGGGATTTAACACAGCACCTATCCGAGTTCTCTTTATCGTACCGGTAATATCATTAACAGAAAGATTAACAGGAGGATTTCCGCGTCTTAACATTGCACAAACACTCTCTGTAGTTTCTTTTTGTGCCGCTCTTGCTTCTTCAAGCTTCAGCATCTTCATTGAATTTATTCTTTCAATAACACTTTCAGAAGATGTGTAAGAGCACATTTTAGTTAAAATTTTATCAAATTCTATTATCTTATAAACCTTATTCATCATTTTTCCTTTCACAGTGAAAAGCAATTATATCAGATTTTAATAAATATACATATCACTAAATTATATTATACCAATATTTTTATCAAAAAACAATATCTAAATATATTTTTATGTATTAATTTAAATTATTTTCATAAAATAACTTATAAAGTGTATCTTTTTGATGTTAATAATATAAACTATTACTTTACTACATATATAAGGAGGAAAAATTATGTGTGGAATAGTCGGATATATCGGAAATGAACAGGCAGCTCCAATTTTACTGTCAGGGCTTGCAAGACTTGAATACAGAGGATATGATTCTTCAGGAATTGCGGTTTGCGACAACGGAAATATTCAGATAGAAAAGGCTGTTGGAAGGCTTTTTAATTTATCTTCAAAAACAAATAACGGAGAAAGCTTTATTGGCACTGTTGGTATCGGTCATACACGCTGGGCGACCCACGGAAAACCAACAGAAGAAAATGCTCATCCGCATTTTAGCGAAAGATTTGTTATTGTTCATAACGGAATTATCGAAAATGAAGAATCATTAAAAAGACTATATCTAAAAAATGTCAGCTTTAACAGTGATACTGATACCGAAGTAATTGCACATCTGCTTCAAAAATTCACTGATGACGGTGAAAGTACACAAGTTGCAATTCAACACATCATATCTGTTCTTGAGGGTTCATATGCACTTGCAATAATCGACAAATCCGAACCCGATATTCTTTATGCAGTAAAAAACAAATCTCCTTTGTTAATCGGAAGTGGCAGTGATTTCAATATGATAGGCAGTGATGCAATTGCAATGATTGCATACACATCTTTCTTTTACGAAATCCACGACAAGGAATATGTTGTTATAACTTCAGATTCTGTTGATATATACACAGGCTACGGGCAAAAAATTCAAAGAGAAAAATACCGGGCAGAGCTTGATATATCTGACACTGAAAAAGGCACATATGCTCATTATATGTTAAAGGAAATTGAAGAACAGCCTGCAGTTATCAGAAGAATTCTAAAGGAATATACAAATGATAATGGAGAACTGTCCGTAGATTATAATATAATAAAGGATATACAACAATCCGACAAATTATATATCATAGCCTGTGGAACAAGCTATCATGCCGGTATTGTAGGAAAAGACCTTATTGAAAAAATTGCAAAA
>JAZOTP010000085.1:0-2369 GCA_045657705.1 Clostridia bacterium
GCAGGCATCACAATAAGCAATTCCATCTTCACCTACAGGAGATTTTACCATAAATTCCTGAGAACCGCTTCCGCCCATCGCACCTGAATCAGCGTCAACAATAGTAAAGTCAAGACCAAGTCTTGTGAATATTCTGCAATAGGCATCATACATTGCCTTATATGAAATATCAAGTCCTGCTTCATCTCTGTCAAAGCTGTAAGCATCTTTCATAACAAACTCACGGCTTCTCATAACACCGAATCTCGGACGTGCTTCGTCTCTGTATTTTGTCTGAATCTGATAAAGCGTCATCGGATATTCCTTGTATGAACGAACTTCATTTATAACTGTTTGAGTAAATAATTCCTCATGTGTAGGTCCAAGACAAAAATCTCTGTCATTTCTGTCCTTTAATTTGAACATATTAGGTCCGAATACGTCCCATCTGCCCGATGCCTGATAAGCCTCTGCCGGCAAAAGTGCTGCCATCAAAAGCTCCTGTGCTCCTGCATTGTCCATTTCTTCTCTGATAATCTGCTCAACCTTTTTTTCACATCTTAATCCCAACGGCAGATATGAGTAAATTCCGGCTGCAAGCTTTCTTATATAGCCTGCACGCATCATAAGCTTGTGGCTCATTATCTCAGCGTCTGAAGGCACCTCTCTTAGTGTAGGTACCAAAAGTTTTGACATTCTCATTTGATTTTAACTCCTCTTTTAAATAGTTAATTTATATTGTATCTGTTATACGATTTCAGCTCCGCTTTGTATATCTTTTATTGTGGTGAGTGCGGTAAGTTCTCCGTCATGCTCTGCTGAGAGAATCATTCCGCATGATTCAAGTCCCATCATCTTTCTTGGCTTAAAGTTTGCAATGAATACAACATTTTTTCCAATCAGTTCTTCAGGTGTATGATGTTTTGCGATACCTGATAAAATCTGTCTTGTTTCACTTCCGACCTGCAGAGTAAATCTCAACAGCTTCTCGGATTTCTTTACCTTTTCACATTCAATAACCTTACCTACTCTTATATCAAGCTTTTCAAAATCATCAAACTCTACATAATCCTTGAAGGGTGCAATTTCTATCTTTGGCTCATTATCTTCATTTTCTTCAGCAATTTCTTCAAGCTTCTTTTCAGCGTCAATTCTTACAAACAGCGGTTCTGCCACACCAACCTTTGTTCCTGTCTTCAGCATACCAAAGCTTTTAATGCTCTCATATGAAATATCCTCTGCATTAATTTGCTTTGCAATAGCCTGTGCAGTTGCAGGCATGAATGATGAAAGCAATGATGCAATAATTCTGATTGTTTCCGCAAGATTATAAAGAACCGTTCCCAATCTCGGCTTTGTTTCATCATTTTTAGCAAGAATCCATGGCATAGTTTCATCAATATATTTGTTTGCTCTGTCAACAACCTTCCATATTTCATCAAGACTGTCTGCTATATGCCATGTTTTCATCTTTTCGTTAACACTTCCTACAGCATCCAATGCTGTCTTGATAAGGTCATCGTCAAATTCACCACCAACACTGTTATCCTGTAACACACCGTCAAAATATTTATTAATCATTGCAACGGTTCTGTTAACAAGATTTCCGAGTGTGTTTGCAAGGTCTGAATTAAATCTGGAAATAAATACATCATAAGTAATGTTACCGTCCTGTGCAAACGGCATTTCGTGCAATGAATAATATCTTACAGCATCTACACCAAAATGTCTTACAAGATCCTCTGCATAAATAACATTTCCTCTTGATTTTGACATTTTCTCTTCACCAAACAGCATCCACGGATGTCCGAATACCTGTTTGGGCAACGGCTCACCCAATGCCATAAGCATAATCGGCCAGTAAATTGTATGGAATCTTAAAATATCCTTACCTATAATATGAACATCTGCCGGCCAGTATTTTTGATATAACTCACCCTTTTCATCAGGGGTATATCCCAATGCGGTAATATAGTTTGAGAGTGCATCTATCCATACATAAATAACATGCTTATCATCAAATGTAACAGGCACACCCCATGTAAAGCTTGTTCTTGAAACACATAAATCCTGTAATCCCGGTTTTAAGAAATTGTTTACCATTTCTTTTTTTCTTGATTCAGGCTGAATAAAATCAGGATTGTCCTCAATATATTTCATTAACTTATCCTGATATTTGCTCATTTTAAAGAAAAACGCTTCTTCCTTTGTTTTCTTTACTTCTCTTCCGCAGTCGGGACATTTTCCGTCTACAAGCTGAGTTTCAGTCCAGAATGATTCACAGGGTGTACAGTATAGACCCTCATATTCTGATTTATAAATATCACCCTTGTCATAAAGCTTCTTAAAAATCTTCTGAACAGCATCAACATGATAATCATCTGTTGTTC
>JAZOTP010000086.1:0-8452 GCA_045657705.1 Clostridia bacterium
ATTGAAGAAGCTAAAAAGCTCGGAGCAACAGCACAGTTCGGTGAAAAATACGGTGATGTTGTAAGAGTTGTTACAATGGGAGATTATTCAATAGAATTCTGTGGTGGTTGTCATCTTTCAAATACTGCACAGGCAGGAATGTTCAAAATTCTTTCTGAGGGCGGAGTTGCTGCAGGTGTCAGAAGAATCGAGGCTGTTACCGGAAGTGGTGCAATTGAGTATGTAAACGCAAAAGAAGAATTGATTTCAGCAGTTGCAAAGACATTAAAAACAACTGAACATGACCTTGCGAAGAAGGCTGAAACTGTTATGGATGAGCTTAAAAATGTGCAAAAAGAGCTTGAATCTGTAAAAGCTAAGATGGCAGCTGAAAAAGCAGGTGATGTAATGTCATCAGCGGTTAAAGTCGGAAATGCAGATTTGATTTGTGCACGTCTTGACGGACAGAGTGTTGACGCTTTGAAGACAATGGCTGACGATATTAAGGCTAAGAATGAAAATGCTGTTATTGTGTTTGCATCAGTTGCAGATTCAAAAATCACTTTTGTTGCAATGGCGGCAAAGGGAGCTGTTTTGATGGGTGCACACTCAGGTAAAATCATTAAAGAAGTAACAGCTATAGCCGGTGGCTCAGGCGGTGGAAAACCTGATATGGCACAGGGCGGCGGTAAGGATGCATCAAAGATTGATGAGGCTCTTGCAACAGTTTTGGATATTATTAAGGAACAAATTAAATAATGGAATTTTAAGGAGAAGAAGGTCAGTGATGTTAAAAAAACAGCACTGACATATTCTCCTGTAGTTATTTTGAGTATGAATGGTGTAATAATAATTGATAAACCGTGCGGTAAAACATCGCATGATATGGTAGGACTTGTAAGAAGGCTTACAGGAATTAAAAAGGTTGGTCATACAGGAACTTTAGACCCTGAGGCAACAGGAGTTTTACCTGTTTGTATCGGTAAAGCGACAAAAGCGTGTGAAATGCTTACCTGTGCAGAAAAATCGTACAGAGCGCAGATGATGCTCGGAATGACTACCGATACGTTGGATATTGAGGGAGAAATTTTAACAGAACAGCCTGTTAATGTCACACGAGAGCAGATTGAAAAGACAATAGGCGAATTTGTTGGTGAGATTGAGCAGATACCGCCTATGTATTCTGCCATAAAGGTAAACGGTAAAAAGCTTTATGAGCTTGCAAGACAAGGGCTTGATATAGAGCGTGAAAAGAGAAAGGTTACAATATCTGATATAAAAATTTCAGAAATAGACTTAAAAAATGATACTGTAACTATAGATGTTGATTGCTCAAAAGGAACATATATAAGAACGCTTTGTGATGACATAGGAAGAAAGCTTGGCTGTGGTGCATTTATGTCAAGGCTTACAAGAACAAGAAGCGGTCAGTTTGATATTTCGATGGCACATACTGTATCGGAGCTTTGTGAAATGAAAGAAAAAGGGACATTTGAAAATAATCTGATTTCCGTAGATGAATTGTTTTTGCAATATCCGAAAATTGTTGTAAATGAAAGACAACGGGGTTTTATAATAAATGGTGTTAAAACAAGGTATAAGGGCTTGCAGGAAAACAAGCTTTACCGTGTTTATGACGAATCAGGCGAATTTTTATGCATTTCAAGATATGACGAGGAAAGACTGAAGCTTGAAAAAGCTTTCTGGAACTGATAATGAAAGGACTTCTGGTATGAGAATTATCACAAGAGCGGAAGATATGCCATTGTGTGCTTTGGCTTTGGGGAACTTTGACGGTGTTCATCCGGCACATGTCGGGATAATTAATGCCTGCATTGAAAATGCTAAAGTAAATAATTTAAAAAGCGGTGTTCTCATATTTGAAAATCATACAGAAACAGTATGCAAAAATAAAGATATAAAGCTATTGACAACATTGGATGAAAAACTGGATATAATTGACAGGCTTGGAGTTGATTTTGTTTTTATTAAAAAGTTCGATGAGCATATAATGAAGATGAATCCTGAAAATTTTTTTAATTTTCTTATTAATGAATTAAATGCAAAAGCTTTGTTTGCAGGATTTGATTACAGCTTTGGTTATATGGCTTCGGGAAAAGCGGATTTGCTTTCTGAACTTGGAGAAAAGAACGGTATTGATGTTTATATCTGCGATGAGGTTGATATAGATAATGAACCCATATCAAGCACAAAAATCCGTGAGCTGATAAAATGCGGAGAGGTAAAAAAAAGCAAAAAGTATCTCAACCGATTTTATGAGGTGAGCGGAAAGGTTGTCAAGGGTAAGCAGAACGGAAGAAAAATGGGACTGCCGACTGCAAACATTGATTATCATAAAGAAAAATTATTACCATGCGACGGTGTATATTCCGGTTACACAGTAGTTGATAATAAAGAATATAAAAGCTTAATAAATATAGGTAAAAATCCAACATTTGACGCTGTTGAAAGAACTGTTGAAAGTTACATTACAGATTTTGACGGAGATATATACGGAAAAAATGTCACTGTCGGTTTTTATGAGAAAATCAGAGGCGAAAAGAAATTTGGCTCGATGGAAGAGTTGAAAAAGCAGATTGAAAGTGATTTGGAACAGGTTTTTAAAGGGAGTGCTGACGGTTAATGAGACTTGCTGATATTATAAAAAAGCTGATTGGTCGTGCGCCTGATAAGATAGAACAAACAGGAGAGGAAATAAAAATGTATTTGGTTGTAGGTTTGGGAAATCCGGGAAATGAATACAGAATGACAAGACACAATATCGGATTTGAAATTATTGATTATATTGCTGCACAAAAGGGAATAAAGGTAAATAAGCTCAAATTTAAGGGTATTTACGGAGAACTTAATCTTTACGGTGAAAAGATTATTTTTTTAAAGCCGCAGACTTATATGAATTTGTCGGGTGACAGTATTGTTGAATTTTGTCGTTTCTATAAAATTCCTCCGGAAAATGTTATTGTTATTTCAGATGATACTGCTTTGGAACGTGGAAGAATAAGAATTCGTGCCAAAGGCGGTGCAGGCGGACATAACGGGTTAAAATCCATAATTTATCAACTAAAAACAGAGGAATTTCCGAGAGTAAGAGTAGGAGTTGGCTCTGCTTCAAATGCAAATATGGATATGATAAATTTTGTGATAGGGAAGTTTACAAAGGATGAAATACCTGTAATGGAATCGGCAATGTTAAAAGCCTCTAATGCGATTTTTGACATAATTGAAAAGGGTATTGATTATGCTATGAACATGAATAACACAAAGTAAAAGTACAGGCCGCCAGCAGTTATCGGTGGCTTGTTTTTTTAAAATGCCCCGCTTTTATAGTTTCATAACACTGACAAACTATAAAGTTATTAAAAAGTTCTGAAATTTTTTTGGACTATGTGTGAACTTTTTGCTATAATATTCCTTTCAATGTTGACTAAAATTAAATTATATTATATAATAATACGAGAGTTAAAAACTGAATAATACTTAAAAATATTTCGATATATGGAATTATTTTAAAATAAAAGAGAAAGGGAGTATGATTGTGGCTCATTTAAAAATTTTAATTGCAGATGATGACAGAAATATTGTAGAGCTATTGAGATTGTACATCGAAAAAGAAGGATATACTACTGTTACTGCTTCAAACGGGAAAGAGGCTATAGAGGCATTTAATAAAAATAAGCCTGATCTTGTAATTTTAGACGTAATGATGCCGGAGGCTGACGGCTGGCAGGTGTGCAAGGAAATAAGAAAATCAAGCGAAACACCTATAATTATGCTAACCGCAAAAGGTGAAACCTTTGATAAGGTTCTGGGGCTTGAGCTTGGTGCAGATGATTACATGGTAAAGCCGTTTGAAACAAAAGAACTTATGGCAAGAATTAAAGCTGTTTTAAGACGTTCCGAAAATAAGGACAAGACTTCACAGGATGAGGTAACATTTCAAAATTTAAGTGTAAATCTTGCAAATTATGAATTAAAATTAAACGGCAATATTTTAGAAATTCCACCTAAAGAATTAGAGCTTTTGCATTTCTTATCGTCAAATCCAAACAGAGTTTTTACAAGAGAGCAGCTTTTGGAAGAGGTTTGGGGATTTGACTATTTCGGCGATTCCAGAACTGTTGATGTTCATATTAAAAGATTAAGAGAAAAACTTGAGGGGATTGAGGGAAATTGGAGCTTAAAAACCGTTTGGGGTGTGGGATATAAGTTTGAGGTGAGATAAATTGTATAAGTCTGTTTTTACAAGACTTTTCTGGAATAATATCATAATTGTTCTCACTACTCTTTTTGCCCTGATGTTTACACTCCTGTTTCTTATTAACGACTATATTAACGATACACAGTATGATTCTGATATGAAGGCGGCAGAGAATATTCAATATCTGACGGTATTTTTGCAGATTGAAAATCCGGATTACCGTAATTATCAGATTTATAACAGTATGTTAAATCAGTATTCGGAATTTATTGAATCAGATATAACTGTTGTTAACGGATTTGGAAATGTTTATGCGTCAACAAACAATACGCCGAGAGTTCCGGCTGAATATAACAGCAGTGTGTTGAACGGTGAAACAATAAAGCTTCGATCTACATTTGGGGGATTGTATGAAAAAAATGTATTTACGGTAGGAGTGCCGATTGAGTACAGAGAAAATGTTGTGGGAGGTATTTTCTTCAATACCGAAATTCCGGAAATGCAGGGCAAACTGCGTGAGTATATGTTTATGATGCTTGTGGCAAGTATACTGTCACTTTTTGTTGGCTGTGTTCTTACATTTATACAGGGTAAGAGAATAACAAACCCTATTGCAGAAATGAATAAAGCGGTTTTGGATATTGCTTCGGGAAATTTCTCAAAAAGGATACCTGTTTCATCAGATGAGATAGGTCAGCTTGCGTCAAGCTTTAACTATATGGCAGATTCCCTTGAAAGACTTGAAAATATGAGGACAAGCTTTATTTCAGACGTTTCACACGAATTAAGAACACCGATGACATCTATTTCAGGCTTTGTCGGCGGTATTCTTGACGGAACTATTCCGCCCGAAATGCAGAATGATTATTTACAGATAGTATATGATGAGTCGGTAAGACTAACAAAAATGACAAATGATATGCTGGAAATGACAAAAATGCAGTCGTCGGAATATAAGCTTGATATTTCGGAGTTTGATATAAATGAGCTGATAAGAATTTGTATCATTCAGCTTGAACAGAAGATAGATTCTAAAAATCTTGAGCTTGAGGTGTTTTTTGAGCCTGAAAAAATCAATGTTCTTGCCGATAAGGATGCTATAAAGAGGGTTATTATAAATATTATTGATAATGCTGTAAAGTTCAGCTATGAAAATACGAAGATAATAATAAAGACAAAAATAGCTGATAAAAAGGTTAACGTAAGTATTGGTAATTTTGGTTCAGGCATCAGTGAGAGTGAAATGAAAAATCTGTTTGACAGATTCTATAAAACGGATAAATCAAGAAGCGAAGATAAAAAAGGTGCAGGCCTGGGATTATCCCTTGTTAAAAATATTATGAATCTTCATAAGCAGAATATATGGGTTCAATGTTTTGACGCCAAAGAGGGCAGTGATGCAAAATTCACCGAATTCACTTTTACTTTGAAACAGGTATAATATAAGGCTGTGACAAAACTTAAAACATTTTGTCGCAGCCGTTCTTTAATAGTTGTGAATTATCGGTAGTATCCCATTTATGAATATTACGAAATTTTACACATTTACATTATCCATGATATTCGCCGTTATATTGAATCAAAGTTGCATCCTCCACTCCGTCAATACCTTTAATTACATCCATAAAGTGTGTATCGTTCTTTTTACAGAATACTTCGACTGCCATTTCTGTCTTTTCTTTGCGAACGGTTTTTGATTTCACAAAATACTTCATCTTACCAAAGGCACGAATAACATTATCACCTGCTTCATCGGTTACATAGTGAACTATTGCTATGTAAATTCTGCCTCTTTGCTGCTTGTGATAAAACAAAACAATCATACCAACCATAATTAATGCTGAAATAATTGCCAAAGGATACATATTCGCTCCTGCAGTAATACCGGAGGTGATTGCCCAGAAAACATACAGCAAATCCATCGGATCTTTTATCGCAGTTCTGAAACGAACGATAGACAACGCACCAACCATACCGAGAGATATTACAATATTGGTACTGATTGCCAGGGTTACCATTGCAGTAAGTAAAGTCATACCCACCAAAGTAACAGCAAAGCTGCGTGAATAAATAACACCTACATAGAACTTACTGTAGACAAAATAAATCACAGCTCCCAGTGCAAGTGCCGTTAAAAGACCTAAAATTATACTTGTAATAGTTGCTCCGTCAAATAGCCCTGATTCTAAAATTGATTTTTTATAACATCCCGTACACTCATATTCATAACAGTTAACTCCTTCCACAAAACCGTCTGAAAAAATGTTAAGAGCATTTCTCAGATTATCTTATCCATTAATTTTCATACCAGTATTTAAAGCTGTTCATATATTCCGTTTTTTCATAACACAGAACATATTTTGAAACTGCTGTAAATTCAGATGCTCTGTCCGGCAGAACTTCCTTTATTACTTCCGGCAGGAATTCCGTAATCCTGAAATTCCCCATTACCGCCGTGGGTAGTATCTTTCACATATAAATGAACAAATGTTGTACGAAGTCCCATCATTTCATCAATGCCCGAAATCAGGTCATATGCCATTTTATTTCTGAATCTCAGACTTTCGTTCATATGCTTGTTAAGTGCAATAGTTGACTGTCCCCGCCATTGTCCTTTATTATCCTTTATGCTTATTTTATAGTTTTTCTGTGGAGCGTTACTTGATGTCTGACCTCTTATCTGTACGGTACAGTTTGGTGAAACCTGATTATATCCCAGTTCTCCGTCAAGGACACCGTTTTCATCACCTATCTGTAAAAGTCCTTCTACCTTATAACGGTCTACCCCCATTCTTTCATAATCATAAACCGAATAGGTGTTTATTTCTTCCCAGGTATGATCGGTATTTTCAGCAGAGTTACCACTTGAAACCGTCAGATACATTGTTACAACCTCTGTAGGATCCTAATTTTCATAAAGCAGTTTTTTATCTCTTAAATGAACCTCCTCTATATCCGGAGAAGCCTGCTTTTTTATTGCAGTACCTGAAAACTTTTCTGCTTCGGGCTGTTCTTTCTTTTCGCATCCGCTGTTTATAATCACAAGCGACATTGTTAAAATCAGAGCCGATAATCTTTTGAATTTCAATTTAATCCCTCCCGCCTAATTTATCTTCCAAAAAGGTTCCTAATCGGGTAAACATACCTGTTATGTCTTCTGCAACCAAAGGCTGTACCGCCAAAATATAATAAGGCAGTCTTTTAGTGAAATAATCCAGCCTCGCTGCACACACCAACACAAAAATCATTGATGCAATTAAAAATCCAAAGCCGTAATAAACAGAAGGAAACAGGAGCGAAATCAAAGTTAACAAAACTGTTCCTCCTGCAAAAATGGCAGTTGAAAGAAAAGCTCCTTTATAATCGGTAAAACACAGCAATATGAGCATGAGCATATTTCCGATTGCATACAGTCCGTATGCTACGCAAAGTGTTCTGAAATATCCATGCATCACCTCATTAAATCCAAGTGGAATAACATCAAGCAAAAATTCGCCGGCAGCTATACAGACAGCCGTAAAAAGAAGCTGCTTCAGTGAGGTATAAAAAACTTCTGTTTTGAGCGTTCCCAACATCTCTTTTTCGGATTGCATAATATCTCGTATAGTACCTTTGTCATTATATAAACTGTAATGATTTCTGTATTTGGGGTAAAAATTCACTTCAACCGATACAACGAAATTCACAGTTGTTATAAGTGTTGTCATAAAGGCAAGCAATGCCGGAACATCATGGTACGGGGCACCGAAAAACAAACCCTTAACCTGTACGCCGATTTCACTGAACCACATAATGACAAGATGTGAGAACATTCCTATATTCATAAACAAACCCGATAATGCAAGCGGCAGAAATTCATCAAGCCACTTGAAAAATGTAAAGGCATTCAAATCGGATTTCGGAAAATATCTGTGCAATAAAATTACATGCCATATAAGCATAATACCATAGCCTACCGTCACAGCAAACAAGAGTGACTCAATTACAGGTAATTTAAACAAAAGCAGAATACCGCCGACTATAAAGGTTACTAAAATAGCGGTTAAAAAGGATAAAAATATACCTCTGTAATCTTTAATTGCAGTAAGTTTGTATTTACCTTTTCGGCAACACAAACATACCACAGAAGATGAGGAAAGTCTACGAAGGTTTTCCAAAGTCCTTTTCTTTGGTTAAGGTGTATCATAATTTGATATTGGTATCTTTAAATGTCATAATATATCGTTAGACACACCAAAGGCACTCCGTTTGGAG
>JAZOTP010000087.1:0-12968 GCA_045657705.1 Clostridia bacterium
GAGAAAAACTTATATACATTGTTTCTACTGATTTGCAGAGGGCTGTATAAATAATGCTAAAATAATTCTCTGTCCGAAGCGAGAACGGAATTTTCGCATAAATCTATTTAAGGAGGCGTTTTAAGTTGAAACTTAAAAGAATTATGGCTTCAATACTGGCTATTTGCATAGTATTGAGCACAATGGGAACTGTTGTATTTGCGGAAGATGCTAATGTTGCATCTGTTGATGGTGTTGAATATACCGATATTCAGGAAGCAATCAAAGCTGCAGCTCCAAACGGAAAGGTTGAAGTTATTAACAATATAGTTGTTGATGAATGGGTAATGTTTGCAGAAAGCCTTTCAATCGGCAACGGCAATCTCATAACACTCAATATAAATGGTCTGACAATTAATGGTAACAACCACTCGTTAACTGTTAACAGTATTGAATCGGCAGGTAATGGTGGCAGACTCTTCTACGATGCTACTAATCTGAACATTAATAATCTGACGATCAATTATGCCGAGGGTGTAACCGGCGGTATCGGTTTGAAATCTGGTACAATTAACGACGTTACCTTTAATGGTGGTGTTTATGGCATTCTCCCTCAAGATGGCGACATAACTATAAACGATTGTACTTTCGCTACAAATGGCACTGCTATCTATTATGAAGATGCAAGAGACAATCTTAAAGTTACAAATAACACATTCAATCAGCCTGATGGTGAAGAAGGCGCTAATGTTATTTTGCTTCGCGGAAATACTGTTTTTACAGGAAATACCATTAACTCCGGCAGAACTGTAAATGTTGTATGCGGTTCTCCTATTGTTACAGGAAATGATTTTGGTAATGTAAGATTCAAGGTTTACAATGATGCAACCGCTAAAATCGAAAATAACAAGATTAACTTTCTTGAATTTAAGGACAACAGCGAAGTTAAATCAGCCTTCGGTGAAAACACTTTGAGTGAAGATGCTACCCAGGTACTTAAAGATGCAGGCGTTATCGAAGAGCCGGTTCTTTTAGGTTCTGGTACTGAAACTGACCCTTATCTTATTAGTAGCATTGAAGATTTAAAGACTTTCCGTGACGATGTTAATGCAGGTGACACCTATCAGGACAAATATGTTCTTCTTAATGCAGACATCACCTTTGATGAAGATTACAAAGAAACAAATGTCAATTATCAGGGAAATAATGTTTCATCTCGAACTTTCAGACCTATTGGCGATTATACTTGCAGTGCTTCTTTTAAGGGTACATTTAATGGCGGAAATCACACTATTTCAGGTCTATACATAAGTGGTTGGGATATCAATTACCATTGGGATAATTACGGCTGTGCAGGTCTTTTTGGTACAATTGAAAATGCAACAATCAAGAACTTAACCATGAAGAATATTGAAATTCAGGTTGAGGGTGGAGATGTTGCGGGTATTGCAGGTCATGCTATAGGTGACTGCACATTTGAAAATATTATCATTACAAATAGTAAAATTGCAACCTATAACAACGGTTGCGCAGGTATTATTGCATGGTCAGAGGCCGGCGATTATACTTTCAAAAACGTTACTGTAGATGATAAGGTTGTTCTTGCTGGACTTTGGGGGTCATTCGACTCATCTATAGGCGGCGTCGTTGCACAGGCAGATACTGATGGAACATATACTTTTGAAAATGTAACAGTTGCTTGCCGCCTTGACTGCTATAATGACGTAACAGCATCATATAAGTGGTATTCTTACAGAATGTGTGGTATGCTCATCGGTCGTATGACTACTTTGTTTGATGGTACAACAGATGTAGATCCCCGTAATAGTGTTACTCTTAAAAATGTTTATATTACTATCGGTGAATGGGCGAACTACACATATATTTGGGACGATAGCTTGTCGAAGGGTTGTCAGCGTGTTGAACCCGGATATACTTACGGCGGCGTAAATGTAGAGAATTATCCCGATGCCGAGATTGAAAGCATCGGATTTAAGACAATTATCGGTGGCCCGCAGTCGCAATCTAAAGGCTATTATGGCTCTGACGTAAACAAGCTTCAGGCAATTGAAGACTTTGATACAAGCACATTATATGTTGAAGACCTTGCGAAAGTTGCAAGATGCTATGTAAGTGTTTATAAACCTGCAGATGTGGCAAGAAGCACTGAATGGATTCTTGTTGATAGCTATGATTCTTTTGTATCTGCTCTTGCAGCTGCACAAGACGGCTATATGATTAAGTTCACAAAGGATGCCGATATTGGTCAGGTAGTAATCGATGGTAAAACTGTAATTATCGAGCTTAACGGACACACAATAAAGGGTGCTTTATTACCTTCTACGGGTAACATAACTATTCAGAATGGTTCAATTGTAAACGCAGACAGTGCTGTTTCTGCTATTGAAATAAACAGTGGTGCACTTACACTTACTGATGTAAATATCGACTCTGCACGTCATTCAGTAAGAATTGATGGTGCGGTTACGGCAGATATCAACGGAGGCACCTACAGAAGCGCTATTGGTACAGGTACAGGTACATATCACGCAATTAATGTTTCAGGCAATGCTGATGTAACAATCAACAACGGTACATTCACAGGTCCTAAAGGAACAACTGCAGACAGCGGTTCAGCCGTAAATGTTCAGGTTGGTTCAACAGTTACAATTGAAGGCGGTAAATTTAGTGGCGGCAAAATAAATACTTTGTCAGCTAAAGGTACACTTACTGTTTCCGGCGGTTTATTTGATCAGGATCCGACAGCTTATCTGTTGGAAGGATATAAGGCTGTATTAAATTCAGATGGAATGTATAGTATCAGGAAGTTACTCCCGGGACAGATTCATCTTATTATTAACAACGGTATTGAAACAATAGAAAATACAGAACATAGCAGAGTAACACTTCTTTCTCCTATAGATACACTAAACTATAAATCGGTCGGTTTTGACTGTACTTTAACAAACGGAGATACAAAAGAGTGGACTGATTCGCAAGAGACAAACATTGTGTATGAAAGTGTTACTGACAACACAGACAAAAAATATACTTCTGATGATATGGGAGTAGATAACGGATATATTTTTGCATTAAATATATTATTAAATCCGGAAATATACAATGAAGATACTGACACAAAATTATATGCAAGAGCTTTTGCCGTTGATAAAGACGGAAATAGAATTGACGGTATAATATATGAGTTTGATAATCTGTTTGGCACTATCATCGAAGAGTAGTCATATAATTAAATAAGGAAAGGAAGTAAACAAAAATGAAGAAATATATAAAGCCTGAAATGTCTATTGAAGCTATTAATGTTGAAGATGTGGTAACAAGTTCAGCAGGATTAACAGTAATGCCTGATGCTGGTGTTTCATCAGGTGGTACTGTAATAACCGGAAAAGAATCAGATGTTGATGATGGTATCTTTGGGTGGTAAAGTTAAATATAGCCGAGACATGAAGATAATAATTAAATATGTAATTTGGTGCTGTATGTAATTCATCAGGAGTATAACATGAAAGAAATATTAATTTTTTTGGTGGGGCAATTTTAGGTGGTTTTGTTTTAACGATGATATTTTGCATAATAAGTGCATCAAAAAATTAAAATTTATTATTGCAAAATTCAGGATGTGATTAAATGTGCAAAAGAAAATTATGCCCTAATTGTAAAACCGGAAAAGAAACATATGCGTTAGATGAGCGTTCTCCCGAATGCCCGTATCTCTCGTTACATAACGGCAGAAAATGCAGTATGTATGTGAAATTGGATAAGTCAGGGAATAAACGGATATTAAAAAAAATATTTGAACTAGGGAGAATGTTCAGTTCTAAAGATTAATATAATTTATTCTAAAATTTAGATTATATTATAATAATATTACAAAAAAACAAATTTGCCGGCAAAAGCGGTGGCAGCGATTTCGGGGTAGTTGTTGTCACTACTTTTGCTGGCAAATTTGTTTGTCGATGAATATAATTTTGTTATTATTAAAAAGCTAATTATCAGACATATCATTAATATTTATTAATAGAATAAAAGTGGGTGATAATTTTGATAAAAATAAATAAATATCTTTATATTCATTGGCTTTTTATTGTTCTGATAGTTTTTGGATATATAAACAGGCAGCTGGAAATTCTCTTGATTAATTTTTCGGTTATAACTGTACATGAGCTTGCTCATCTGTTGGCGGCAAAGTGTCTTGGACTTAGTATTTCTCATATTACTATATATCCTTTCGGATTAAATCTTAAATTAAAAAACACAATGCTTTACAGCATTTCAGATGAAGTAATTTTGTATATGGCAGGACCTGCATCTAATATTTTAATGGCATTATTCTGTATTTTATTTATAAAAATTAATCCGATATTTTATGATTTATATTACATAAATATAGCTTTATTCTTTATAAATGTTATACCAATTACACCGCTTGATGGGGGAATGGTAGTAAAAAAATTGCTTAATTACCAATTCGGGTTTGAAAAGGGTAACATAATAATGAAATGTATATCAATTATTATGCTTATTCTGCTGTTAGCTGTATGTGCCAAACTGATTTATATAAACAGCTTTAATCCGTCAATCTGCATTTTTATTGCATTTATAATTGGAAATATACTTATATCAAGAGAAAAATATAATAAGAGCTTATTAAAAGAATTATTGTACTGCAGAGATAAAAAACTCGGAAAAAGAGCGTATAATGCGAAAATTATTGGGTGTGACGAAAAAACGAAAATGCTTGAGGTTGCAAAGAAATTTAACCAGGCAGATAATTATTTTGTAATTTTCACAAATGAAAAGAAAAAGGTAACAAAAATTTTGTCCGAAGATGAGATTATTTCTGCTCTGTTGTCGGAAAACAGTAAAAATTTATAGACATAGAGTGTGTTTTGTGGTATAATGCTATAATAGGGTGATTTATGATGTATAATTATTGTTAATATGGAAAGATTACATATTGACCATAGTTTAAAATCCTGTTATAGCATTTTTTTATTTAAAAAAAGGGTTTTTATAAAAAATGTCGAATAATGATAATGTAAGAATTTTTTTTGACAAGCGAGGTGATGAGTGTGCCGTATTACTCAGATGATGTGATTAATGAGGTTTTTTCGGAAAATGATATTGTTGATTTTGTGTCGCAGTATGTCAGATTAAAAAAATCGGGAAATGATTATAGTGGTTTATGTCCGTTTCATAAAGAAAAATCACCGTCTTTTCATGTCAGCCGTGATAAGCAGCTTTTTCATTGCTTTGGATGTGGTGCAAGCGGCAATCTTGTCCAGTTTGTCATGAGAACCGAAGGGCTTGATTTTTTGGAAGCTTTGAAGCTTTTGGCAGAACGTGCAGGAATTGAACTTCCCGAAAACGGCGAAAACACCGGAACACAATCACAGCTTATAAAGAAAAAAGTATATGAAATGAACCGAATTGCGGCAAAGTTTTATTATGACACACTGGTGAAGTCTCCTGACGGAAAAATTGGATATGCATATTTTCAGGAAAGAAAAATATCGCCTAAAACTGTTACATCTTTTGGGTTAGGTTTTGCACCAGACGGTTATACAGCTCTTCGTGAGCATTTAATAAAACTCGGATACAGTGATGATGAAATGCTTACAGCCGGTCTTGTTGTACAGCGTGAAGATAAAATATATGATAAATTCAGAAACAGAGTAATTTTTCCGATAATAGATTTAAGAGGCAACGTAATCGGTTTTGGCGGAAGAATTATGGGACAAGCTGTTGAAACTTATGGTTTTAAGCTCCCAAAATACCTGAACTCTGCGGAAACTCCCGTATTTAATAAGGGCAGAAATCTTTTTTCGCTTAATCTTGCAAAAAAGAATACCCCTTATTCAATCATACTGGTTGAGGGATATATGGACGTTATAACTGTTTATCAGGCAGGTGTTACAAATGTTGTTGCGACACTCGGAACCGCTCTTACCGATAATCAGGCAAAGCTCTTAATGAAATACTGTAATGAAATTTTGCTGTGTTATGATTCGGACGAAGCAGGTCAAAAGGCTACAATTAGAGCAATAGAGATAATAAACAGCATTGGAGGAAGATCGAGAGTAATTAAGCTTAAGGGTGCAAAAGACCCAGATGAATACATAAAGTCCAACGGTACTGCAATGTTTTTAAAGGCGGTATCTGATGCAGTCCCGTCAACGCAGTTCAGACTCAATATTTTAAAATCCAAATATTCTCTTGATTCGCCTGAAGGTAAATCTTTGTTTGTATCGGAAGCGACAGAGGCACTACAAAGCCTTACCGATGCTGTAACGGTTGATGCATATATAAATCAGATTGCCTCCGATACTCAGATAAATAAAGAGGCAATTTACAGTGAGTACCGAAAACGTGCAGTTATCAATGCTAATTCTGAAAAAAGTAATCAAGAAAGAGAATTAAAGGAAGTAAAAAAAGAAAATGAAAGCTTTTTTGCTGTCAGCGGACAGTCTCAAAAGCTGATAAATATAGAAAAGAAGCTTATATTTTTAATGTCATCTTCAAAAAAGCACATTGATGAGGTTCAAAAGGATTTTACTCCTGAGGATTTTATACATCCTATACACAAAAAGCTTGTACAAAAAATTTATGATGCTAAAAAAGAGGACAAGCTGATTGAAGTGTCGATACTCGTTAACGATTTTGACGGACAGGAAGTAAATTATGTTTCAAATATCTTTTATAATTTTGAAGAATTCAGTGATGTTAATGAAACGGTCAGCGAATTAATTAAAAATTTTAAAATGGAAAAAATCAAAGAGCTGATGACAAACGAAAAAGATGCAAAAACTATAAATGAACTTGTAAAACAGCTTGCTGAATTAAAAAACAGCTAAAAAAGTGTTTATGCAATAAGAAAGGCGATGGTGATTTGTTATGGCAGATATCGAAAATAAAAAAGCGGTGACCCGTGAATTGGTAGACAAAGGCAAGAAAAAAGGGTTATTAACACACATTGAAATTGTATCGGCTTTTGAAGAACTTGAAATTACAGCCGAAGAAATGGAAATGGTTTATGACCTTATCGAAAAAGAAGGTATTGAAGTTGTCGAAGACCTTGAAAAAGAGCTTGAAGAAATTGAAATTTCCAAAGAAGAGCTTGAGGATTTGTCTATTCCTGAGGGTGTAAGCATTGATGACCATGTTAAAATGTATTTAAAGGAAATCGGAAAGGTTAATCTGCTTGATGCCAATCAGGAAACAGAGCTTGCAAAAAAAATGTCAGAGGGCGATGAAGAAGCTAAGAAAAAACTTGCAGAGGCTAATTTAAGACTTGTTGTCAGCATTGCAAAACGTTATGTAGGACGTGGTATGCTTTTTCTTGACTTGATTCAAGAGGGAAATCTCGGTCTTATCAAAGCGGTTGACAAATTCGATTATACTAAGGGATATAAGTTCAGTACCTATGCAACATGGTGGATAAGACAAGCTATCACAAGAGCGATTGCCGACCAGGCGAGAACAATAAGAATACCTGTTCATATGGTGGAAACAATTAATAAACTTATCAGAGTTTCAAGACAGCTTGTGCAGGAGCTTGGACGTGAACCTACACCTGAAGAGCTTTCCAAGGAACTGAATATGTCATTAGAAAAGGTAAGAGAGATTTCAAAGATTTCACAGGAACCTGTATCTCTTGAAACACCAATAGGTGAAGAGGAGGACAGCCATTTGGGAGACTTTATTCCTGATGATGATGCCCCTGCTCCGTCAGATGCTGCAAGCTTTGTGTTATTAAAAGAGCAGCTTGTTGAGGTTTTAAAAACTCTTACATCAAGAGAAGAAAAGGTTTTAAGACTCCGTTTCGGACTTGATGACGGAAGACAAAGAACATTAGAAGAGGTTGGTAAGGAATTTAACGTAACACGTGAAAGAATCAGACAGATTGAAGCTAAGGCTTTAAGAAAACTGCGTCATCCGAGCAGAAGTAAAAAGCTTAAGGATTATCTTGATTAATTTAATAATCCTTAAATGCTTACATATATGGAGGAATTATGGATTGGCTTGAAATAACTATATATACAACAGCTGAGGGAATTGACTCGGTATGTGGAAATCTGTATCAGGTCGGAATTACCGGAGTACAAATAGAAGACGAGGCTGATTTTAAGGATTTTCTGGAAGAAAATCATCAGTATTGGGATTATGTTGATGATGAGCTTTTAGAGGAAAAGGAAAAAGAAACCTGTGTTAAAACTTATGTCAGTGATAATGAATCAGGACATGAAATGCTTCTGCTAATCAAAGAAGCAATGAGAGTATTAAAGGAATTTGACACAGAAAATAAATTCGGAAGACTGGAAATTAATCTTGGTAATATTAATGAGTCTGACTGGGCGAATAACTGGAAAAAGTTTTTTCATCCAATGGAAATAGGCGAAAAAATAATGATAAAGCCCGAATGGGAAGATTTGAAAGAACCGACTGACAGAATAGTATTTAATATCAACCCGGGTATGACCTTTGGTACAGGATCTCATTATACTACTCAGCTTTGTATTGAAGAAATTGAAAAATATGTAAAATCTGACAGTGATGTACTTGATCTTGGCTGTGGAAGCGGAATTTTATCTGTAATATCACTTATGTTGGGTGCAAAATCGGCATTAGCTGTTGATATTGACCCTAATTGTATTGATATTGCATATGCAAATGCAGACAGAAATAATGTTGATAAATCGAAGTATACAGTTGTTTCTGGAAATGTTATAACAGATGAGGAATTAAAGTCTGAAATTTGTAAGAAAAAATATCCTCTTGTTTTAGCAAACATTGTTGCAGATGTTATCATCGCAATTACACCTATGGTTAAAAAATGTATTACTGATGACGGTATATTTATAACATCAGGTATAATAAATGACAGAATTGATGATGTTAAGAGTGCTTTGGAAGAAAACGGATTTGAAGTGCTTTATATAAATACCCGAAAGGATTGGGCTGCAATGGTATGCAGGATTAAGGAGTAAGAAAATGCAGTTTGATAATATCTATAATGTCGGAGTTAATGCCGGTGGTATATTATATAATTCTTATCTTATAATAGCTGAAAAAAATGTTCTGATTGATACTGTACCAAAAAAATATTGTGACCAATTAATTGCTAATATAAGCAAGCTTACGAATAATATTGATTACATAATAATTAATCACACTGAAGCAGACAGAAGCGGATGCCTGAAAGAACTTATTGAACTTTATGATAATGCTTTTGTTGTTGCAACCGTATTGGGATTAAAAAATCTTAAAGAACAGATGAACTGTGAATTTAATGAACTCCTTGCCAAAAGTAATATGACACTAAACCTTGACGACAAAAATTCGTTGCAGTTTATAATTACTCATAATATCAACTGGCCTGATTCAATGATGACATATTATCTAAAGAAACGTGCATTGTTTTCATGTGATGCTTTTTCCGATGGATCTTTTGAAAATGGCATGAAACTTTATTATGATCAAAAATTATCAGGTATGTCTGATTATGTATATTCTGCAATGAATAACATTCGTGATATGGAAATTGATGTGATATTTCCGGGGAGCGGTGTAGAGATATGTAATACCCAAAAAGCAATAAAAGATTATCTTTGCTGGAGTGAACCTTGCGAAAGGATAACAAAGACTGTAAGTATCATTTATGAATCAAACACAGGAAACACAAAAAAATTAGCTGAACGTGCTGTTAAGGTTTATAATAACACTGATATTGATATCAGAGCCTGTGATGTACACAGTTTTTCTAAAGAAGAGATACTTGATTTTATATATGAATCTAATGGAGTAATTTTTGCTGCTCCGACAGAGTATAGAAATATACCTCAAAGGATTTCGGATATAATTATGTCTATGAATCATTTTAAATTAAGTAATAAAATATTTGCATCTTTTGGTTCATATGGCTGGAGTGGTGAAGCACCGAATATGATTTACTCTATTCTCAGGGCAAGGCATTTCGAAACTTTTAAGTCACCGTTTCGATATTTATTCAGTGCTGATAGTGATACTTTGGCAGAATTTGATAAATATATTCTATCTTTTTATGAAAAAGTAATCAATATATGATGTAGCTCTTGACATTTAATTATAAAAATATTATACTATATATTGTGTTATTTTTATAAGTTTGGAGATTTGTTTATGCCTAAATTTTTTGTGCCGAAGGAAAATATACAAGCTGATAAAATATTAATAACCGGAGGCGATGTTTCACATATTTCAAAGGTTCTCAGGATGGAAAAGGGTGAATATCTTTGCTTGTGTGACGGTAAAGGTATTAATTATGATGCAGAGATTGATGAAATTCTTTCGGATAAAATAATCTGCAATGTTAGAAATTTCTATAAAGCAGATACAGAAGCAGATTTAGAGGTTACTATATTTCAAGGGATTCCAAAAGCATCTAAAATGGATTATATTATTCAGAAAACCACCGAGTTAGGTGTTGTAAGAATAATTCCGTGTCAGATGGCAAGATGTGTATCTAAAATTGACAACAAAAAGGATGCGGTAAAAAAGCAGCAGCGCTGGCAAAAAATAGCTGAAGAAGCTGCAAAGCAATCGGGAAGAGGGATTATTCCGGAAGTTTTGGAGCCTGTTACATTTAATCAGGCGGTTGAAATGATGAAAAAATTTGATTTATCTTTTGCACCGTTTGAATGTGAGGAAAAGAATAAATTAAAAGATGTTTTATTAAGCCGTGAAAATATAAAGACAGTTTCATTTATGATTGGTCCTGAGGGGGGCTATGACATCAGTGAAACGGAAAAATTACAAGAAGCGGATATTTTGACCATAACTCTCGGAAAACGCATACTTCGTACAGAAACAGCAGGGGAAGCAGTTTTGTCGATGGTTATGTATGAGCTTGGAGATATTAATAAATAATATACGTTGGTTTGAAAGGAAGAAGACAGGAAATGAAGAATAAAAAAACACAGGAACAGTTATTTAACAGAATTCTGATAAATTTAGGTATTGCTATCATAGCTTATATCTTTTTATATGTATTGTATGCAAGATTTTTTATGGTACCTTCATTAGCAATAGCTATAGTATTTTTCATTCTTGCAATAGCAGGGTATATAGTAAGTGCAAAGAAATTATTAAAATATAATCTGAAAAATTATGCACATATGTTTGTCGCATTCGGACTTTGTCTTTTGTTTACAAATTTATCAAGAATTATAGGTGCGGTTATCGGTATGGAAGCATTTATGAATTTGATAAATTCATCATCATTTTTTAAAATTCTTGTCAACAGCAGATATGAAGTTATATTAATTTCATGGTTGGGTGCTGTATATCTTGTGTTAATGCTTATTTACAATACCGTATTGATAAATAGAGCAGGAAAAAAGAGAAAATAAATAATTATGGCACTTCTATACAGAGGTGCTGTTTTCTTAATAATATTAAATGACGGAGAATAGAAATGCTTAAAAAATATTTTTATCCTGATGAAAAATATAATTCGGTAAATGAAATCAATACCGAAAAACTAAAAAAGTCAGGGATTGATTTTGTTATACTTGATATTGATAATACCCTTGTTCCTTATACAAGTCCCGTACCTGATGAAAATGCTTTGAAATTTCTGAATGATTTGAAAGAAAATAATATTTCTTTTTGTTTTGTTTCAAATAATAAAGCTGAGAGAGTCAGGCTTTTTAACGAGAAAATAGGGGCAAAAGCTTTTTCAAGAGGTGCTAAACCATTGCTTTACGGAATAAATAAGGCTATGCATGAGTTGGGTGCAGTAAAAGAAAATACAGCTTTAATAGGCGATCAGGTTTTTACCGATGTTTGTGGTGGTAAACGTGCAGGCTTACTTACAATTTTGGTTGACCCCATTAAAGAATGTGACAGTACATTTTTTAAATTTAAACGTCACTATGAAAATAAAATTTTAAAAAAATATGAAGCTTACAGAAATGAGATGATAAAATGATAAATATAAACGGCGAAACAAAACAGCTTGGAATTTTCGGAATGCCGGTTTCACACAGCTTTTCTCCGCAGATGCAGACATATATAGCCCAAAGGATGGGGCTTAATTATATTTATTCTGCATTTGAAATTGAAGAAAAACAGTTTGAGGATGCAATTAAAGGAATACGAGCTATGAATTTTGCAGGCGTAAATATTACATCGCCTTATAAATTTAAAGCAATGGAGTATATGGATGTATTATCGGAAAAGGCAAAAAAGTTTGGTTCGGTTAATACTTGTGTCAATAAAAACGGTGTTCTGCACGGATATACAACAGATGCAGACGGATTTTACCGTTCTTTATTATATGAGGGTATAGAGGTTAAAAATAAAGATATTCTCTTTATCGGGGCAGGTGGAGCTACTCAGCCTTGTATGATATTATTTGCAGATGAAGGAGCTAAAAGCATATCTATTCACAACAGAACTGTTTCAAAGGCACAAGCGATTGCAGATTATACAAAAGAGGTAACAGGATATGATGTAAATGTTGGTATTGATAAAGAGCATTATGACCTTGTTATTAATACAACTACGGTTGGAATGCATCCAAATGAAGGAAAAAGTCCTGTTTCAGAAATACCTTTTATTGATGAGAATACAGCTGTTGCAGACATGATCTATAATCCTGAAAAAACTTTATTTCTGCAAATGGCAGAGAGAAAGGGAGCAAAGACGGTAAACGGATTAGGTATGCTAATATTTCAGGGAATAATTGCATTTGAACTTTTTGCTGATGTTAAGCTTCCCGATGAAATTTATAAAGATATATTAAAAGATGTTTTTAATATCAATAAATAATATAGTAAGCTATAGGAGAAAAAAACAATGAAAAATATTGTTTTAACAGGATATATGGCAAGCGGTAAAACTACAACTGCACAAGTGCTTTGTAAAAGACTTAAATACAAATATTTTGATACAGATGCAATGATTTCTGAAAATGAAAAAATGACAAT
>JAZOTP010000088.1:0-9201 GCA_045657705.1 Clostridia bacterium
TGGTGACCCGTAAGGGAATCGAACCCTTGTCGCCGCCGTGAGAGGGCGGAGTCTTAACCGCTTGACCAACGGGCCATAACATTAATAGATTATAACACGGGAACTAAAAAAAGTCAATAGTTTTAACAAAAAAAATAAAAAAACCATGCCGTATATTTCCACTATATAAAAATTTCACTTAATTTTATTTTGTGAATG
The DNA here is from genome assembly GCA_045657705.1 of Clostridia bacterium. Lineage (GTDB taxonomy): Bacteria > Bacillota > Clostridia > UBA1381 > UBA1381 > RGIG1988. The sequence continues at coordinate 199 of JAZOTP010000088.1, forward strand.
CTATAAAACTTGACAAAAAAAGAAAAAAACAGTATACTATTAATGATTAAAAAAAGATAAAGTTATGTATAACCATAATAGTATGGAGGAATAATATGGATTATAAAGTATATATTGCAGAAAAACTTGAAAAAGCAACCGGACTTTCAAAGGAAGAACTTATAAATGTAATGGAAATACCACCTGAGCCAAAGATGGGTGATATTGCATTTCCATGTTTTATTCTTGCAAAAGTAATGAGAAAAGCACCGCCTGTTATTGCAGCAGAGTTATGTAAGGAATTTGAGAATGATGGTGAATTTTCAAAGGTAGAAGCAGTAGGTGGATATCTTAACTTTTTCTGTGACAGAACAAAGTTTATAAACTCTGTTATGGAAAAGGTTTCAAACGGTTCATTTGCAAAATCTGATATGGGAAAAGGAAAAACAGTGCTTGTTGAGTATTCATCACCGAATATTGCAAAGCCCTTTCATATAGGTCATTTGTTCTCTACTGCAGTTGGTAATTCATTGGCAAGAATTTATGAATTTCTTGGATATCATGTTGAAAAGCTTAATCATCTCGGTGACTGGGGTACACAGTTCGGTAAGCTTATATCTGCATATAAGCGCTGGGGAGTTCGTGAGGTTATTGAACAGGATCCTATCAATGAGTTGCTGAAGATATATGTAAAGTTTCATGAGGAGGCTGAAAAACAGCCGGAGCTTGAAGATGAAGCAAGAGAATATTTCAAGGCTTTAGAAGAAGGAGATCCCGAAACAACAGAACTGTGGCAGTATTTCAGAGATGTAAGCTTAAAGGAATTCAAGCGTGTTTATGATAAATTGGGAGTAAGCTTTGATTCATATGCAGGTGAAAGCTTTTATGGGGATAAGATGCAGGAGGTTGTAGACATTCTTGCTGAAAAGAAATTGCTTACCGAAAGTGACGGTGCACAGGTTGTAATGCTTGATGAATTAAATGTACCGCCATGTATTATTTTAAAATCAGACGGTGCAACAATTTACGCTACAAGAGATATTGCAGCGGCACTTTACAGAAAAAGAACATATGATTTTGATAAAAACATATATGTTGTTGGTATTCCGCAGGCATTGCATTTTAAGCAGATTTTTGCCGTAATAAAAAAAGCTGGCTTTGATTGGGCGGATGACTGTACTCACGTTGGATTCGGGCTTGTTAAATTCCCTGACAAGAAGTTATCCACAAGACACGGTGACGTTGTATTCTTAGAGGATGTTTTAAATGAATCAGTTCAGAAAACTCTTGATATAATAAAAACCAACAGTCCTGATATGGAAAATAAGGAAGAGGTTGCACAAAAAATCGGTATTGGTGCAATACTTTATACGTTCTTAAAGAACAGCCGTGAAAAGGATATTGTGTTCTCATGGGACAGTATGCTTGATTTTGAAGGAGAATCTGCTCCTTATGTACAGTACAGCTATGCAAGAGCAAGAAGTATTTTAAGAAGATGTCCCGATATTGATTATTCAAATCCTGACTATTCTTTGACTGCGTCTGATGAAGAATATGAACTGATTAAACAGATTAACGCATTTCAGAATGCAGTAGTTGATGCGGCAAACAAAAACGAACCGTTCTATATCAACAGATATGTTACAAATCTTGCAAGATGCTTTAATAAATTCTATAACAACTACCCCATATTAAAGGGTGATGTTGATGATGAAACAAGAAAAGCAAGACTTGCACTGGTTGATGCGGCTTCACAGGTTATAAAGTCGGCATTGCAGCTGCTTGGAATTGAAACTGTTGAGAGTATGTAATAAAAATTTATTATATAATGAAATTAAAAAAGGAAAGGATGTTTAGAAATGGCAAATTTAAAAGGAACAAAAACAGAGGCTAATTTGATGGCAGCTTTTGCAGGAGAATCACAGGCAAGAAACAAGTACACATATTATGCTTCTAAAGCAAAAAAAGAAGGATATGTCCAGATAGCTCAATTATTTGAAGAAACTGCAAATAATGAAAAAGAACACGCAAAAATCTGGTTTAAGCTTCTCCATGACGGCGGTATTCCTGATACAATAGCAAATTTAAAGGATGCAGCAGCAGGCGAAAACTTTGAATGGACTGATATGTATAAGCGTATGGAAGAAGAAGCAAGAGAAGAAGGCTTTAATGATATTGCGGCTTTATTTAAGATGGTAGGACAAATTGAAAAAGAGCATGAAGAAAGATATAAAAAGCTTTTGGCTAACATTGAGGAAGGTATTGTTTTCTCAAGAGACGGAGATATGATTTGGCAGTGCTCAAACTGCGGACATATTGTTGTTGGAAAGAAAGCCCCAGAAATGTGCCCTGTATGTGCTCATCCTAAGGCTTACTTCCAGATTAAAGCAGAAAATTATTAATAGCGTCGGGGCTGTAAAAACAGCTCCGAATTTTTTTGAATTAACCACTATAAATTATTGACTTAATTTTTTATATGTGTTATTATTTAGTTAATTGATATGAAGGAGGAAATATAATGTTAAATTGGACAAAGTCACTTGGACTGTCAACTGGTCGCTGTTTAGACAACGAATGGCTTAAAATGATTAAAGATGCAGGGTTTGAAGGAATTGATTTACAGTATCCGGGTGATTTTTTTTGAAGATAAAAATTGGGAGGATAAGATAATTAAGGTAAAGGAAAGTCTTGACTCAGCAGGACTTGTTTGTGCGCAGGTACATTTGCCGTATTATGGTATTTTTGAATCAAGCGAGGTTTATATTGAACAGAAGGAATATGATATAAAAAGTGCATTCAAGAGTATGAGTATGCTGGGTGCAAAGTGGGGAGCATTTCATCCCATGAGCTCAACTAATTATGATTATGACCCGAAGCGTGCTATGCATGATAATAAAGAAAAAATAAAGAATTATCTTGAAGAAGCATCAAAATATAATGTAGGAATTGCAGTAGAAAATCTTCCGGTTTTCCCTGATTGTTCACAGTACAATTTCTTTACATCAAATTATGAAGACCACTGTGAATTGATTGACAGCTTCAATTCCGAATTGGTGGGAGCTTGCTGGGATTTTGGTCATGCAAATTTAATGCCTTATGATAAAGCAAAGGTATTGGATATAATGGGAGACAGAGTTAAAATTGTTCATATGCACAACAATACAGAGATGTGTGACTTACATATTTGCCCGTGTATTGGTATGGTGAAGTGGGAAGAGCTTATTCCTGTCATGGTGAAACACGGATATTCAGGTCCGCTTTCTTTGGAGATAAACCTGAAAATAATAATGCCGCAGTTGTTAAAGGATTATATTAATCTTTGCGGAAAAACTGCAGATGAAATGCTAAAGTTAGGTTAATAAAAAAATATTTAAAAGTAATACCGGCAGCCTAAAAACTGCCGGTATTACTTTTGAGGGGGGTAAATGTATTTTTTTGTGAGGTTAAATTAAGTATAACCACAAAAATTAATTTTTATACATTTAATTGAATGGTATCAAAGGGACGGTTCTCTTGACACCCTAAAGAGAATATGAAAAAGGTGTCACCACCTGACACCTTGACAAAAAATTATAACACAAAACCCACAATACCGCATAATTACTGCAGTTTTGTGGGTTTTTTATAAAGTTTATATAATTTATTTAATCATGCTTGCAACTTCGTCAGCAAAGTTTTCTTCTTTCTTAGCAAGACCTTCGCCCTTTTCAAATCTTACGAAGTTAACTAATTTAACACCCTTTGTAGCAAGATAAGCTTCAACCTTGAAGTCACCGTTCTTAACGAACTCCTGCTGTAAGAGACAGTTCTGTTCATAGAACTTGTTAATCTTACCGCCAACCATCTTTTCGATGATATTGTCGGGCTTGTTAGCATTCTTAGGATCTTCCTTAATCTGAGCAATGATGATGTGCTTTTCCTTTTCAATATCTTCTTCAGGAACAACGTCCTTTGAAAGATATAAAGGATTGATAGCTGCAATCTGCATAGCGGCGTCTCTTGCTGCTTCGTAAGCTTCAGCATCAGCTAAGCTTCCTTCAGCTTCAACCATAACACCGATTCTTCCCTCGCCGTGTGTATATGAGCAAACATTACCTTCGATTCTTGCAAATCTTCTGTTGTTCATATTTTCACCAATTTTTGCAATTAATGCTGTTAAAGCATCACCTACATTGTTTTCAGCGTCATATGCTAAAACCTTTAATGCTTCTACATCAGCAGGATTGTTGTCAGCAATAATTTTTGCAATATTTGAAACAAATGACTGGAATTCATCGTTCTTTGCAACGAAGTCTGTTTCTGAGTTAACTTCAACAAGTACTCCAACCTTTTTGTCATCTGTAAGGTATGCCTTAACAATACCTTCTGATGCGATTCTGCCTGATTTCTTAGCGGCAGTTGCCAATCCCTTTTCTCTAAGAAAATCGATAGCCTTTTCCTTATCACCGTTTGTTTCGGTTAATGCCTTTTTACAATCCATCATACCGCATCCGGTAATTTCTCTTAATTCCTTAACGTCTTGAGCTGTAAATGCCATAGTTTTTATCCTCCTATAATATGATTAAAAAAGAGCAATCTACAGTCCTAAATAAGACCAAGACTGCTCATTATTTAAATTATTCTTCTACTGTTTCTTCTGTTTCTTCAACTTCTGCAACTGCTTCAGGCATAGCGTCTTCGCCCTGTCTGCCTTCGATGATAGCGTTTGAAATTGTTGAAGCAATTAATTTAACGGCTCTGATAGCATCATCATTACCCGGAATTACATAATCTACTTCTTCAGGATCACAGTTTGTGTCGACGATAGCAACTACAGGAATACCTAACTTCTTAGCTTCTGCAATAGCAATCTTTTCTTTTCTTGGGTCAACAACAAATAATGCACCAGGAAGCTTCTTCATATCCTTGATACCGCCAAGGTACTTTTCAAGCTTATCTCTCTGAGCCTTTAAGTTGATAACTTCTTTCTTAGGCAATAATTCAAAAGTTCCTTCTTCTTCCATCTTGTTAATCTGAGCAAGTCTGTCGATTCTCTTCTGAATTGTCTTGAAGTTTGTCATCATACCGCCGAGCCATCTTGCATTTACATAGTACATACCAACTCTTTCAGCCTCTTCCTTGATTGAGTCCTGAGCCTGCTTCTTTGTACCAACGAACAAAATGTCCTCGCCTGCTGCTGCAATATCTCTGATGAAGTAGTAAGCTTCTTCAACCTTCTTTACAGTTTTCTGTAAGTCGATGATGTAGATACCGTTTCTTTCTGTGAAGATGTATTCAGCCATTTTAGGGTTCCATCTTCTTGTCTGGTGTCCGAAATGAACACCTGCTTCTAAAAGCTGTTTCATTGAAATTACATTTGACATTATTTTTTCCTCCTTGTTTTTAAATTCCTCCATTTTCGTCACCTTTTTGAAGAACCTTACGGCAACACTCCAAAAATCGGAAAATGTGTGTAATGTCATACTGTAGTATAATATCATATTATTTACAAAAATTCAAGTACTTTATTTAAATTTTTTTGGTTTTTATGTAAAATTCCCATTATTTAAAAAAATAGAAAATATCATTTGGTATAAGTGATGAGTAACAAAATGAGGGAAGAGAGAATAGTATAAACTATAATTTGCTGCAACAAGAAAAAACGCCGGGATTACCGACGCTTTTCCTTTACTGTGTAACAGCAATTAGAGTTTTCTTCCGAAAATAATTTCCGGAAAATAAAAAGTGTGTGGCCACAATAGCAGCCACACATGAAAAACGTATGACTACATATTATACTACATAAATCCATAATTGTAAATATATTTTTTAAATAATTTATATATAAAAATTTAAGACAGGAGTTGTTTTTATGTGCGGAATTGCGGGAATTATTAATTTTAAAAAAAATTTGTATGCATACAAAGCATACAATGCGCTGCTTGTAAAGGACATGGCTGCAGCACTTTCTCACAGAGGCCCTGATGAATCGGGCGAATGGGTAGGAGAGCACGCCGCCTTTTCCAACGTACGCTTATCTGTTATCGACCCTACAGGCGGAAAACAACCGATGAAAAGAACCGTTGAGGGGTATGAGTTTGTTATTACATATAACGGCGAGCTTTATAACACCGATGAATTGCGTGCTGATTTGATAAACCGCGGATACATATTTGAAACAACATCAGATACCGAGGTTTTACTCTATTCATATATTCATTACGGTGAAAAATGTGCCGAAAAATTAAATGGAATATATGCGTTTGTAATCTGGGATTCCATGCGTCAGCAAGTATTTATCTGCCGTGACAGATTTGGTGTGAAACCGTTTTTCTATGCATTATGCGGTGAAACCTTTATTTTTGCATCAGAAATAAAAGCATTGTTCCGTTATCCGTATTTGAAGCCTGAACTTGACAGAGAGGGACTATGTGAAATTTTTGCCATGTCGCCTGCAAGAACGCAAGGTATAGGAGTTTTCAAGGGTGTTAAGGAGCTTCGTCCGGCTTCTTCGATTATCATAAACCGAAAAGGAATGTTTACCGGACGTTATTGGCAGTTTGAAAGTAAGGAGCATACCGAAAGCTATGAAGAAACTGTTGAGCATACAAGAGAGCTTGTGTATGATTCCATTAAAAGACAGCTTGTTTCTGATGTGCCGATAGCCGGACTTTTGTCAGACGGACTTAATTCAGGCATCATAACCGCTGTTGCCGCAACAGAAATGAAAAAGCACAATAAACAGCTTTCCACCTATTTCTTTGTCAATGAGGATGATGACAAATATTTTAAAGATGATTCGTTACAGCAGGATAATGATAAAGCATGGGTTGAGCGTGTGGTTAAAGAATTTGACACAAACCATACCTTTCTGACTTGTAAAAATGAGAATTTAACAGATTACCTTTATGATGCAACCTTTTACAGGGATTTGCCGGGAATGGCGGACTGTGATTCATCACTTTTATATTTCTGCCGTGAAATCAAAAAAAATCACACCGTTATTCTGTCGGGGGAATGCTCTGATGAAATTTTCGGAGGTTATCAGTGGCTCGGAAGTGAAAAAGCCTTTAACACTTCTGCATTCCCATGGTGCTGTGACCCAGGCATGAGATTTAATTCTTTGAAGTATGCTGTTGCAGATACACTTGACCTTGAGGGGTACTTAAAAATGAGATATGAAGAGTCAATCGCCGAAACTCCGCATTTTGATGCTGACAGCGATGAAGAAAAAAGACGCCGTGAAATTTCATATCTCAATATAAACCGGTTTATGACAAATCTGTTAGACCGCAACGACAGAATGTCAATGGCATCGGGAGTTGAGGTAAGAGTTCCTTTCTGTGACCACAGGCTTATGGAATATGTCTGGAATATCCCATGGGAAATGAAAAATAAGGATAATATCCCAAAAAATATTTTAAAAGAAGCGGCAAAAACAATCCTGCCTGAAGATATTGTAATGAGAAAGAAAAGTCCATACCCGAAAGCTCATAATCCGTATTATGAAAAGGCTGTTTATAGCTTGCTTAATGAAATATTACACGATACTTCTTCACCTATTCTTACTTTTGTTGATAAGCAAAATGTAGAAGAAATCTGTAGGGGAGATTTAAATAAACCGTTTTTCGGACATCTGATGACAGTACCTCAGTTTATGGGTTATCTTATTCAGGTAAATTACTGGTTAAAAGAATTTAATCCTAAAATTGTATGATTATGAACAGATAAAAAATAAGTAATACAAATTAAGACAGGGTGTACAGCTTACCGGCAAGGAAGTGAGTTGTACACCTTGTTTTTTTTGAAATGAAACGAAAAAGCATATCTGACTATAAAAATAACATAATTAAGAAAGTAACTTTTTGAGATATTTTACCGGTACAATTCTAACAATTTGGGTTGTATAGAAGATTTAAATATTATAAAATATTAATAATTATGTGAGCTGGATGTTAATATAAGAATTGTAATTTTGAGTGGGTTTGCGGAATTTGAATATGCAAAAAAATCTATGAAATATGGCGTTAAGGACTATCTTGTAAAGCCAGTCGAATTCATGGAAGGAACAGACAGGTCCTGTATTGGGTGAAAATGCTATACGGGGTAATATTTACGGAAGAGAAGAGGAAATACAGTTATGAATTTAAGAAAAAAGTTGTTCAGACAGTATTAAAACAGTGAAATTCTGGGAGAGTACTGGCTTTCTCATATTGTTGCAAACTGGTTTGAATACGGTGCGGCAAAAAACAATATGGCTATGGGACTTTTGCCCCCATTTTCAGGTGAGTATAACAATCATAATAAAAACAGTAACGGGTGCTTTATCAGAAGTGAAATATGGGCGTGTCTTATGCCGGGACATCCGGAATTGGCAGTAAATTGCGGTGAGGATGCAGACTGTACTGCAGCTACGCTTGGTTCTGTATTGGGTATTATTATGGGCGCAGATAAAATTCCTCAAAAATGGATAGAGCCTATAGGGGACGAAATAAAGACAATTTCTCTTGATTTAACGGACGGGGACTTAAAAATACCCGCAACGGTTTCAGAACTTACCCGAAGAGTGTGTGCATTGATGCCTGTCTTTATGAAAGAAAATTATGATATTTTGAATGAAGAGGGCATTATATTGAAATTATCAGAAAGTGAGAAACTGTATTGCAACAATAAGAAAGTGAGCAGATTGGGTAAAACATTGGTCGGAGATAAATTTGATAAAGAACCACATGGAATAAGAAGGAGCAATACAATTTTAGAAGCTGTTCTCGGAGATGATGACGGTATCAATATAGCTGAAGTTGAAGAAAAAACCTTTACTCTTACTTTGAAAAATCTAATCAGAAAACGCAGTGGCTGACAGTAAAATGGCATCTTCCTGAAGGTTGGGAAGTGGTTCAGGGTAAAAACACCTGATAAAATCATTATTTTATTAGCTTGTTTTATAAGGTTTTATCTATGTTTTGAATATAAAAAGACCTCAAGATTTTTTATAAATCTCAAGGTCTTACTCTTATATTAAGTTTTGTCTAAAAGGGAATGGTT
>JAZOTP010000089.1:0-13538 GCA_045657705.1 Clostridia bacterium
AACAGTTGAATGAGTATTAAGAAAGCCATCAACGCTTTTTGAAGCCTCATAAATTTTAAAATACATCAACAAAAAAATTATTACAGATAAAAAAGCTGTATATATTAAATATTTTTTTTTCATTTATTCTCCTGTTAAAAAGAGGTGCTGCATTTTGCGACACCTCCTATTGCGTTTTGTTATTTTGATACAATATTAACTGTATATGTCTGTGCATCCCATGTAACTTCATGTCCGAGTGATTCCATAACAAATCTTAACGGCACAAATGTTCTGTCATCAACAATTCTTGCAGGAGCATCAAGTTCAACACTTTCACTTCCTACAAATGCAGTGCTGTTTCCAATTTGCAGAATAACAAAATTCTGTTCTTCTCCAACCTTATACGCCGAAACAACAGTTCTTGTATCACCGTCCCATGTAACAGAAGCACCAACTGCTTCAAATATAGCTCTCATCGGGACCATTGTTCTGTCCTCTTCGATAAAGGGAGCAACATCAAATTCAAGCGGAGTGCCGTTATGTAAAACAGTAACATCCTGTGCTAAAGCAGTAACATTAACCATTGTAAGACCAAGTGCGGCTAAAACTGAAATTAACTTTTTCATATTATAATCATTCCTTTCGTATGTCAGGGTATCAAACACATCCCTTTTTCAAAATCACATTTGCATACTTTGATTTTTCACTTGTATAAACAACAGCATAAGCCTTCTTTGCTCTTTCATAGAATGCGAATCTTTCCATGTGTTCAATCTTTGTTCCCGGTTCATATTTATCAAGTATTTTCTGATATTCATCCCAGATTACCGGAACAAAATCATCACCCGGTACAACATCCATGTAAGCAACAGGCATTTCAACATACTGATCAAGAGGCAGTACACTCAAAATTGCATCCAAAACCTCAGGAACATTGTTTCCGTCAAGTCTTACAAGGTTATTTGCCATTGAAGCAGCAGGAAAATTCCCGTCAGAAATAACCAATTCATCACCGTGTCCCATTTCCATGAGAACCTTTAATAAATCAGGTGTTAGTAAATTATTGATACCTTTTAACATTTTAAAATCTTTCCTTTCGTATAAAATAAATTTAATTAAATGCATTTTTACTTTTCCATAACAGTATATCATAAATACAAAGAGAAATCAAGATATAAAAAATAAAACTGTAATTATTCCTTTCAGAGCCCTGCATTAACTAATCAATATTACTCAGGAAAATTGATATATTATGGTATATAAAATCCAAAAAGAGTAAAAAATAATTCTGTATTAAATTATCAATATACATTTTAAACATATATTTTTATTTTTTTAAAAAGAATTGTATAATTTTTTATTTTTCTATATACAAATCAGGAAACATATGGTATAATACTTACCATATAGAGTTTGTCAATACATTAACAAAGGTGAGTTTTTACAATGTCATGTAACTTAATGACGTTGACACTTCTAATCCTTTGTTTTTGTGTTTTATGACAAAAATAATATTGAAAGGAGCGTTTTTATGGCACAGGAAGCTGTCAATTTAATAAAAAAAGCAGAAGAGGATGCCAAAAACATAATTATCAACTCTGAGTCAGAAGCAGCAAAAATACTTTCCGATACACATAAGCTGATAAAGGAAAACAAAGAAAAGCTGACTCAGGAGTTAAAAGAAGAATACGACAAAAAAACATCTTCTGCCCAAAAAAAAGCAGAAGAAATAAGCAAACAGCGCTTGTCAGATGCCGAAAAAGAAGCACAGGAATTAACAAGCAGGCTGACTGTAAAAAAATCAAAAGCAGTTGAGCTGGTCATAGAAAATATAGTGAAATAATCTATAAAAGAAGTTTTACATTTTGAAAGGATGTGATAACTTGGCTCTGGTCGAAATGAATAAAATCCACATTTTCGGATTAAATGAACAACGTAAAAAGGTGCTTGAATTTCTTCATAAATCCGAGGCTATGGAAATTGCGGACTTTGATGCGGAGGAACACGGACTTTTACGAAAGGAAACCGTAAAAAGTATTTCAAAATTCGATTCCTACATTGCATCAGGCGCACAGGCCCTTTCAATCCTAAACCTGTACAGTCCCGAAAAAAACGGAATGTTCACACAGCGTATACGCTCTGATGAGAGTATGTACAGTATGGACAATGAAGAAATTGAAAGAGTTAACAAGCATATTTACGATATAATACGCTTATCAAAACAGATTAAAGATAATGAAGACAGTATCGGAAAGATCAATTTAAAGCAATCTCAGATTATGCCTTATATGAAGCTTGATATTCCGATGAATTTCAAAGGGACAAAAACCACCGGGGTAAAGCTTGGTTCGCTTGACGGTGAATGGACAAGCGAAATGCTCATAAATACACTAAATGATAATGAGCTTTATGATTTTTATTTTGAAATCCTATCATCAACAAAGCAACAAACCTGCATATGGTTTGTTTATCCCAAAGACTCGGAGGAAAAATACACTTCACATTTAAGAAGCATCGGCTTTGTTGAACCGTCGTTCAGCTTATCTCACAGAACGACAGAGAAAAAATATCAAAAGCTTGAAGACGACAAGCAAAAAATCATAAAAGAAAACGAAGAAATAAAACAAAGTATTTCAGAGCTTACAAAATACCGTGATGAAATAAAGCTTTTTTATGACCACCTTGTTATGAGAAAAGAAAAATATGAAGCTTTATCTCATTTGGGAATTACCGAAAACACTTTTATTATTACAGGCTTTATTCCCAAAAAAAATTTTGAAAAGCTCAAAACAAACCTTGCCGAAAGGTTTGATGTTGAAGTAATTTCAGAAGTTCCCCAAGAGGGTGAAGCACCTGTTGCATTTTCAAATAATGCATTTTCTGAGCCTGTCGAGGGAATAACAAGCGACTATAGTATGCCGTCTCCTGATGACATTGACCCCAATCCTATAATGTCAATATTTTATTATTTCTTCTTCGGAATGATGTTCTCCGATGCAGGATACGGATTATTGATGATGATAGCCTGCGGCATTCTCGGATTCGGCAAGGTTCTTGAAAAGAAAAAACGGCGTGCATATAAAATGTTTTTCTACTGCGGTGTTTCCACCACCTTCTGGGGTATAATGTACGGAAGCTTTTTCGGAGATATGATTGACACAATATGTAAGGTTTTCTTAAACAGTCCATTCAGATTGAAGCCTATACTTTTAAATCCGACTGAAAAACCGCTTGAGCTTCTTATAATAAGTGTAGCATTCGGTATGGTACACATTTTAACAGGCTTATGTATTAAATTCTATATGCTGTGGAGAAAAGGTAATAAAGTTGATGCAATATGTGATATGGGCTTTTGGATTCTGGCACTTCTTGGTATAAGCTTCTTTGCAGGCGGTATGGGAGCAAAAATTGCACTTCTTGAAACAATCGGAATTGCACTTACAGTTATCGGCTTTGGAGGACTTCTCTTAACAGGCGGACGTAATAACAAAAATATTATAGGTAAGATTTTTGGAGGAGTATTAAGTCTTTACGATATTACAAGCTATGTCGGAGATGCTCTTTCCTATTCAAGACTTATGGCTTTAGGTCTTGCAACCGGAGTTATTGCTTCGGTTATCAACGTACTCGGCTCTTTGGGCGGTGCAAGTGTTGTGGGAGTTATAGTGTATATACTGATTTCAATTTTTGGACATTCTCTGAATTTTGCAATCAACTGCCTCGGTGCATACGTTCACACAAACCGTTTACAGTACGTTGAGTTTTATCAGAAATTCTATGAGGGCGGCGGAAGAAAATATAAGCCTTTCTCAATGAATACAAAATATTATAATTTTTCAAAAAATGATTAAAAGGAGTAATGAATTATGAATTTGGCAATGTTTTATGCAATTTTAGGAGCAAGTATAGCAGTTATTTTATCAGGTATGGGTTCATCAAAGGGTGTTGGTATAGCATCAGAAGCCGCAGGTGCTGTTTTGGCAGATGACCCCAGCAAATTCGGAAAGCTATTGGTTTTACAGCTCCTTCCGGGTACACAGGGACTTTACGGACTTATCGTTGGCGTTATGGTAATGCTCAATATTGGAATTTTAGGCGGTGAACCTATTACAGATGTAGGCACAGGCTTACAGTATCTTGCTGCTTGTCTGCCGATTGCATTGGGCGGTTATTTCTCAGCCGGTTCTCAGGGTAGAGTTTGTGCTGTAGGTGTTAACCTGACTGCAAAGCGTCCTGAAGAAAGTTCAAAAGCTATTGTTTCTGCTTCACTTATCGAGCTTTATGCACTTTTAGGCTTTATTGTTTCATTCCTTATGGTAATTAACATCAAATAATTAAAAAATTATACTATAATCCGGAAAGGGATGATTTGATGAGCGGTCTTGAAAAAATTACAGAACATATAATTTCAAAAGCAAATAAAAAAGCTTTTGAAAATACAGAAAAAGCAAAAAAAGAGGCTGATACTATCAGTCAAAACGCAAAAGCAGAAGCAGAGAAAATGCGTGAAGAGTTACAAAAACGCATAACAGCTGACTGCGAAAAAATAATGCAGATGTCTGATGCAGGCGATAAGCAAACAAAAAGACAAATACTCTTAAAGGCTAAAAGCGATATTATAAAAAGCATAATTGAAGATGCAAAAAATACTGTCAAAACCATGGACACCGAAAAATACACTGAAATTATAAAAACAATTTTGAAAAATTCGGTGACCGACAAGTGCGGAGAAATACTTTTCTCGGCAAAAGATAAAAAAATAGTTGATGATGACTTTTTGAAATATGTAAAAGAAATTTCAAACAATCAGCTTACCGTATCGGAAGAGGCCGCTGATATTGACAGCGGATTTATAATAAGATACGGGAAAATAGAACAAAACTGTTCCGTTGACAGTATTTTTGAAGATAAATACAATATGCTTTCTGACCTTGTAAACGAATATCTTTCAGCAAATTAAAAGGGGTGATTTCTTGAACGAAACAAAATACACATATGCGGTTGCATATATGAAAACACTCGAAAATAAAATGCTTTCGGCAAATGATATTGAAGCCCTTATTTTGTCTGACAGTACACAAAGTGCCATGAAAATTCTTCTGGATAAAGGATTTGGCGAAAATCTTTTGGGTCAAGAGAGTATTGACGACATTTTAAAAAGTGAGCTTGAAAAGGTCTGGACTGAAGCAAAAAATGTCTGTCCCGGTAATGCACCGCTGGAAATTTTACTCTATCAGAATGACTTTCATAATCTGAAAACAATTCTGAAGGCCTCCGTATCGGGAATTGACCACCAAAAGCTTATTTTAAAACCTTGTATCGCAAATCCCGAAGATATTCAGTACGCAATAAAAAATGTCAGATTTGATAATTTACCGGAATTTTTATCTGAAACTGCACAAAATGCATATAAGCTTATAACCGAAACAAATGACGGGCAATTACTTGAGGTTTATCTTGACAAGGAATTACTCAGTAAGATGTCGGAGCGTGCAAAACAGGAAAAAAATGAATTTCTGTCAGGGTGGGTTGATTTAAATATACTTATTGCAAACATGAAAACGGCAGTCAGAGCCGTTGGAAAAAGTAAAGATTTTATCAGCAATGCAATGATAAACTGTACTCTTATCAACACTCAAAAGCTTACGGAAGCCGCATTGAATGGTAAACAGGCAGTAATTGATGCAATTTCATCATCAGGCTATGCTGATGCTGCTGAAAGTCTGTCTGACTCTTTTTCGGAATTTGAAAAATGGTGTGACAACAAAAAGTGCGAATATGTAAAAAAGGCAAAGCTTAAAAGCTTTGGTTTTGAACCGATACTCGGTTTTCTTATAGGTAAGGAATTTGAATTGCAGGCAGTAAGAATTATACTTTATGCAAAGCAAAACAATGTTCCCGATGAAATAATCAGAGAAAGGCTGCGTGATTTGTATGTATAAAATCGGAGTAATAGGTGATTACGACAGCATATGCGGCTTTGGTGCATTGGGACTTGACACATATCCTGTTGCAAGCATTGACGAAGCAGAAAAAACATTGAAAACTCTTGCAGAGGGTAATTATGGTATAATCTATATTACGGAATACTATATAGAAAAACTGCCAAGGCTGTTTGAAAAATATAAAAAATTGCAGACCCCTGCAATAATTCCAATTCCATCAAACAGAGGTGCGACAGGTTTTGGAATGAGTAATGTAAGTAAGTATGTGGAACAGGCAGTTGGTTCTGATATACTGTAAGTTCGGAAAGGAATTATTTTATGAGTAATGGTATTATAAAAAAAGTTTCCGGTCCGCTGGTTATTGCTGAAAATATGTACGATGCAAATATGTTTGACGTTGTAAGAGTAAGCAAGCACGGACTGATTGGTGAAATTATTGAAATGCACGGAGACAAAGCCTCCATTCAGGTATACGAAGAAACCTCCGGTTTGGGTCCGGGAGAAGAAGTAATTACAACCGGTTCTCCTTTGAGTGTTGAATTGGGACCCGGACTTATTAAAAGTATCTATGACGGTATTCAAAGACCGCTTGATGCAATAATGGAGATTGCCGGAACAAATCTTGAGCGAGGCGTAAGTGTTCCCGCATTAAAAAGAGATATTAAATGGGATTTTAAACCCATATTAAAAGCAGGTGACATGGTATCGGGCGGAATGATACTCGGTACGGTTACCGAAACAGATGTTGTCGAACATAAAATAATGGTACCGCCAAAAACTGAGGGTGAATTAATTGAGCTAAACGCCGGCAGTTATACGGTTACCGATGTAATCGGAAAAATCAGGGATAAAAACGGGAATATTACCGAATTGACACTTATGCAGAAATGGCCTGTCCGGGTAGGCAGACCTTACAAGCAAAAGCTATCTCCCGATATTCCTTTAGTTACCGGGCAAAGAGTAATTGACACGCTCTTCCCTATTGCAAAGGGCGGTGTAGGAACAGTTCCGGGGCCTTTCGGAAGCGGTAAAACGGTAGTTCAGCATCAGCTTGCGAAATGGGCAGACGCTGATATAGTGGTATATATAGGTTGTGGAGAACGAGGCAACGAAATGACCGACGTTTTAAACGAATTCCCCGAAATCAAAGACCCACGAACAGGTAAAACCCTTATGGAGAGAACCGTTCTTATTGCCAATACCTCCGATATGCCTGTTGCGGCAAGAGAAGCCTCAATTTACACAGGTATCACAATCGCTGAATATTTCAGAGATATGGGTTACAGCGTTGTTCTTCTTGCAGACTCAACCTCACGTTGGGCAGAGGCTTTGAGAGAAATGTCGGGACGTTTAGAAGAAATGCCGGGTGAAGAGGGTTATCCTGCATATCTTGGCAGCCGTCTTGCAGGCTTTTATGAAAGAGCAGGACGTGTTGTATCTTTAGGTGATGATGACAGAGTGGGAGCTTTAAGTATTGTCGGTGCAGTATCTCCGCAGGGCGGTGATATTTCAGAGCCGGTTTCACAGGCAACACTCCGAATTGTTAAGGTGTTCTGGGGACTTGATTCTGCTCTTGCATACAAGCGTCATTTCCCTGCAATAAACTGGTTAAAGAGCTATTCTTTATATCTTGATATGATGGAAAAATGGTACAGTGAAAATATTGATGCGGATTGGATGCCTCTTCGCCACAGAATAATGGGACTCTTACAGGACGAGGCAGAGCTTGACGAAATTGTAAAGCTTGTAGGTATGGATGCTTTAAATGCACAGGACAGACTAAAGCTTGAAGCGGCACGTTCGATAAGAGAGGACTACCTGCATCAGGATGCTTTCCACGAGGTTGACACTTATGCATCACTTCAAAAGCAATGTACCATGATGAAACTTGTACTTGATTATTATGATATTTCATCACAGGCAGTAAATGAGGGTGCGTCAGTTACAAAGCTTATCGACATACCAGTAAGAGAACGTATCGGAAGAATAAAATATGTTCCTGAAGACAGAGTCAGCACTGAATATGACTCAATTATCACAGAGCTTCACAAGCAGGTCGATGAAGTTAAGAATATCAGTGATGATATATAATAGGAAAGGAATGATTTTATGCCAAAAGAATACCGCACGATACAAGAGGTTGCAGGGCCTTTGATGCTAATTAAAGGTGTTGAGGGTGTAACCTACAACGAGCTTGGTGAAATAGAGCTTGCAAGCGGAGAAAGACGCCGTTGCCGTGTACTTGAAGTTAACGGCGAGGATGCACTTGTTCAGTTATTTGAAAACAGTGCCGGAATAAACTTGTCAAACAGTAAGGTTCGCTTTTTAGGACACGGAATCGAATTGGGTGTTTCTGAAGATATGCTGGGAAGAGTATTTGACGGTCTCGGTCATGTAAAAGACGGAAAGGTTGATATAATCCCCGAAAAGCGAATTGATGTAAACGGCGTTCCGATGAATCCTGCCGCAAGAAATTATCCCGAGGAATTTATTCAGACAGGCGTGTCTGCAATTGACGGTCTTAACACGCTTGTAAGAGGTCAGAAGCTTCCAATCTTCTCAGGTTCAGGCTTGCCTCACGCAAACCTTGCGGCACAAATCGCAAGACAGGCTAAGGTTTTGGGAACAAACGAAAAATTTGCTGTTGTATTTGCCGCTATCGGTATAACCTTTGAAGAAGCAAACTTCTTTATTAAGGACTTTGAAAAAACAGGTGCAATGGAGAGAACAGTTCTCTTTATCAACCTTGCAAATGACCCTGCAATCGAACGTATTGCAACTCCGAAAATGGCACTTACCGCTGCTGAATATCTTGCTTTTGATAAGGGTATGCACGTTCTTGTAATTATGACAGACATCACAAACTATGCAGACGCATTAAGAGAAGTATCTGCCGCAAGAAAGGAAGTTCCGGGAAAACGTGGATATCCGGGTTATATGTATACAGACCTTGCAACACTTTATGAGCGTGCAGGAAGATTAAAGGGAAAGGACGGAAGTATCACACTTATTCCGATACTTACCATGCCCGAGGATGACAAAACACACCCTATCCCCGACCTTACAGGCTACATCACCGAAGGACAGATTATTCTCAGCCGTGAGCTTTACAGAAAGAATATTGCTCCCCCGATTGATGTTTTACCTTCACTTTCACGTCTTAAAGACAAGGGTATAGGAAAAGGAAAAACAAGAGAAGACCATGCAAATACAATGAACCAGCTTTTTGCCGCATATGCAAGAGGTAAAGAATCAAAGGAGCTTATGGCAATCTTAGGTGAGGCGGCATTATCAGAGGTTGATAAGCTATATGCAAAATTTGCAGAGGAATTTGAAAAGCAGTATGTTTCGCAAGGGTACACCACCGACAGAACAATCGAAGAAACACTCACAATCGGCTGGAAACTGTTATCAATACTTCCGAGAAATGAATTAAAGCGTATCAAGGACGAGTATCTTGACGAATATTACGGCAAGTGAGGTGACGTACAATGGCACAGTTAAATGTCAACCCGACACGAATGGAATTGACAAGACTTAAAAAAAGTCTGCAAACTGCAATCAGAGGGCATAAGCTGTTAAAGGATAAACGTGACGAGCTTATGCGTCAGTTTCTTGATATAGTAAGAGAAAATAAGGCTTTAAGACTTCGTGTTGAACAAAAGCTGAATGAAGCCAATCAATATATGGCAGTGGCGGGCTCTGTTATGAAAAGAGAAGCATTGGCATCTGCGCTTTTAATGCCCAAGCAAGGTGTAGACCTTAAAATAGGCACAAAAAATATCATGA
Source organism: Clostridia bacterium (assembly GCA_045657705.1). Classification (GTDB taxonomy): domain Bacteria; phylum Bacillota; class Clostridia; order UBA1381; family UBA1381; genus RGIG1988. The sequence goes on from JAZOTP010000089.1 coordinate 9,717, forward strand.
GTGTTGATATACCGACCTTTAGTGTAAAAACAAAAACAGACTCAAAAACCGATATTTTTTCCTATGGTTTTGTTAACACAAGCGGTGATTTAGACAAATCAATTTCTATTCTGTCAGATACTCTTGACGATATGCTAAAGCTTGCTGAATATGAAAAATCTGCACAGCTATTAGCTTCTGAAATAGAAAAAACACGCCGTCGTGTTAATGCGCTGGAATACGTTATGATACCCAATTATCAGGATACCATAAAATATATAACAATGAAGCTTGAAGAAGCAGACAGAAGCAATACCACCCGCTTACTTAAAATAAAGGATATGATGATTGCTCAGAATTTTGAGGAAAAGCAAAGTAAATAAACTAAAACAGAGAACTGATGTCTTTATCGGTTCTCTGTTTACTTTATCTGTATTTCTACATATTCAAATATTTCTGATACTATTAAAATTCTTTGATGTTTTTCGCTGTTTATCTCCACTGTAACAGACATTTCAGTTAATGAGTCATTTATATTTTTCAGTATTTTACCCACAATTTTATTATCTGAATTGTCCTCATTATAATATGTTTGTAATGCTTTTAAATCCCACAAAAGTGCCTCTTGATATTTAATAATTGCATCATTATTATAATTATATCTGTGACATTCGTCTCCCCATTCCTTATACCTCAATGCTATTTGTCTTTGGTTTTCTGACATTTTAAAATTTTCATCCGCTGATTTTCTGTCAAGTATACATATATTTAATATATCTGTTTTTTTGCTCATATCATTTTCAAACAAATTATTTGTATCAATAAAATTGTATACAGCTTCATAGTCCTCTGCGGATTGTGTATAATATTCGAAGTTATCTTTACTACAATTTTCATTAAACTCATTAATAGATTCTTTTAGTTTTTTTACTATTTCTTCTGATATTGGATATTTATTATCATTAAAAAAAGAAACATCATAATTTTCAAAAAGTATATCATTAAAATCAATTATAATAGTAAGGTCATGTTCCTTTGATAAAGGTGTTTGTTCATCTTCTTTTTGTTGTTCTTTATATTCTTCCTCAAAGTTATCAATCATCGGACCCCATGTAGCATTTACAAACAAAACAGGAAGTAAAAAAACTCCGATTACACATATAGCAGTCAAAAAATTTTTTATCCATTTTAATATTGGTGGCAATTTTCCTTTTTTATCACCAAATAAAAATCCCGCTATTACTACCCCTGAAGCAATTACTGCCATATACAGTGTACTTATTCCAGTATTAATTATATCATAAACAGTTTTTACTGCTCTGAAAGAATCAGGATTTAGACTTAACACAACAGAGAATATGATATGAATTATTAAGGCTATAACCAATACTAATAACAATATTTTTGCATAGAAAGAGAAAGTTTTTTTGTCTTTTTTCTTAGTTTTATCTTTTGACAATTAACTCCCTCCCTTTTATGTAATGATACTCAGTAATTACTCATGGTTCAGATGTACAGAACAACCTACCCTTTTGTGTTGTATGAAAATAATTTTGTTCTGTTTCTAAATACCCATATCTCGAGCTGCACGCATCTCTAAGATTTTGAGTTAAATTACCTGGTTCATTAAGGTCACATAATTCATAACATGCCGCAATATGCTTGGCAGTAATGGCTTGTATACCTAAATTTTCCAGATAATACACAAATAATAAAGAACGCTCTATATTACTTGCCGGTTTTTTTATAGAAACATATTCTTTTACAGACTGTTTATCTTCAGACAGTTTTAAAATTTCTTCTATATATAAATTTTGTGTACTGCATTCTTTTGCGCTCTCAAAAAGAGTTGAAAATACTTCACTTTTTAATTCAGACGGAACCTTGTCAACAATTTCAATTATTTGACAAACCTTAGAACACAAATCATCAAATTTATTCATCTTCAAACATATCACTTCCTTCCTTTACAAATTATTCCATATTTCTTATTATACTACAGTGATTTCGTTTTGTCAATTGATTCTATTTTTATTTCAAGACAAAGGTACAAAATCATAGTAAATCACAAATAAATAACAAGTTTTTTGTTTCTTTTTCTTAAAAATGCTCTGTTTTTCACATAGAATCTATTTTTTCAAATCATAAGTGATAAACTTTTATAATCGTCTTATTTCCTCTATTTATCATTTACATATCACAGCATTGTTTGTTTGACTATTTAGTTATAATATGGTAAAATAAATACACAGCCTTTGACAGTAAGGGGGTATGCTTGATGATGGTGGCTATATGCGATGATGAGAGATTATATACAGATGTTATTTCAAAATGTCTGTATAAAACTTGCAGAGAGCATAATGAGGAATGTAAAATTGTAACCTGCAAAAACGGTAAAGAACTGATAGAAGTTTTTAAAAAAGAAAAGTTTGACGCTGTTTTTTTGGATATAGATATGCCCGTCATGTCCGGATTTGAATGTGCAAAAAAATTACAGGAAATCAAAAAGAATGTTATTATTATCTTTGTCACAAATTATGATGATATGGTATATCAGTCATGGGATTATCAGCCATTTTGGTTTGTACGAAAAAGCCATTTACAAGACCTTGAGGTGGTTTTGCCCAGATTATTTGTAAAGATACAAACCGAAAGAGAAAATGAAAATCCATATTTTAATATATCATGTGAAAATAAAATCATTGAAATTAATATTAATGAAGTAAAATATATTGCCTCATATAAACATGATGTAATAATACATTACAGAAACAAATCCACTACACAAACACGATGTAAAATATCTGAAATCGAAAAACAACTATCTCCTATATATTTTATCAGAATCCAAAACGGTATTGTGGTAAACAGCAGATTTATTTCAAAAATAACAAGCAGAGATGTTATACTTCTTGACGGTGAATCGATTCATATTGGGCGTGAAAAAGTAGAACACGTTAAAAATGAATTTCAAAAATATATAAGGAGCAGATGATGATGACAGAAATTATATTTGAATTGGGAATAAACTTAATTGAAACTTTTATTGTTTTTGATTTTATTACCCGATATTTAGGGTGCAAATACCATGATAATAAAAAAGCAATAGGATTTATAAGTGCTTGGCTAATTTCATTTTTACAGTTAAGTTTTTCAAACCATATTACATCCTTTGATAGTGCAGGCGGTTTTATACCTTTCTTTATTGATTTTATTTATGCTTTATTATTTTTAAAAGGCAATATTCCGTTAAAGCTGTGGATTTCTGCTTTAGTTGAAATTATTGCAATGATAATTGCTATAGGCACAAATTTATTGGTATGCAATATTATTGGTTATAATCCAAATGATATGCTTACAATATTTAATCCTATCAGAATAATAAGTGTTATAATTACAAAAATTATTTTCTTTTATGCAACAAGAATAATACTAAAATACAAATACAAAAATCCGCTTGATAATAAGTCATGGTTTATGCTGATACTTATGCCTGTAATTTCCGTAATTTCACTTAGCTCTTTAATGCTGGCAGCCATAAATAATGAAGATATTAAAAGTTATATTCTTTTAGGTATGACAGGAATTATGCTTGCTGATATTATTACATATTGTTTTTTCAATATTCTAAATAAAGATTATGAAACTAAGCTGAAAATAAAACTTTTGGAACAACAAAATGAAAATGCTGTAAAAAACATGGAAAGTACTGAATTATTCATACAACAAATGAAAGCTGTACGACATGATATTAAAAATCAGCTTGTAATTCTTAGTAATTATATTGATTCAGGAAAAAATGATGAGGCAAAAAAATATATAAAAAGTCGGATCGTAGCCATG
>JAZOTP010000090.1:0-5096 GCA_045657705.1 Clostridia bacterium
ATTTGTGTTCTTGAATGTCAGTATATTGTCTGTAGTAGTTGTTTCATCGCCATCATCTGCAGGTATTCTCAAATGCCCTGTTGTTGTTACGCCAAGGTCCCTCATACGCTGTGCGTCTTCATTAGAAAGTGTCCATGAACCTTCATGTGATGTTCTTCCCGCAATATATTCATAAAAGCTTATAAATGCCTTTAGTGCATCATCTGTTGTTGTTGCGGGAATTTTACTATTTTTAATTGGATAATATGTACCCTTTTCAGGTATATTTTCCATAATATCAGTCGTGGCCCATAATGTTCCTAGTGTTTTATTTGTTCCCGACAAATTGAAAGAAGCTTCAAATGCAACCCCTTCAACTGCGTCAATTGCCGGAATATTTCTGAAATCTACATATCCTGTATTATTGTTTGCGCTGTAAGACTTATCTGATGAATTAATGCTCAGTGCAAACTTACTGCTATCCGGATCATTACGCACTTCACTAATCATTACATTATCGTAATTGTATACAACCTCTTTAGTTGTTTCTTGTGTTGTATCTGTTGAGTCGCCTGTATTCTGAGTGCCCTCAGCACCGGCAACAAATCCCGGTAATACCATTACAACTGCCAGCAGAGCCGAAATTAATCTTTTTTTATTTTTCATACTGTCGTCCCTCCTATCTGCGTATCACAAAGGATACCAGGTTGAAATCCACATAACTGAATACTATCTTATCTCCTATTCTTATATCCTTTAATGTTGCCGTTTCAACCTTTTGTGTTTCACTGTCAAAAATATATCCCTGCTGATTGTTATATTGAGCCGGATAAACAGCCTTGCCCATACTATTCTTATGAAGAAATGTATCGGGAATATTATCGTTTGATGTGTCGATTATAATATACTTTGATGAAATATTTTTAACCTCTCCATAACCGAAAGCACCATCAATAATATCTCCGCCGTAGGAGCATATTGTATATCCTGCCATAGAATTTCCCGAATTATGGTTAACAGGCATCCAGTCATTCTCTACGTCATACCACTTTCTGAATGCTACCATATATCCACCGCTCACCGCAATCTGTCCGACATCACCGGGGCGCAGAAATGTCGGTGTTTCCTCATCTGTATCAACAAGTATTCTGTTTCCGTTATGGGATTCCTTTTTTACATTACCACTATCATATTTCATCTGACCGATATAAATACCGTTTTTACCGTATCTTACCTTACAGGTTCCTACTTTGCCCCATACTCCCAATTTAACTTCCCAGTACTTTTCAATCTCTTCCTCTTCCTCGTTATATACTTCAACAAGCTTTACACTCTCAACAACAGCAAGAGGTTCGCCTTTGCCTATTGAGTTTGAATTTTTTGTACTTTTTGTTGATGAAAGCTTAATAACGCAAACCTTTGCCATCAGGAAATCATCTGTATCATAAACCGAAAAGCTATAATAATTTTTTGAAGTAAGCTGATAATTTGAAATATATTCCTTATCCTTAGACATTTCATCATCGGGCGGAACTGCAAGCACCCATGTTTCACCACCGTCAATATCAAGGGCATAGCCTCCTATCTTGTTCTTACCGTACTGAATACCTGATTTCTTTCCCGCAAGCTGGAAATAGTCCTTTGTCTCGTCATATTCAGACGCAGGCGGTGCAATTTCAAGCTTTTTAAGAGTTTGTCCGTATGAACTGAATTTTACAAGCTGAGGAATAAACTTCCCTGTGTCCTTGTTAAATAATAAACCGGCTGAAAAGTCGGGATCGTTTTTAAGTCCCTCATAGCTGTATTTTTTGCTTTCTCCCTTATATACAACATTTAATGAATCTGTAGTTGTTGTTAAATAGATCATTCCGTCATTCTTGGTAAATATTTTAACACCAATTGTTTCGTCCTCTTCTGTCTGATACAGTCTTACAAGAAATCCGTAGTCAAGAGTTCTCACAATATTTGTTGCGTCATACGCTGCTACGTTTCCGTTTACATCAAGATAGAAGGTTGTGGTATCTCCTATACCAACTGATGACATATCAACAGCTGTGTAATGTGGAAATCCATCAATTATAAGCTTTGTCTGTCCGTCCTCATCTGTAGCTCTGGATTCAAGCTTTCCTTTAACGGTATCTTCACATATATAAACCTTAATATATTCACCCAAAGTATCCTTATACACCGATATTACACTCTTTTCGGTAATATCATCATAGGTTACTTCTTTACCGTTCTTCATAAAGATATATGTATAATCCTCATCAAAATCAAACTGTATCTCCTTTTCGGTGTACATATCATATATAAAATCTGTACCCTTGAATCTTACAAAATAATTTTCGTATCTTTCAACAAGCAATACGTCATAAATTTCGTCATTATCATAGTCTATAGCAGTAACCTGACCGTATTCAAAATCAAACAGCTTGTTTAATTCCTGAGCGTCTGTAACCGCCTCTCCGTTTATACTGATATATTTAGGCTCTGCCTTTAACTTATACTGTTCCTCTCGTAAATCTTCATAATTTACTGTATATCTTACATTATCATATTCAATACCGGTTATTGTTGATGCATTAACCGTCAAAACTGCTTCCTTATCCTCTGCAATATACAGAAGCTTTTCCTCTTCTTCATCGTAATAGTAAACAACTTTTTTTGCAAAATAATTTCTTAATCCGCTTATATCTGTGGTATAAACAACGGAATCAACAGCAACTTCATTTGAAAATTTTGCTTCCTCTCCCGTCATTGTCTGACCGAATACAGATGTTACTACACCCTCTGCTTTGATAATTCCCATTGAATCAAGCGGAGTTCCTTCCTTCACAGAAATTCTGTTTGCAACGATATGTGTACACATTTCAACCTCAAGCATATTGTAAAGTACATTTACAACATCCTCTCCCACAACCTTACCGTCGCTTTTTTGTGCCACGTTTTTCAATAACTTTTTACCGTTTGCGATATTTACATATCCTTTCGGATAACCGCCTGCATATTCTGCATCCAAATCATAGCCCAATGCAGAAACTGTCATTTTACAGAGCATATTATAATTTAACTCTGCCTCGGGACTGTCATAAACATCAAGGATATTATAGCTCATCGCATATCCGCTGATTTGTGTTTCATCACAGTCAATATTAAATATTCTTAAAAGGTATCCGGCAAGCTGTGAATTTGTAAGGGCAGACTGTAAATCAATTTCGTCGATAAGACCAATTCCCTCAAGTAAAGCCGCCTTTTCTTCTGCTGTCTCTATTTTTATTCTGGCAGCTGACACCGGTATCGCTATAGCTGAAATCAGACATACAAGCGATAAAACAAGGCTGTAAATTCTCTTTTTCATAACATCACTGTCCTTTCTGAAAATCGTTTGTCGGATTTTCTTCATAAGTCACAATATGGTATGGCAGAATAATCTGCCATACCGCATTGCTTAAATTTAATTTTTATTATTTAACATCAAGTACATAGCCTAACGGCTTAATTGTTCCCATGCTGTCTACTACCATAATCTTCAAATCATCATAAACAACAGCTGTTGTTTCTGTGATTTCTACAGGTGTAATAATTCCTGTAAGATTAACAGATACCTTGCCCATAAATCCGGGAGCTGTAGCTGTCTTTGTTGTTAAGTTAACAAGCTTTCCTCCCTTATATGCTGCAGCAATTACTGTAATCTTTCCTTCAAGTTCTTTGCTTGTCTGTAAAATTTTAACGTTAGCACCGTCCTTAAGCAATGCCTTTTTATCACTTGATAATGCATAATTCTGATAACCGTCAGCCAATAAGTCCATCTCGCCCTCTGATAAAGCAGTAATGTCATAGGTTACGGTTAAGGTGTGCTTATTAAGCCCGCCGAGCAATGATCTGTTTGCACAGCCAAATGTCATTATAAGCTTTTTCATATCTTCTCCGCTCTGCAAAGCTTCCTTAACAGCTGCAGGAATCTTCATTTCTGTTGATGCTGTAGTATCTAGTTCTGCCGGAACATCATATGTTGTTGTTGATATATCCTTATTTGATGTATGCCATGAGCTGATTGCTGCATAAGCGTCTGTATCGTCTGCGTATGAAGCCGGTGCAGTATTAAATATATCAGTATTGCTTGCAGCCCAGCCAACAGTGTGAGTTTTTCCTGCTTCACTAGTATCTCTTAATTGTGCCGTTACGGTGTATTTAACATCAACTACTGCATTCGGGCAGTAAATATCATAGCTAAATATCGGCTTTAAATCGTTTGTATCATAATAACCGCCACCAATTGTCATTGTGTATTGACCTGTAGGATCGCCCCCGTCATTCGGATTAGGATCCTGTGTTATCTGCATATAAGGCATATTCACCAAAGCAAGCTTACCGCCGTATGCTCCGTTATAAGCACCCTCATCTTTCTTATAATAGTAATAATCATCCGGCGTTGTATAAGTTACATCATATTTATATTCTGCAACAATTTCATCAAATGCAGCCTTTAATAATTCAGGGGTTGTATACTCTTCACGGTTTTGGATAAGGTCAGAATACGCATAATCCATATTAACCAAAGCTTCGAGGTCAGCTCCGATAAAGTCGTAATATTTTTCAACTGCTACCTGCATTTTTTCTGCTGTGTCAGCTGCTTTTATTTCAGCACCAAATGCTTCTTCAAGTTCTTCTGTGTTATAAGTAACATACAGCTTTGCTTTTGCAAAATCAACATTATTGTTAGTACCGTCATGAGTTATAAAAGCAATATCAGCACTTCCGTCCTCTTTCTTTGCTGCTTTCATTTTTTCAATAACAGTTGTTCCCTGCTGATCTGCTCCCGATGCATTATCAGACTTATATGTTGTCAGATTAATTTTTACAGTCTGATTTGAGTTTGAAGGTGTAATAGGAGAAGCTAAAACTCCTGTAGGTACGCCATTAAAATATCCTGCAGTATTAAGCTTTAATTTGAACATGCTGTCATAATAATTCAAATTTGTGTTCTTGAATGTCAGTATATTGTCTGTAGTAGTTGTTTCATCGCCATCATCTGCAGGTATTCTCAAATGCCCTGTTGTTGTTACGCCAAGGTCCCTCATACGCTGTGCGTCTTCATTAGAAAGTGTCCATGAACC
>JAZOTP010000091.1:0-21925 GCA_045657705.1 Clostridia bacterium
ATTGATTACTCTTTTCTATGTTTTGTTTTGTCACTTAACATTATATCAGAGTTCTCAATGTGAGTCATCTTTTTGGTCATTTTATTTTACAACTTTCCATATTTTTTAATTCTCATGTTTTTTCAATATATAAGAAGGCTGAAACAAACAAATAAAAACTTTTGTTCATTTCAGCTTTACCTGTTATTTGTTTTCACTTAAATACAATCACTCTGAAATCCTGTCCTACTCTTGTAGTATACATGATATAGTTGCCGACTTCTATGTCACTTTTTGTACCTATTCTTAATTCCCTTGATGAACCTTTACCCGGTTCGCTTACATAAATAGCACAGTAATCAAGTAACAGCATTTCGGTTGTCATATAGGAAGCATATGATTTACTTACGCTAAACTTCATTGAGTTTTTCAATTTTTGCGTAACAGGCCCCCGTTACCTCTGAACTGTCCACCCCATTGAGTGGTCTGAATATTAGAAACAAACTCATTTGTATTTGCACTGTAAATTCTTTGAAGAGCTGCTACATTATTGTCATCGTCAGTATCAATCCTGATAACATCACCCGACTCAAGACCGGTCAGGAATTCTTCTTCATCTGTGTATGCAACCATTTCTATTATAGACGCAGGTGCTGTGCTTATGTCATAATATTCAATCTTATAGCCTATTTCATCATTAGCCAATAAAGCGGGATTGATACTCTTTAATACCGCAGGCTTATTTGCACTTGCTTCACCGCCTGCTGTTATTGTTTTATCCCAGATAGCAGCAACACATCTGTCATCATCAAAATTAAGCTTATAGCCCTTAACTCCGAATCTTGTTCCGTCATTTCCGAAAAGCTCCGGACCTCCCAGAACATACTTATCATAATTATCAGAATCACTCGGTATTACAAACACTGCACAGTCATCCTCCAGTGCAAAGCTGTTTGTAAACAGGTTTCCGTAGTTTTTCTTAAACAGAACACCTACGCCCGAACCCTCTTTCGGTATTTCTCCTTCAAGAAAGAGTCTGTTATCTTCCACATATGAATCTGTTGCAGTCTGTAAAAAGAGCATTTCATCGTTTGCATTCAGCTTATATCGTATTAACTGACCCTTAACCTTTTCATTTCCGCCTTTTAATGTAGAAATTATATTTTCATATGATTCATTTGAACCGTTAAATTTAAGTTTTTCGGTGCAGGCATAATTTACAACTTCACCGTTAAAGAGTCTTACATGAAGTAATTCATCTTCTTCAGATACATATGCATTAATAATCCAGCCTATCTGATAACCGAGATTTTTGGTTTCAAAGCCGACAATTCTCCCCTCAATATCAAGATAGAAGGTTCCTGCTTCACCTATTTCAATATTGTTTAATGAACTGATTGCATAATAATACTCATTTTCTCCGATTACAACATATCTTCTGTCGTTATCTCCTGTTCCTTTTCCAGAAACTGTTCCCTCTACCGTTTCATCAGATACAAGAATGGTCAGAATTGTACTATCCAAATCCTCTGCAACCCAAATTGCATTTTCAGTTTGTAGCTTTGAAAGCTCTGTTTCTTCATATTCGTTTGAAAATAAGGAAACATCATCATATTCTTCAAATTCATATTTCAATGAAGTGTCACCCTGAGCATACAATATCATATCAACAGTATTTATATCGGTTACCAAAGCTACTGTATAATCCATAATAATAACAACATCATATTTTGAATCATTGTCATAATCAATTAGTGTAACTTCACCATTTTCAGGAATAAATGCAGGAATTTCATTAAAGCCTGCCGCTTTTCCGTTATATATGTAGGTCACACTCGATGCAAGTCTCGCTTTTTTCTCTTTTACAGAACCGTCATTATAATAATAAATTCCGTCAACAAATGAATTAATATCATCATCTTCAACGTAAATTTCGTTGTTATCCTCTGCATCAGCATATGCCCATACCAAAGTATATTCACCGTCATTATCATGATAATAATATTCTACAAAATAACCCAACAGTTCATCACAATCGGTATTACCTGCATTGTATACTTCATTTTCAATCTGAACATTTCCCTCACCAATTCCATGCGGTAATGAAAGTGTCGTTTTTTCGTTTGCAGTTACAACACCTTTTCCATAGTAAATATCCTGACGTCTTGATAAAAAAGTTTCATCCTCATAGGTTGTTATAACAGGATTACTGCCCTCTATAGATGTCATCATAACAGGAATATCAAGACAATTTATAATCATCTTAGCCAAATCAATTTCAGTAAGCTTTGAAGAAAATCCTTTATTTCCTGTTCCCTTTGTTATTCCAAGCTGTTGACCTTTGGTTAAAAAGCTCTGAGCAGTTCCACCCAACAATCTTACCTGGGTGTCATATCCCAGTAAGGTTACCAGGTCTCTTACAACTTCACCGAAAGTAGCGTAACCCTCAGCATCATAATCACCGCTGTCGTTAAGACCGATAAATTCCATTCCGGCGGCAATTTCCAAATCGCTGAATTCATTTTTTTCAAAAAAATCTGTAGGATTTATTTCATTATATCCGAAGCAAGTAAGAATCGCTTTGGAATATACTTCTCTTGTCAGATATGTGTTCTCATTAATTTCTTCCATTATACCAAGAGACACAATAAGATTTCTATCCTTTTCATCAATGCTTTCCGCATGAACAGCAGAAACAAAACTAATATTAAAAACTGCTATGAGTGCCAGCATCAATGCCAATATTTTTTTCATAGTATTAATCCCTGCCCTTCTTACATTTTTCCTGAATATTTAAGTGCTTTATATATAATATATGCTACCTGTGCACGGGTACAGTTATCTTTCGGCACATACATATTTTCTCCGACACCGGAAACTATTCCTGTTTCTCTCAAAGCACCGATTGCTTCTCTTGCATATTCTGAAATTTCAATCTTGTCGTCAAAACCTAAAATCCCGTCAGTCGGTAATTCAATATCTTTTTTCAGGAATCTGTATACCAAAACAGCCATATCCTGTCTTGTAATATTTGCCCCTGTTCCGAACATATTATCAGATATACCATTCACCATACCGCTGTTATATGCCGCCCTGATATAATTATAATACCACGCATCTTTTGAAACATCTGCAAAAGGAACATCACCGTCTGCTGAAATTTCAAAAGCACCAACAAGCATTTTTACGAATTCTTCTCTTGTAACATAATCATCGGGGCAATATCTTTTATCTCCTCTTCCCGACACTATTCCTTTTTCTGCAAGAGCTTCAATTGCCACTCTTGCCCATTCGGCACTTACAAGGTCATTAAATATCGATACATCAGCAGAAACATTAGCCTGCGGCATTGTAATCAAATTATTGCCACTGCCTCCCGATGAACCACCGTTACCGGATGAAGAACCGCTGTTCATTATGCCTTTAACACCCTCTTCAAAATCAGCTATACTATCATAATTTTTCCCCTTAATATCCTTATCGTAATTATAAGTATTTGTAACGGCAAAGTAATTATCCATAGCCGATGAGAATAATTTTTTATTTGATTTTATAGCTTTATTTACATCTGTAACCGAGGCTGCATTTCTGATTTCTTCAAGAAACAAAGCTTTTTCAAGGACTGATATAATATCATCAGTATCACTTAAAGCTTCACCACGCACTCTATTCATAACTGCATTTTGTATTGTTTCATCCAGTTGTCCAAATTCAATGTATTTTTCATTTTCAGCCAACTCAAGCTTTTGTGCATTATCAATTAACAACTCTTTTGCTTCATCATCGGTTTTTGCTGATGATATTGCTTTTGGTGCAAATGCTTTTACAAATTCTTTTCTGTAATCATCAAGAGTTGTACTGTCAGAAATTTTAGTTTCAAAATCACTTACAATTGCAACAAGTTCTGTGCTTGCAATATTTTTCACCAAATTATATGATGTTCCAAGCATCTTACAATTTTCTTCATCATCAATCAAAGCAAGTAAAGTATCAGCTGAAGCCATTTTAATCTGATTGAATAATTTATTGATTTCTTCAATATTATACCAATCAAAAATTTTTCTTTCAACTTTGCCCATATGATCGCTGTTAACACCGATTATGTAAGCACCGTTTACAGCATCTGAACTCATAGGCAATTCAACAGTATATTTTCCGTCTTCGGTACTTGAATTCACAATTGCTTCAATAGCTTCAAACAATTCTTCATCTGATGCATTAATAAGTGAATTAACATCAGTTCCCGGTTTCAAAAGCTGTACCGAAAAACGTCCACTCTTTAAAAAATCACCGCTTACAACTATATTACCGTTTTCAGTATTTTGTTCAATACTGTTAATAGGTGCGGCAAATGCAGTTTGTGACAATAACGAGAAAACACATATTGCTGATAATATTTTTCTGTTCATTTCTCTTCCTCCATTATAGTATTTATCTGTTTAATCCGATTCTGTTAAACGGAATTTCTTTAAATTCCGGTATTATATTATAAACCTGTGCATCTTCCTCAAGGTTAAAGTTGCCATTTGCATAATCAACAAATCCGGGTTCAGAATCAAATACTGTATTATCCGCAACTGTTCCGTACGAACTTACATTATCATCTATTTCCAATGTATTGTGATTATACATAACGTTATTGGTTATAGTATTGTTAACAGGCTTGCCTATATTTTCATCGCTCATTGAAACAAGATTTTCGGGATATTTATAGCTCCATAATTCATTTGTATATGGAATGCTTTTAGCACTTGTGATAACATTTGAAACATCTCTTCCATCTGTTCCTCTTGAATCAGCAGAAATGGAATAACTTTTAGTATACGTTTTATTCATAATAATATTGTTAGAAATAATATTATTACTTCCTCCGCCCATCAACACACCAATATCAACGTTATTCATTATATTGCCGTAAACAGTTGTTCCGGAGAACAAATCATCAAGATAAACTGCAACAACATCTGCTAAAGCACTGTACCTTATCGTCACTCCGAATTCGTCCACATATGATACCCTCTTAAATCCGTCAAAATAGTTGTAGCGGATAATGTTGCCGTTTCCTAAAAGATTTCTTCCGCAGTATATTGCTCCTGCATCTCCGCTTTCCTTTAACACATTGCGAATATGGTTATATTCGATTATATGCTCATTACCCGAAAATTGAATTGCCACATGAGGTGCATCATAAATTTTATTGTGCTTTATCAACATACCTACACCTGCAACGCCGATTGCCGGAGTATACACTCTGTAATCGTTTGCATAGTCATAAATTTCATTATTCTCAATAATTGTATTACTCGGAGTAAGTGTCGCGACATTTCCTCCGGTTACTCTGATACCGCTGCTTCCTACAGAATGAATTGTATTTGATGAAATAAGCGAATCAGTACCGTAAATCTGTATGCAACCTCTTGCAACATTTTCAAAATTGCAGTCATAAATTCTGGTGCTACTACCTTCTGCATATATTGCACTGCCTTTAATGCTTTCAAAGCTTAGGCCTGTAATTCCAATATTTTTACTGTCGGTAACTGTTATCATAGTTTCATCTTCATATGCAAATCTTATATCCGCATTATTAAAGTTATCACCAGCATATACATATAGCTTGTTTGTATCTGTATCAACAAACCATTCGCCCGGAATATCTATTTCTTCAGGAATATTAAAAACATAAAACCTTCCTGCCGGCAATCCACCGAGAATTGAGCCTGAAGATCCGTATGTGGTTATCCGGTAATGATGATCAACCTTGGAATCAATTGCTTCATCTACTCTGACAATTTCAGCAGGCATACTGTATACAGACCAACCGTTGTGCCAGAATCCTGCAACCCACATATTTTCAGCACTCAGCCAGTTTTCACCTCGTGAATATATGTAATTAAAGGTCATTGTAGTTTCATCTGCAGTTCCATTGTAAACCTGCGTATATCCCTCATTAGGATATCTTGCAATTTCGCATCTTTCTCCGTCTATTGTAAGTACATCATATGGAGAATCACCGTTATTATAAGAAATTTTTGGTATAATTCCCGCTCCGTCAATTCCTGCAGCGGTCAGGTCATATTCTAAAACATTATCACGGACACTTTCCGGTATTCTGTTATAAATATCGGAATCTGAAACAGCATTAAAATCCTGTGATGAAAGTTTTAATGAATTGGTAAATTTAACATTTTCTCCCGGATATGCCGAAATTATAACATTTTTCATACCGTTTATGCTTATCGGCTCGGTGTAAATTCCTTCTCTTAAATATATAACGTCAGAAGCCTCTGTATTTGATGCAAGAGTTAAAGCACTTTCAACATCTGCAAATGGATTTTCAATACTTCCGTCACCGCTTTGAACATTATTTGAAACATAGATTGCATTATGAGCCGCAACATTTGAAGTTACAGCACCACCCAGCGGATGCATCTCATCATCTACAAGCATTGCTTTGATTTTTGATAAATTCGGAATTGCCGGAATTTCAATCGAAAGTCCTATATTTTCAGATCCCGGAATTACTGAAATGTCATTTAAATCAACACTCATAAGTCTTCCGGCATCATCATAATATGCTGCCATATAATAAATATCAACATTTTCGTCGGTATAATTTCTAACCTCTGTCTCAAAGCTGTATCTGTCACCGATTTCAACATCAGATGGCATATCGGTGTTAACTCCGTCAGCAGACAGCTTATCCGACATATATATGTATCTTCGGGATACTCCGTCACTCATTCCATCACTGATTTTTAATTCATATAAGCCTTGCGGATTATATACTTTTATAGGATGAGAATATTCACCGTCTTCGGCGGTAGCTATACCAGCATATTCAAGTCTATCTTCTTCATAACCGTAAGTAATTTTTTCAAGAAACTCAACCGCTAAAATATTATTTAATGAGCTTCCACTTGTTGTAAATCCTCCCGGTTCATTTGAAAATTTAACACTGTCAATTGTTTGTGCTGATACAGTCTGAGCCATAAGGCTCAGACCAATCAGCGCTGTTAATACAGTCTTTTTCATAAATCGTTTCCTTTCGATATGTATAATCCGCACACTTAATATTTATTTTACTGTTTAATAAATTACGCTGTCGGATAACGGCTTGATATTTACTAAATCATCCCAACAGAACACTGCTGCAGAATAATCTGTAACATCTGTCGGAAGTGTAAATGATTCTGTCACAGGATAAGCTGTTTTTCCGCTTTCAACAGTCACCTTATTTGTCTTAACTCCGCACAATACTCCGTTATTATCGTAAACTGCCATAATTAATGTAACGGTTTTTGAGCCTGTTCCGATGTACTCAACCTCACCTTTAGCATATATTGCAGTACCGCCTGTTAATCCAGGAACAGGAGCTCCGTTTGACTCAATTACAAGATTTGAAATAGTCAAATCAAGCTGTACACTAAAATCAATGTATCTTTCATTTGCAAACATTGAACCTGATGTACTCATCGAGCCGGATAAAAGCTTTACTCTGTATACCTTTCCTGATACAGGTGAATTTACCTTTACAGACAACTTATCACCCTCAGCTGTTACAGTTGCCGGCACTTCATTGTCACCGTCATAAACCTTAACATTGTCTGTAACTGTAGTAGTATCTAAAGCACTTTCGAAAGCAATTGTAATATTTCCGTCTGTATTCTTAATATTATCAGCTGTAATATTTGTGTTTAAATCCTTAACCAGAATATTATCTAAAAGTGTAGTTGATGTTCTTGCAAGTGTTGAAAAAGCAACAGCACCCTTTGAAATTACATACGGTTCGTTCATATCTTCCGCTTTGGTTGCAGAATCAAAGGAAGTTGATGCAGTCTTTCCGTATCCGTTAATTTCATAATTAATCTTCATTTTGTTCTGTGTACCATCAAATGAAAGCTTTGTGTTAAACCATTGAGGAGTCTTTTCTGCGTCATTGTAATCAATTGCAGAAATTGAAAAATATGGGCTGACCGTATTTATAGGTCTTCTCAAATCAGCTGTAATTATACCGTTATTTGCAGTATCTCCGTATTTTAACTGAATAAAGCTTGCAGAACCGCCATATGTTCCACGTCTTAAATATACTGTTACAGATGCACCGCTTGTTGTACTTCTGAAATCAGGAATATATGTATCTAAATCTATTTCAAAATCACTCCAGCTTTCGCTGTCTTTAATCTGCGCGATAGATACTTGTCCCTGATTATCATTACCGCTGTAATATGATGGAATTTTTAACACACCGCTATCAACATAAAAGTTTTCAGTTTCATGTCTTGATTCACTTCCTACTTCTGTAAATCTTGCCTGTGCAGTTGCCGCATCACCATCAAAGTTTTCATAGAACAATGCGTTTGCCATATCCGGAACAGTCTTGAATGTAACAGTTTTTGAATCTAAAGGCATACCACCTGTTGATGTGATAGCTTCACTGAATGTAAGTGTATAATCTGTATAATAATCAAGCTCATTTGCAAATACAAGCTCATATCCGTTTTCAGTCTCTTTAATTTCAAAATCAACAGCAGGTGAAACAGTAATATTATCCTTAATCACTGTAGCTGAATTAACATCATAATTAAAACTGAATGTCATGTCATCAAGTACAGATACATCTCTTGCACCATCTGCCGGAACAGTTGTAACTGCAAAATCATTGCTCATTGTAGTAAAGCTGAAAGATTTTGCTCCCATAGATATTCCCGAAGTGCTTACTATGGCGTCTGATAATTCTACGGTATATGTTGTACCAAAATCAAGATTTTCTTCAAATTCAATCAATGCTGTTGTGTCGTCAACTTCTGAAACTGTAAATTTAGGAGCATTTTCTATTGTAATATTTCCTTTCAATGAATCAAAATTAACTGCATCTGTAAATGTTACGGTTACATCTGTATCAATTTCAATATCCTCTGCATTATTTGCAGGAATAGTTTCGCTGACACCGAAATCAATATATTCTGTTTTCACTGAAATTACTTTGTCATTTGAAATTCCCTGAATATATGATGTGTTTGCGATTCCGGATTTAAACGATGTTGTCGGCAAAATTACAGTATATTCAGTGTAAGGCTGAGGTTCTGCAATAGTTATGGTTAAATATCTCGGATATGTGCTTGAATACTCAATAGTTCTTTCAACCTCTACACCATCCTTCAATACTTTGACATTTTCCTTTGAACCTGAACTAACCTCTTTCAATCCTGTTGGGAAAAGAAACTTAATTACACCGTCAGTAATATTTTTTCTTGATGTTATTGACGGATAATAACCTGTATTGGTAACAACTAAATTATCTATATATGCTGCACCGTTTGTACTGCTTCCATTTTGATTATATCCGAAAATGCCAACAGCACCTGCCAGAGGAGCATAAAAAGTATCAGTGGTATATGTTAAATCCTCATTGTTTTTTCCTTTTATGTTTATTTTTGCCTGAGAATTGTGTGTTCCTCCATTATCAAGTTTTACATATGCTCCTGTATTTTCAAATGACGCATGAGAAAAACCTGTCGGATGTCCATTTCCTGTTTGAGTTGCTAAAAAAGTTAATGAAGAATTATCCTCTCTTCCTCCGTCATAATAAACTATGCTTGCATTCTGATTTCCCGAATCACCTACTCTCAAAGGTTTAAACTCAGGCAATATTGAATAAACAACCGAATCAGCTTTCAATCTGTAGTCACCGTTTTCTTTATCTATAATTCCTATATCTTCAGCTGTTACAAAATTATCTCTGACTTCACCGTAGGTATACACATTTTTATGTACAAAAAATTCTTTATGGTTATAACTTATGTTATTCATAACCTTTGAATTATGAGGGAATCTCATATCCGCTCCTTCATCCATAAGCTTTACAAAATCCGGGAACAACTTTTCCCATTTCTCATTGTGATACTGTATCGCCTGTGCATCCTTTTCAAGTTTTGCTATTGATGCAATCCAACGATCCTCTGTACCTCTGGAGTCATAATCCATTGAATGCTTTGCTCCCTCAGGGGCGTCTATAAAAAGATTGTTGGTTATTGTGTTACCGCTGCCTCCACCGATTAGTATAGGATTATCTACCTCAACAAAGAGATTTCCCCATATTGTGCCGCCCGAGTACATATCATCAAAATATACACCGACAACTGTGAATGTTCCACCCATAGAATTTCCTAAATCATGGAAATAATTATGTCTTATTATTGTTCCATAACCGGTAAGATTTTGTCCCATATATACAGAACCCGAATCGGCTGTTTCAAGACACACTTCATATATGTCATTATATTCTATAATATGATTATTTCCGAAAACCTGAATTGCAAGATGTGGAGCGTCATGTATCTTGTTGTATGCAACATACTGTCCAACACCGTCAACACGCACAGCACCGTTATAAACCTTATTTACTGTAGCCCAGTTATGTATGTGACAGTTTACAACATAGTTTCCGCATGGCTCTAAAGTATTTTTGTTACCGCCCGAAATGTTTGTTGCAGCACTTCCTATATTATAGAAATCACACGAACGGATTCCGCTCTTATAACCTCCTGAAACCGCTGCACCGCCTGCTGACATATTTCTTACGACACAGCCTGCAAGCTCACAGTTTTCGGAATTTGAAATAGATACAGCATACGCTTTTGAATTTTCAAATATAATTCCTTCAACTCTTATATTTTTTGCATAGGATATACTTAACATATTCTGCTCAAGAACTGTAAAGCAAACATTGGTTTCATCAGTAATTTCTGATTTTGGATAAATATATAAAATTTCTTTATCCTTATCTATATACCACTCACCGGGTGCATCCATTTCTTCAATAAGATTAAATATGTAATAAGGTCTTCCTTTGTCAATACCAAAACCCGGACTTGTTTTTGTAAATATAACATTACCCTGTATGGATTTTATTCCGAGTGCATAGGTTGACCAGTCATTTCCCCAATATCCGTATAACCATGCATAAGGAGCATCTGCCCACATATTCATTCTCGGTGCATCCGCCTTGAATATTACCCCCGGATCACCCTTAGGCGGTCTTCTTGTTCCTTCATTGGTATACCATGCCGGAGGGGCATACAAAACAGCTCCTACATCAGCATATTCATCGTTAGGCCATCTTGCACGGTCACAGCTTTCTCCGTTCCACAAAAGACTTGTTGTAGTGCCTGTATTGTAAACAGCGTAATATGTCTGCGGAACATTTCCAAGTCCTGTCAAACCCTGTTCAGCCAGATCAATCTGCAACACCTTATCTCTTGCTTCTTCAGGTATTCTTTCACGAACTGACGTATTGGTAACAGCAGTTGCTTTACTCATATCAATATCACGTCCACCTGAGAAAATTACTTTCTCACCCGGATAACTGCTTATAACAAGCGGAGTTTTTTCTGTTCCCGAATCCTCGGCAGTAAATGTAATGGTTTCAGATATTTCATATTTTCCGCCCCGGATAATTATTCGTACATCATCATATTCATCCTTGTTTTTTACTGCTCTCATAGCATTTCTTCCAACCGCTTCCGAACATCTTGCAAGTCTTACTCTGCTCTTTTTATCCTTTGCCGAAACATAAAATTCATAGTCTGTATCAGTTTGAAGATTTAAAATGTCATATTCATTTCCACTTGTTTTTCCTGAAAAGATAAAATCTGCTTCATCTCTTTTTCTATAATAAACCTCATATTCGCTATCATCACTGTCAAGCCATTCAAAATGAATTGAATCTTTTCCCGGAACAACACGGCAAATATAAATATCTCCCGTATTAAAGAAAAACGGTTTATAAGGAGAATAACTCCACGGTATACTTTTACTCATATTTATTCACCTTGCATTATAATTTTTTTATAGCATCAGAACATAATGTTCTCATCTGTGCAACGCAATCTTTTACATAATCAGTCAATTCGCCCGACTCCCTGTTTCTTGCATAATTCTCAGTCATAAGTCCTTCAAGACACATATGGTATTTTGCAGTAAGCGGATACGGCAATCCGATTTCCGTAAAGCCTACAGTTCCGATTAAAGACTGTACAAGCTCTGCTTTTTCAGGCTCTTTATCATAATTTTCACAAAGCCATACATAAAGCTCGGGATGATAGTTACACATAATTCCGCAATACCCCGCACCGCCGTCACGTAGTGATGACAATAATGTTTGACAGTTCGCATTCAACAGTTTAAATTCACTGCCCTTTAACTGATCGAGTCTTCTCTTTATTTCAGCAGCATCACAGCAGGTATCCTTCATAAAATAAAATCTTCCCGTATCAAGACACCAATCCAATATTTTGGGAGTTACCAATCTCTTATATGGAAGCGGACATTCATAAAGTCCCAGATTTACATCTTCAGGAAGTAATTTCAAAAGCTTTTCGGCATTCTTTAGCCATACATCATCACCTTCATCATTAAGATCAAATCTGTTTGTAATAAGAATTAAAGCTTCCGTCCCACTTTCAAGAATTTTATTAAGCTCATAGCCCTGATCTTCAATGCTGTCTGCCACATGACCGGATGATACTACAGTCATCTTACGGTCATTAACCTTATTAAGCTCTTGCACTTTATCAAAAACAGTCTTATTAAGCTTTATTCTTTCCTCCAATGAAAGATATACTATTTCACTTGACTGACAAATGGCAAATATTCCCGCACAGCCTTTTTGGCTATACCATTCAACATATTTTTCAGCCATCTGATAGTCAATCTTACCCTCCTTTGTGTATGGTGTAATCATTGTTGGATATGCTCCATAATTGTACTTAATCATATACTTCAGAACCCTTCTTTAAATTTTAGTCATAATACTACAATTATAGTATATATTTACTAATAAAATTTAACAATATCTTATAAAGACAATATTTTATAAATATCGGACATAATGTGTTGACAAATTACATAATTGAGGTATAATATGTAATAATTACACTTCGACAATTTGCTTGAGTTTTAAATAAATTTTGACAAATACAAAGGATGTACGAAAAATGGAGAAAAAAATATAATTTCTCAACTTGCCGAGCTTAACAAAATGAAGATTTCTACATTGAATCATAAAGGAATTGATATTTCAATATATTGGTTCAGGGCTGTGAGCAACTGTCTTAATAAGCATGTAACAACAATGCGAATGCACCACCATACTTTTTTCGAAGTCCACTTTATATTGGACGGCGAAATCAACTATATGCTCGGAAACAAAAAAATCAGAGTAAGAAAAAACGAATATATTCTTATTGCCCCGATGCAGATGCACAAGGTTATAAGCTACAGTGAAGACTATATAAAGCTTTCGGTTGCTTTTTCAATACCAAAACAAAACAATCTCTACAATATATATAATTCAAAAAACAGTACTCTTAATAAAATGTCTGAGGATATTATTTCAAGCATAGATTTCATACTTAATGAATCAACAAAAAATGCACTTTATTCTTCAATTCTGATAAAAAACCGTATATTTGAAATAATTTGTCTAATGTCTGGCAATATCAAGGGAAACTCAGATTATAACATTAATGAATATGAGTATGACGACAGACTCCTGCGTGCAAAAAAATATATCGACGATAATGTTAATATATTTCTTTCATGTAATGATGTTGCCGAATACTGTCATTTGAGTACAAAACAGCTCGGAAGAATATTTGAAAAATACGAACATATATCACTACTGCGATATATTCACAATAAAAAAATCAGAGAAGCTGAAAAAATGCTTTCCGAAAACAAAAAAACACTTAAGCAAATAAGTGAAGACCTTGGCTTCTCAAACGAATATTACTTTAACAGATTTTTTTCAAAGCACACCGGAATGACACCCGGAGATTTCAGGAAATCACAGCCGAGCAGTGAGAACGATGAATAACCATTATCGCCGGAATTGAGCACACAAAGCTTTATTCGGGCGATATTTTTTTATAAAATTCCCTATACCAATTAAAAGTATTACATAAATTCTTTGTTTTTTTAATAACAATTTTAAAAATAGAGAATGAGATTTAGAGAGAAAAACGAAGAAAACGGACGATTTTAAAAGTTTTAAAAATATATTTTAATTTTTTTCTAAAAAGTGTTGACAAAGGCAAAAAAAAGTAGTATCATATTAAACGCAGGTTTGATGACTGGAAAGTCACACCAAAATGAATGATTAGTTTTATAAAGGAGGATTTTTCAATGAGTAGCTATATGGCAAAACCACAGGAAATAAAGAGAAAATGGTACATCATTGACGCACAAGACAAGTCTTTAGGCCGTGTTGCCGCACAAGCAGCAGCCATTTTAAGAGGTAAACACCTTCCGACATTTACACCAAATGTAGATTGCGGAGATCATGTAATTATCTTAAATGCTGAAAAGATTGTTTTAACAGGTAACAAATTAAATCAGAAAGTTCGTTACTATCACACAGGATGGGTTGGCGGAATCAAAGAGATTCACTACAACAAGTTAATGGCTGAAAATCCTGAAAAAGCTGTTATGTACGCTGTTAAGGGCATGCTCCCTAACAACACAATCGGCAGAAAAGCATTAACAAGACTTCGCGTATATAAAGATGCTCAGCACAATCACGAAGCTCAGAAACCGGAAAATTGGACCGGCGAAATTAAATAAGGAGGATTCAGATAATGGCAAAAGAACAATATTATGGTACAGGCAGAAGAAAGTCTTCCGTTGCTAGAGTTCGCTTAGTTCCGGGTAACGGTAAGGTTACTATCAACGGCAGAGACATTGATGACTATTTCGGTCTTGATACATTAAAAGTTATCGTTCGTCAACCTTTGACTCTTACAAATACAGTTGGTAAGTTTGATGTTATTGCAAAAGTTGAAGGCGGTGGCTTCACAGGTCAGGCAGGTGCTATCCGTCACGGTATAGCAAGAGCTTTACTTGAGGTTGATACAGATGCATTCAGAGCAGATTTAAAGGCAGCAGGATTCTTGACAAGAGATTCAAGAATGAAGGAAAGAAAGAAATACGGCTTAAAGGCTGCTCGTCGTGCTCCACAGTTCTCAAAGAGATAATTATTATCTACTACAAATCCCAGAAACAAGCTGTTTCTGGGATTTTCTTTTGAGTTTTTTATGGGATATTAATACCTTTTTTAACAGTTCCTACAATAATATATTTTAAAATAAAAACACACAAGTAGAAAACAAAAAAGATTCTGTCTGTGTGTTTATTTGAATTATTCCGAAAACATTGGTGTGGACAGGTATCTCTCCCCTGTATCCGGAAGTAATGCAACAATAATCTTACCTTTGTTTTTATGACGCTTAGCAAGCTGAATTGCCGCAAATACAGCTGCCCCTGATGAAATACCTACAAGTATTCCTTCACTTCTTGCAAGTATTCTGCCCGTTTTAAAGGCATCCTCATTTTCTACTGCTATAATTTCATCATAAATCTCTGTATTAAGTGTTTCAGGTACAAAACCGGCCCCAATACCCTGAATATTATGAGCTCCCAATATTCCCTTTTGAAGCACAGGTGAGCCTGCCGGTTCAACAGCAACTATTTTTATATTTGGATTTTGAGACTTTAAATACTCACCAACACCGGATAAAGTCCCACCTGTGCCGACACCCGCAACAAATATGTCAATCTTACCATCCGTATCATTCCAGATTTCAGGGCATGTCGTATTTTTGTGTGCAGTTGGGTTTGCTATGTTTGTAAACTGACCCGGGATAAAGCTGTTTGGTGTCTGTTCAGCCAATTCCTGTGCTTTTTCAATTGCACCCTTCATTATCAGCAAGAAAAATTAAACGTCCAGAAGATAATGAATAATTATATCGAAAATGGTCTGAAGAATCAATGTTAAGGATAAAATCAAATAACTTATCAATGCTCAGCCTATCGAAGAATCCGATTCTTACTTGACGCAAAGTCAGGTTCTTCGACAGGCCGAGACAGCTTTTGCCGTTTTTTATTTTTCGTATTTTTTCATTGCTTTCCAAAATCCTGCATATGAGTTATAACCAACATACTGCGCAACTTCCTGAAGAGACATTTCTCCTGTTTTTATAAGATGCTTTGCTATTGTAATCCTTATAAAAGCAAGTTCCTCGCGGAAAGTCCGTCCCGTATACTGAACAACAAGTCTTTCCGCCTGTCTCTGGCAAACATTCAGAAGCTTTGCCAAATCCGAAAGTCTGACATCTTTGCCATATCCCGTTTGGAAAAACTCACGAATGAGAAAACCATAATCAGTTATTTGCCTTGAAGATAAAGAGTTGTCCTGGCAAAAGTGACTGCAAAGCAAGGACAAAAAGGCAACTATTTGAGTATATTCGCCCGTTTGTTCCGCACTTATAATTTCGCTATGAAACGCTTCAATTATTCCCCTGTTTATCTTGCATTTCATAATATGGCAAAGATCATAATCCACCTGAAACGCAATATGAATAGCACTCTCTTCCTTTTCCACGCAATAATGGAAAATTTCCCTGGGAATAATCATTAAAGTTCCATCTTCTATTTTATGAGTTTTATCCCCTATATAAAAAACCATATTTCCGCCTGAAACAATATGAACATCTGCATAATTATGCTTGTGTATTTGTTTTGTTGGTGGAAGTGCAGGAGAAAAACCACTTTGAAGAAACGCCTTGCATTCTTTCTTTCCAATATGTATATCAAGTTCTTTACACACAAAAATCATTTCCTATTCCGACATCTCAATCAAAATTTGTCAATATAATTTATTTAAAAACATCCGCAAACATAGTATAATTAGATTGTAACACTATTAAAACCAAATGTCAAGGAGGTTAATATGAAATTTTCAGGAATTTTTCCCGCTCTTGCCACTCCGCTTGATAGAGACGAGAGAATAAACACAGATGCTTTAAAAAAACTTATTGACTTTTTTATCAAAAAAGGTACAGACGGATTTTACATCGGTGGTGCGACCGGAGAGGGACTTGCTATCAAAACCGAAGAAAGAATAATCCTCGCCCATGAGTCTGTAAAAGCAGCAGATGGGCACTGTCCGTGTATCGTTTATGTGTCTTCGCCTTATTTTGGCGATGCTATCACCATTGCAAAAGAGGCAGAAAAAGCAGGGGCTGCAGCCATTTCCGCTACTCCTCCTATGTTTTTCCAATATAGCGAAGATGATGTTTATAACTATTATAAAAAGCTCGCAGAGTCAGTAAACATCCCTTTGATGATTTATTATAATCTATCCGCGGGATTTAATATGAGTGCTGAGTTTGCCGCAAAGTGCTTTGAAATTGACAATGTTACTGCAATCAAGTGGTCAAGCAAAAACTACGGCGAAATGGCAAAACTCAAAGAACTTACCAATGGAGAAATGAACATTATGAACGGTCCTGACGATTTTCTTCTTACCGGTCTCGAAACAGGGGCAGACGGCGGAATCGGTCTTACATATAACTTTATGTTTGACCTTATTAGAAACATCTATGACAATTTTTGCAAGGGCGAGATTGAAGTTGCACGGAAAACACAAGATAAGGTGTTTAAAATCATTGAGACTCTTCATAATTACAAAGCAATCCCTGTTGCAAAGATATTGCTTACAGAAATGGGTTTTGATATGGGAGAGGCAACCTTCCCATACAGACAATACAGCGATGTTGAAAAAACAGAAATTATAAACGCAATGAAAAAAACAGGTCTTAACATTTAGGAGGTTATCATGCTTAGAAAAAAACATTTATCATGTGACCTTTGTGTTGTTGGCGGAGGTATGTCCGGACTCGTTGCCGCCATTTCAGCTGCTCGCGAGGGGCTTGATGTAGTTCTTATGCATGAACGACCGGTTTTAGGCGGTAATGCATCTTCCGAAATAAGAATGTGGGTTTGCGGGGCAAAAGGCGAAAACAACCGCGAAACCGGAATTATCGAAGAAATCGCTTTGGAAAGTTTATATCGTAACCCGACCAAGAGTTATGCAATATGGGATACCATTCTTTACGATTTCGTTAAACGAGAGAAAAACATAACACTCCTTTTAAATTGTACCTGTATGGATGCCAATACTAAAAAAGGTGAATTTAAACACGGGCGCACAGCCCAAATATCATCCGTAACAGGTTATCAGATGACAACTCAAATGTTTTATGAAATCAACGCTAAATTTTTCTGCGACAGTTCAGGGGACAGTATTCTTGCCCCTTTATGCGGTGCCAACTTTAAAATTGGCAGAGAATCGGCTCATGAATTTAACGAAGATACCGACAGAACAAACGCTGACGATATGACAATGGGAATGTCTTGTCTTTTACAAGGACGGGAAACAACAAAAGATATCGATTTTATTCCACCTTCATTCAGCAAGACTCTTACCGAAAAGGATTTTGAAAACCGAAACCCCGATATATATGACGAGACGGAGAATTTCTGGTATTTAGAGCTTGGAGGAGACAGAAACACCATCGACGACACTGAAGAAATCCGCGATGAGCTTTTATCCCTTGCCATCGGCACCTGGGACTATATCAAAAACAGCGGAAATTTTGTCAGTAAAAAATGGGATTTAGATTTTCTTGGTTTCCTTCCGGGCAAGAGAGAGTCTCGCAGATTATGTGGCGAATATATGGTTTCTCAGAAGGATATTTGCTCCGGCAAAGCTTTCTCAGATGAAGTCGCTTACGGCGGTTGGCCAATTGACGACCACTTTTCTGGAGGATTTTATCACAGGGGGACACCAAATACAGATTTCCCCACTTCTTCTCCTTATTCAATTCCGTATCGCTCACTGTATTCGGAGAATATCGAAAATCTTTTCTTCGCAGGACGAAATATAAGTATGACTCATATAGCCATGAGCAGTATGAGAGTTATGGCAACCTGCGCTCTGATGGGAGAAGCCGTGGGTAAGGCGGCGGCTATTGCTTGCCAAAATGGCCTTGTTCCTCATGAAGTATATCTTAACGAAACAGAAAATCTTCAGGAAAAACTCATGAATGAGGATTGCTTCCTCCCTTCAAAAACCCGCAAGATTTCCGATTTATGTAAAAGCGCTAATCTTAATATCACAGACGATGTTATCAGAAACGGTCAGGACAGAGCTCATAAGATTTATAACACAAACGAGGAAAACTTTTCTTTTATGGCTGATAAAAACAGCGAGATTGTTTACACCTTTAACCAGGCAGAAATCTCCTCAGTTCATATTGTATTTTCAAGCGATTTAAACAGAAACACTCTTCCGGGCGGAGAATGTGAAAGAAATCACACTACAAGAGCAAATCAACTTCTTGACAGTCCGCAGATGCATATGCCGAAAACTCTTTGCAGAAGTTTTTGCCTTATAGGCGAGAAGAACGGAGTTAAAACGGAACTGTTAAATGTTAAGGATAACAGAAAACGCTCTTATCACATCCTTGTTAATCAGGTCTTTGACAAGCTTACCTTAATCCCCGAAAGTTCCTGGGGCAATACAGAGAAAATCCCTGTTATTTCATTTGATTTCAACTAAAACAAAGGGCGTGTCTCAATAAGTGTTTTTTCACTGAATTGAGGCAACGCCCTCTTTTTTTCTCAAATTATTGTTTTCCTTCTTTTGATCTTATTCGACATATCCTGTATAGGTGACAGACGTTTTAGATGTCAATAGTTATAGCTAAATTTTGCATAAGTGTGCGTGGCACATTTAGCTGGCGTAGGCAATTCAGCCGCGGTTGCTTTACAATCGCATATAATCAGATGCCGCAATAAAATAATACCTTGAATAAATTTATATATCCTTTTCAACAATAGAAACAAAAATCGAATTGTCGCTGCCGTAAGTTTCACAGCCTTTTGGTTGCATCCATTCAGCAGCCATTACAATAGACTTACCATCTTTGAAGGGCACTGCACAGAAGTTTCCAAGCCGTGCTCCTCTTTCTTTCACAACTACAAATTCACTTTCACGCACAAGCTGCATATTTTCAACCCTTGCAGCAAACAATGGTGCTCTGTGACGGAAAACATGATCATTATCGGCTCCTCGTCTTGTATATACAAGGTACAATTCATCTTCAACCTTCATCCAGTGCTGTTGCGTGTTATAATTTTGGAGTATACTCCCATCGTCCCATTTCCAATGTTGCAGTTCTGTATAATTAAGACCGTCCTCGCTCCTTGCAACCAGTCCGCACTCATCGTTGCGTATTGTCATATAGTAAGTTCCCTGATGATAAATAAGCGATGGTTCACCAAGCCCTCTTGCTATATGCATTGTAAGAGGTTTGCCCATTTCAAGAATTTTTATGTCTTTTCCGTCAAAAGAGCATCGAAGCACTACCACATACATATTTGGCTCGTCATCCTTTCTGTAATATACAGGTATAAGGATCTCACCATTTTCAAGTTCTACACTTTGACCGCTGCCGTTACCGCACCGTTCATAGCCGTCAGGCATTTGAATGAATTTCATTTTGGAAAACTCGTTCTTCTCTTTGTCGTATACGCTGTAAAAAGTATATCTTCTCCTTCCGGTAGGATGCAATTGCCCTTTTTTATATTCTGCAGTATGTCCAAGAAGGAGTATCATATCTGTCTTCTTATGATGCATAGGTGTCGCATCACAGCCAACTGTTATTACATCTCCTTCCACAATGGGCGAAAGTCCTTTTTGAAACTCAAATTCGCTCCATGTTTTACCCTCATCTTTGCTTGTACTCAAAAGCAAACCTGAAAATAAATCACAACCATCTACATTTAAATACTGTGCCGTGGCGAGCATTATATCAGGCGTATAGCAACATCTCGCATGAACAAGACACTTTTTTCCGTCATATCCATTCCTGATTGCGTACGTTTCACACTTCATTTCTTTTCCTCTTTTCTGTTTTAGGTAGTGTCAAGTTTGACACCCCCTTTTTTATATTTTAACTATCGTTAAAACCTTGATTTTTCGAGGTTTTTCAATATTTTTGCATAAAAATATAGCAATAACCTCCTTTTTGCCGTATAATTGAGTTGCATATATCAATTAAATAAACAGTCCAAAAGGAGACTATTGCTATAAACTCAATTATACACTATTTACTTATACAAAATCAATACCTTTTACAAATTATTTCATATCTTTGTAACTTTATTTGCCCTCGTTGTGGTGCTCCACATCTATACATTTACGACAACAATGGTGGTAAAGTCGAATACTTATGCAAGGTTTGCTCTTTAACTTTTGACACCGGTAAAAAAGTTACTAAAAATCTAATTCTTACCTGCCCTTATTGTGGTCATGCTCTTGTTCCAAAGAAAGATTTGGATGAACCATATGGCAAAAACAAATACAAGCTCCACTACATATACCGTGAATTTAACATTGATTTCTTTAAAATGGACATTGATTCATTGCCCGGCAATGCTTCAGCTTTGAAGTTCAGAAAACAAAGTGCTTATATTATGGGGTTATGCCTTACTTACCACGTTAATCTCGGCTTATCTTTAAGAAAAACCGCTCAGGCTCTGCGTGATATTCATAATATCCAAATATCTCAAACAATGGTTGCAAGCTACGCCAAGACTGCTGCCTTACTTGTTAAGCCTTTTATTGATAACTTCAACTATCCTAAATCCGACACTTTTGTTGGTGATGAAATTTACACTACCCACATATATAATGATTTATTATATCATATTATCTAAAAAATGCAATACTTTTTCATAATATTTCTTTCCAATATTTCTTTACTATAAAATTTACTATAAAATGGAAAGTTGTAAAATAAAATGACCAAAAAGATGACTCACATTGAGAACTCTGATATAATGTTAAGTGACCAAACAAAACATAGAAAAGAGTAATCAATATGAGTCACTTAAATAATAACACAAAAAACAGAAAAGGTAAACACCTAAATTACGAAGAAAGAATAAAAATTGAAACACTAAGCAAAATTGGCATGAAATCCGAGAAAATAGCATCGGTAATAGGTTGTTCCGGCAGGACTATACGTAGAGAATTAGCTAA
>JAZOTP010000092.1:0-18966 GCA_045657705.1 Clostridia bacterium
GGCAAATCATTTCTCGGCCCGTGATATAATAAATCGCCGCATAACACCAACTTATCTGCATTTTCCTTTTTAAATGCTTCCCTGACTTTTACAACGGAATCATAATCTCCGTGTATATCCGATGCAAACATTAATTTCATCGTGTGTCTTCCTTTCAAATCTATGCTTCCTCTGCTGTATAATCAATATTAACAAATTTTGTATATCGTCCCTGCCAGCCAAGCTTAAATGAACCTGTCGAACCGCTTCTCTGCTTTGCTATAATAACCTCGGCTACATTTTTATCTGTCGTTTCCTTGTTATAATACTCATCCCTGTATAAAAATATAACCACGTCGGCATCCTGCTCAATAGCTCCCGATTCTCTCAGGTCTGAAAGCATAGGTCGCTTATCGCTCCTTGATTCACTTGTTCTTGAAAGCTGTGACAATGCAATAACAGGTATATCAAGCTCTTTTGCAAGAACTTTTAAGGAACGAGAAATTTCAGATATTTCCTGTTGTCTTGACTCACTTCTACCGCTCCCTTGCATAAGCTGTAAATAGTCGATAACAACCAGGCCAAGATTTTTAGTTTGTTTTAACCTTCTGCACTTGGCACGAATTTCAGATACAGTAATAGACGAAGAATCATCAATATATATAGGAGATGCAGACAGCTTATCAATAATTGAACAAATCTGCTGCCAGTCCTCCATCTGAAAATCACCTTTTCTGACTGCCTGAGAATCAACAAGTGCCTGAGAGCATATTATACGGTTTACAATCATACTCTTAGACATTTCAAGGTTAAATATAGCAACAGGCACTCCTTCATTTATTGCAACATTTTCAGCAATGTTAA
Source organism: Clostridia bacterium (assembly GCA_045657705.1). Classification (GTDB taxonomy): domain Bacteria; phylum Bacillota; class Clostridia; order UBA1381; family UBA1381; genus RGIG1988. The sequence continues at coordinate 844 of JAZOTP010000092.1, forward strand.
CAGCAAAACTCGACTTACCCATACCGGGACGTCCCGCTATAATTATAAGCTCGCCGCCATGCAAACCGCCTGTAGCGTTATTCATATAATTAAATCCTGTGGAAATTCCTGTAACAGTTCCTTTGTTTAACGAATTCTGAACCATTTCATCAAAGGATGTCATGGTGATTTCACTGATATGAACAATATCGGAATTTTCATTATTTGAGGATACGTCAAGAATAAGCTGTTCTGACCTGTCTAATATTCTTTCGGTTAAATCAGCTTCGTCATATGCCATTGTCAATATATTCTGAGCTTTATATATAAGATGTCTGAGTGTTGCTTTATCCTTGATTATCTTAGCATAATACTCAACATTACCTGTTGTAGGCACATTTATGATAAGCGAGCTTAAATACGGAACTCCGCCCACCTCTTCGAGCTTATCATGTAAATTTAATCTGTCGGATACAGTTACAACATCTATCGGAATGTTTTCATTAAACAATTCCATCACAACCGAAAAAATTTCTTTATTCTGGTTAAAGAAAAAATCATCCGGCTTTATTATTTCACAGGCTGTACTTACAGCGTGTGAATTGGATAATACACTGCCCAGAACAGATTGTTCTGCTTCTTTATTATGAGGCAGTGTTCTCTCATTAAAATTTAAATTGTCAGCCATTGGTACTCACCCTTTATGCATGAATTATACAGCACTGACCTCTACCTTTAATTTTGCACTAACACCCGGATGTACTTTAATTTCGACAACCGTAGTACCCAAGGTTTTAATTCCGTCAGGCATTTGAAATTTCTTTTTATCGATTTTAATATGATGCTGATTTGTCAGAGCTTCAGCTACATCCTTTGATGTAATAGAGCCGAAAAGCTTACCGTTTTCGCCTGCTTTCGCCTGAAGTGCTACAGTTATCTGAGATATTTTTTCAGCTACTGCCTGAGCTTCTTCAAGGTCTTTTTGCTGTCTGTATTCACGGCTTTCCTGTTGTCCTTTCATTACATTTATATTTTCTTTGGTTGCTTCTTTAGCAAGCTTTTTAGGCAAAAGAAAATTTCTTGCATATCCGTCAGAAACTTCAATTAAATCTCCCTTTTTTCCCTGTCCTTTAACATCCTGATTTAAAATAACTTTCATAACACTAATCCTCCGGTTTTATTTATTTTCCTCTATATATTCTTTAATTGCTTCTTTCAAGTGTTCTCTTGCCTCTGAAACGGTAATATTTTTAAGCTGACATCCTGCAACTGTCATATGACCTCCTCCGCCAAGCTTTTCCATTATTACCTGAACATTTATATCTGCGAATGATCTTGCACTAAAGCATATCTCATTTTCACCCGGATATATAACAAATGCAGCCTTAACTCCTGAAATATTGAGCATTTCATCAGCGGCTTGTGATGAAACAACACGCATATTATTAAAGCTTTCATTACAAACAGATACAGCAATATCACTATTCCAGATTTCTGTTCTCTTTATTATATCCATTCTCTTTATATATTCTTCAAAGGTGAGATTAAACAATTTTTTAACCTCCATGGTATTGACACCGTATCTCTTAAGATATGATGCCGCTTCAAATGTGCGAACCCCTGTTTTGGTAACAAAATTCTTTGTATCCATCATTATACCGATGTACAGAGCTTTTGCCTCAAAATTGTTCATTTTCTTTTTATCATCAATATACTGCAAAACCTCGGTAACCATCTCACAAGTTGATGAAGCATACGGCTCAAGATATGATAATGAAAGATTATCTATAAATTCCGTACTTCTTCTGTGATGATCTATTAACACAATTTTATTTGTTACTTTTAACAGCTCAGGCTCAGGCAGCATTGAAGGTCTGTGAGTATCGAGAATAATCACAAGTGTTTCCGGACTAACCATTTCCATTGCTGTATTCGGACTTATAACTATCCCCTGATATTCAGGATTTTTCATCATTTCATCATAAACTGATTTTATTGCAGGAGAGCTGTCAAGCACAACGTATGCAGGCTTTGCAAATAATTTAGCAGCTCTTGATAACCCCACAGCAGCACCAAAGCAGTCATAATCAGCAGCTTTATGCCCCATGAGTATAACCTTATCTGCCTGCTTAATCATTTCTCTTAGTGCATTGGAGAATATTCTTGTTTTAACTCTTGTACTTTTTTCATAATCCTTTGCAGTACCACCATAAAATTTGAATTGGTCTGCATCTTTTATACCAACCTGATCGCCACCTCTGCCCCATACCATTTCAACAGAGTTTCTTGCAAATGCTTCATTTTCAATAATGTGACCGCCGGTACCTATTCCTATACTTATTGTAATCGGTTCTTTAATTTCATCACCTATTGCACGAATTTTTTCAAGAATATCAAATTTATTCTTAATATATCTTTCAAGATACTGATGCTCAAAAAATACAAGATACCTGTCTGAATAAATTTTTTTCATAATCCCGTTACTTTCAGCAACCCACTTTGAAACAGCAGAATTAATTTTACTTAAGGTTTCCTGACTTTTTGTATCATCCATGGTTTGAAAAACATCATCGTAATTGTCAATTGTAATAACAGCGACGTCAACTTTTTCATCCTCGCGAAGCTTTAATGCCTCAACAGCCTCTGTACAGTCATCAAAATACAATAGAACAGAATAATTCTCTTTAGCATCATTCTCTTTCTTTCGTTTTACTATACTTCCAAGAACATTGTATGTCCTTACGCCATACTCAATACTAACATCAATAGAATCGGTTGATTTTAAAATATCAGTCCACTTTAATTGTGGCATAATTTCAACAATTGACTGATTATATAAATCATGATCATCAAATATCGACATAGCCATATCATTATACCACATAATCTTACCGTCAATACTCAAAACAAGCATAGGTAAAGGAAATCTTGACAATACTTCATTTGCCATATTTCCGCTTTGCTCAGTCATCATTGACATAAACTCAGCCATATCTTTAGCTTTTACCCTTGATAATGATACCATATATACACCTATCAAAACACATGCTAAAAACTCTGCAACAGCAACATTTACATTACCATTTACAACATTGATAATACCTGCTAAGCATAATAAAATAATACAAATTACAGGAGTTCTGTACTGCATATTTCTGTTAGTTATCTTTTTCATATTCACAGTCTATTCCTTTATCTTCATTTTTGCATAATATAGACAATTATAACATAGATTGTATCATATTTCAGTTCATAAGTCAATATTTATTTGTTTGCACAGATATTATTTTATTCATAACTACAAAATCCCGATATAACATCGGGATTTTGTGGGTTAATTTTCAGCTTTATTTTTTGCACAATCTTCACAGCAATTACTGCAATCATGCTGAGTTCCAAGATTTATTCCGCTCTTTTTATAATAGTCATCAATTGCCGAATGAATAGCTTCTTCAGCCAAAACAGAGCAGTGAACCTTTTCCGGAGGAAGTCCGTCAAGTGCCTCCATAACAGCTTTATTGGTAAGCTCCAAAGCTTCCTTTACTGTCTTTCCTTTTACCATTTCTGTAGCCATTGAGCTTGTTGCAATAGCAGCACCGCAACCGAATGTTTTGAACTTTACATCCTTAATCACATCGTCTTCAATATCCATATAAATTTTCATAATATCTCCACACTTTGCATTGCCAACCTGCCCTACAGCATTAGCATCCTCTATTTCTCCGACATTTCTCGGATTTGAAAAATGATCCATAACTTTTTCACTATACATATTATTACCGTCCTTTCCTCAAAGAAAATTTATTCCCCGCCTCGTAATACTTCTTCATATAAAGGTGACATCATTCTTAACCTTTCAACAATTGGCGGGAGAACCTCTAAAACATAATCAATATCTTCGTTAGTTGTATCATCACCAACACTTAATCTTAATGAACCATGTGCAATTTCATGCGGCAATCCTATTGCAAGAAGAACATGGGATGGATCCAGAGAACCCGATGCGCACGCACTTCCGCTTGAAGCGGCAACTCCCTTCATATCAAGCATCATAAGTATAGATTCACCCTCAATATATTTAAATGAGAAATTTGCATTGTTACATAATCTGTTTTCCCCTACAGGGCCATTTAATCTTGAATATGGTATTTTTTCAAGAATACCATCAATCAGTCTGTTACGTTTTTTTGTAAGATTTTTAACATTTTCTTCTAAATCATTCACCGCAATTTCAAGTGCCTTTGCGATTCCCGCCATTGCCGCAACATTCTCTGTAGCTGCTCGTTTTCCTCTTTCCTGACCTCCGCCATGAATCAGATTAGATATTTTAACACCGTTTCTGATATATAAAACACCGATACCTTTTGGTCCGTGAAATTTATGACCTGATAAAGACAGCATATCGACGCCTAAATCAGTAACATTTATGTTCATATGTCCTATTGCCTGTACTGCATCTGTATGGAATATAACCTTATGTGCTTTTGCAATCTCTGAAATTTTCTTAATAGGCTGAATTGAACCTATTTCGTTATTTGCAGTCATTATTGATATTAATATCGTTTTATCAGTAATTGCTTTTGCAACATCCTCGGGATTAACAATACCGTATTCATCAACAGGCAAATAAGTAACTTTAAAACCATGTTTTTCGAGAAATTCGCAAGTACCGAGTACTGCATGATGCTCTATTGAGCTTGTTATAATATGATTACCCTTATCTTTGTATGCATCAGCAATTCCCTTTATTGCCCAGTTGTCAGCTTCGCATCCCGATCCGGTAAAATATATTTCATTGGATTTTGCACCAAGCAGTTCAGCAATTTTTTCTCTGAAAGAGTTTACCGCACTCTCAGCATTTCTTCCCACCTCATAAAATTTAGAGGAAGCATTACCGAATATATCTGTATAGTAAGGAAGCATAGCCTCCAAAACCTCTTTTTTCATATATGTGGTCGCATTATTATCAAGATAAACCGACTTACTCATTCACATACATCTCCTTATCGTTGTATACAATAGGTCAAAGCTATATACAAATAACATTTGAACACTCATTCATATATTGTACACTAATGTTTGTTCTTTGTCAATATATTATACCAATAATCTGTAAAATATATTAAAAAACAGTGTACTTTTTTTTAATTTTGGTATATAATAATGATTATAAGTTTTTATACAAATAATTGTCGAGGTAAATTATGAAGGTTTCAGCTATAATATGTGAATATAATCCGTTTCATAACGGTCACAAATATCAGATTGATGAAATAAAAAAAACACATGATACGGTCATCTGTATTATGAGTGGTGCATTTGTACAAAGAGGTACACCTGCGATATTTGACAAATGGACACGAGCAAATACTGCACTCATAAACGGTGCAGATCTTGTAATCGAGCTTCCTGTATGTTATGCAGTAAATACTGCCGAACGTTTTGCATATGGTTCTGTTGCAATTGCCGATAAGCTCGGTATAGTTGACTCATTATGCTTTGGATCTGAATCGGGAAATATTAATGAATTAATAAAAGCTTCAAAACTCTTATTAAACGAGCCAAAAGAAGTTTCGGATAAAATAAAGGAATTGCTTGAGCACGGTATAAGCTATCCCAAAGCAAGAGAATCTGCATTTTCAGGTTACATAAATAATGATTTATTATCAAAACCAAATAATATTCTTGCTATTGAATATATAAAGGCATTACTGTCATTAAATAGCAATATAAAGCCTTTAACATTAAAACGATACAAATCGGAATATCACGAAACCGTTCCCGGCTGCGAAATCACATCAGCAACAGCAATACGGAAGCTTATACTTAATCATGAAGATTTCCGAAAATACGTTCCCGAAAACGCATATAATATTTACCAGCAAAAAAATATATCTGATATTAATAATCTTAATAATGTACTGCGTTATCTTTTACACACAATGACACCTGATAAGCTGTCAGAAATAAATGATGTATCTGAAGGACTTGAAAATCGTATGATTGAAGCAGGCTATAGTTCTTCAACTTTTGATGATATATGTTCATATATTAAAACCAAAAGATATACTCATTCCAAAATCAGCAGAATACTATTATCTGTTATTCTCAATATTACAAAAGATTATTCTGTTCTTACTCCCGAATATGTACGAGTTCTCGGAATGAACAAAACAGGTATGCAGCTGTTATCTCAAATAAAAGATAACTCAACTCTTCAAATTATCACAAAACCTGCTGATTTTAAAAAATTCAATAAATCCTTTGAACTCGATATATTATCAGGTGACATATATTCTCTGTGCCAAAGCAACACCAGTGCAAGAGATTATTTTAATTCACCCGTAATAATAAAATAAATAAATCCCGAAAAAGTAAGTCATTTTTGCTTTTTCGGGATTTTATCATTCAATAACTCTTTGTCTGTTCTTATTCATTTTATCCTTTAAATTTTTACTCGCCCTGAACACAGGAAGCTTTGATGCTGTAATATTTATATCTTCTCCTGTTCTTGGATTTTTACCTCCACGGGCTTTTCTGTCATGAATTTCAAATATTCCGAATCCTACCAAAGATACTTTTTCACCTGCTTCAAGTGTTTCTGTAATTATATCAAGAGCGGTTTCTATTGCAATCATTGAATCAATCTCCGAAATTTCTCCTTTTTGTGCGACCTTTTTAATTAGTGTTTCTTTATTCATGAATTTTTCTCCTTTGTGAGTTAACTGTATTTTAATAATTTTTGTACTGTATATTTTCTTTCAATATAATTCACTTGTTCATTACTTTGACATGATAATCCTCCAATACGAAAACAAAGTCTGACATTTCAAAAACATCAAACTTTATTATGATAACATATTTAACAATATTTGTCAATCAGTCAAATATCCAAATCATTTGACATCATCAACTGCAATTTACAGCAATACCCAACAAAATAATATCTTTTTTATGAACTTTGTTCCCCTACCTACCGACTATATATCATAAAATATTTTCAGCCCTCATTTTGAAGTTTCTCGGCAAATGTTTTAACTGTATTTCAAGTGCATATAAATATGCCAACGCTTCAATCTTATCCTTTTCTGCTATAAATACATCTATTTTTGCAAGACTTAATTCTATACTGTCAAGCTCAGTATGGTCTACAGCACTTCCTATAAACACTTTTTTATCCTTTATATATTTGTCAAGCTTTTCACACTCGTCTCCTGCAGCATCAAAATCGCCATTTACCACATATTCCGCAATTTTATTATTCATAACACAAAATTCTTCTGATAAATTCTGCATTTCATTTGTGTAAATAATCCCGCTAAAAATAATAACTGCAAGTAGTATAACAGAGAAAATAACACTCTTCAATTTCAATCATTCCTTTCTGTGTCAAAATACAAAATCTGAATAGCGGTTTATTTTATTCAGTTTTTATATCTTTCTCTCCTTTGAGCTGTATATAAAATCCGTCATTGTTATCGTAAGAAGCAATAAAAACAGTTTTTATATCATGTATATTTTTCTCAGCCAGTTTCTGAATAAGCCATTTATGGTCATGACCGCTTCTCTTTAATTCCTTTTTAACAACTTCTCCGTCGGAAATTAACATAAAAGGCAGATTCTCAACTATTGCATCATTTATTTTCATATCACGGACGGTAACTGTTCTTGCATCTTTTTTCGGAATAATACTTATCTGACCATTAGTTTCAAGCATTGCGACCTCAACATCAGAAATATTAGGAATATTATTTATCCTCAGCTGTTCCAATAAATCATTCATATTAAATCTAAGACGTTGTAATTCCTTTTCATTTACATGACCGTTATATATAATTATGCTTGGTTCTCCTGTAATAATTTTTCTTAAGAATCTACTTTTTAATCCCGCAAAGGACATAAGAATTTCAGCAACAATCAGTGTAAGAACAGGAATAATACCTGAGATAAGAGGTAAATCAATAGACTGCATAGGAACAGAAGCCAAATCAGAAATCATAATTGCAACAACCAGCTCAGACGGCTGCATTTCGCCTATTTGCCTTTTCCCCATTACACGCATTGATGCCACAACAATAAAATATAATATAAACGTTCGTATTACAAGAACAAGCACTTTCTCATCTCCATATTATTTTTATACTATTATTCCAATTTTTCAGAAAACTATTTACTTTAAGCTTTTTTTATGATAATATATCTATTGAAATTTTATTTAAAAGGAAATTTTACAGATGAACAGCTATACTAATTTTGCAAATTACTATGATATACTCATGAAAGAGGACATAAATTACGAAAAAATAGCCGATTTTATAGAGAATATATTCATAAAATACGATATAAATCCTCAGCTTGTATGCGATTTGGCATGTGGAACCGGAAATGTTACCATACCGCTTGCAAAACGCGGTTATGAAATGATTGCCGTTGACAAATCGGTGCAAATGTTAGACATTGCATGCGAAAAAGCGTCTGAGGCAAATCTCGATATTTTATTTTTAAATCAGAGTATTTCAAAGCTTGATTTATTTGGCACTTGTGATTCTTTTTTATGTATGATAGACGGCGTTAATTACATAATCAATCCTCACTCGTTGATTAATATGTTTACAAAAATCAAGCGCTGTTTTATAAATCCGGGAGGAGTTTTGATATTTGATATAAGCTCTGCTTACAAATTATCGGAATTTATAGGAAATAATACCTTTATACACGACGGTGACGATATTTTCTATTCATGGGAAAATAAGTATTACAAGGATAAAAAGCTTTCTGATATGTATCTTAATTTCTTCATCAGAAAAAACAACTCATATAAACGTTTTTGTGAAAGACACCTGCAAAGGGTATATACTGTCGATGAAATAAAAAAAGCATTAAAAAAAGCCGGCTTTACCGACATTGATATTTTCGACGGATTTTCTTTTGAAAGTCCAACAGAGATAAGCCACAGAATTACATTTGCCGCAAGATAGAATATGTAATATCCCCCAATGCGGGGGATAATATTCTACAATTAACAATCAATCAACAATAAATCTCTTTACATCTTCCATAAACTTATCATCATCGCCGCAATGAGCTTCTACCTTAATAGGTTTTGAAAGATTAAGACTGAAAATACCCATAATTGACTTTGCATCAACAACATATCTTCCTGATGTTAAATCAATATCAAACTCATACTTTGATACTATGTTGACAAATTCCTTTACATCGTTGATTGAATTCAGTATTATGTTAAAAACCTGCATAACTACTGCCTCCCTATAAATTTTATTTTGTAGGTCTTCCCACAAGAACAATAATACAACTATTTTTTCCAATAGTCAAGTATATTTATTATTTATTTTATAAATTTATGTAATTGTGCCAATCCTTATTCACAAACATCATACATTATGCAACAATAATTATTAACACTATATGAAAGGTTTTAACAAACTATGAATAAAGTAGCTTTCTATACATTAGGCTGTAAGGTGAACCAATACGAAACAGAAGCAATGTCTGAATTATTTATAAATTCGGGATACGAGCTTTGTGATTTTGATTCCTATTCGGATATATATGTCATAAATACCTGTACCGTAACATCAATGAGTGACCGAAAGTCACGACAGATAATAAGACGGGCCAAAAAACACAATCCAAATTCTATTGTAATTGTTACAGGATGCTATGCACAAACAAATCCCGAGGCTGTTAAACAAATTAAAGATGTAAATCTTATTATAGGGACAAGCGACAGAAAAAGAATTGTAGAGTTAACACAAAGTCTTTCGGCAAGTGAACAAAGGTGCTGTGTTTCTGATATAATGATGCAACATAGCTTTGAGGATTTATCAATCACTTCATATCAGGAAAGAACGCGGGCATATATAAAAATTCAGGAGGGGTGCAATCAGTTTTGCTCCTACTGTATTATTCCATATGCAAGAGGGCCGATAAGAAGCCGTGATATAGATGAGGTTTTAAAAGAAACTCAAATCATGGTTGATAACGGTTATTCCGAAATCATTTACACCGGTATTCATGTTGCGTCATACGGTATTGACAAAGGTAAACCACAGCTTACAGAGTTGTTATGTAAAGCAAATAAGCTTGACAAACTCAAAAGAATTCGTCTGAGTTCAATTGAACCAATGACTTTAAACAATTATTTTATAAACGAAATCAAAAATTGCAATAAGCTATGTCACCATTTTCACTTATCACTCCAAAGCGGTTGTGATGAAACGCTTAAAAGAATGAACAGAAAATACACAACCCGGCAATATAAAGAAATCGTCGACGGCTTGAGAAACAATTTTCCCGATGTTGCAATTACAACCGATATTATGACCGGCTTCCCCGGCGAAACAGATGAAGAGTTTCAAAAAACACTTGACTTTGTAAAGGAAATAAACTTTGCAGATGCACATATTTTTCAATACTCCCCAAGAAACGGAACACTTGCAGCTAAACGTACAGACCAAATTTTACCTCAAATAAAAGAGCAGAGAAGCAAACAATTGATCAAATTATGTAACAACACAAGAGATGCCTTTCTTTTATCTTTTACAGGGCAAAAAATGACTGTTCTTTTCGAACAGCCGGTTAAGGATAAATTCTTTGAAGGAAAAACATCAAATTACATAACTGTTTACGTCGAAACAAAAGAAAATCTTCAATCACAGTTTAAGGATGTGATTATAGATAAAATAAAAGACGGAATTGCCTATGCACATTTATGTGAATAATTATGAATAAAAACAGCCAGGAAATCACAAAATTAGAAAAAAGGAGTTGATTTCTTTGGGATTTATATTCAGTATAATAGCAGGAGCGGCAATGAGTATACAAGGAGTAATGAATACAAGGTTAGGCGATAAAATAGGAATTTATGAATCCAATGCATTTGTTCAGGGTACAGCATTTCTGCTTTCACTGATTGCTCTTTGGATATTAGGTAAAGGAAATTTTTCACAAATAACACAAGTGAATAAATTTTATTTACTTGGCGGTGTATTCGGTCTGATAATTACGATAACTGTAATGCTTGGCATAGGTAAACTAAGCCCCACCGTCGCAATTTCGACCATTCTTATTTCGCAGCTGTTATTTGCCGCAATCATTGACGCATTTGGTCTGATGGGAAGCGAAAAAATTGCATTTACATGGAATAAATATGTAGGCTTAGTATTGCTCCTTGGTGGAGTACTGCTTTTTAAATTAAAGCTTTAAACAAAATCTGCTGTTTAATATGGATATTTAAATATCTCATTTTAACAGCAGATTATATTTTTTATTCATTATAAAATTCAGGAATAAAGCTCTCTCCTACAGCCTCACCACTTTGTGTATACGCATTTACAATTCCTTTTTCAATTGCATAATTAACCAATGTATTATAATATTTTTCCGACACTTTTCTGTTAAGTTCGGGAAAATGACACACTTCAGGCATTGGTGTATACTGACTCATTATACTTATATAAATATTATCCCTGTATTCTGAATACAGATAATCAATTATTTTTTTAGAATCAAAAAGCATTCCCGGTAGCATCATGTGCCTGACAATAACACCTCTTTGCATTATCCCGTTATCATCAAATATATTCTTCCCCACCTGTCTGAACATTTCAGATATTGCTACTTTACAAGCCTTAAAATATCCGGGCGCTTTTGAATATTTAACCGCATACTTATCATCAAAGTATTTCATATCAGGCATATAAATATCAATTAGTCCGTCAACCTCTCTTAGAGCTTCAACACTCTCATATCCCCCGCAGTTATAAACAACAGGAATTGTAAGTCCGTTGTTTTTTGCCTTTTTTAATGCTTCTGCAATTTGCTGTACATAATGCGTTGGTGTAACGAGATTTATATTATGAGCATTTTGTTTTTGTAAATCAAGAAATATCTCAGAAAGCTCATCAACAGAAACATATTTTCCCTGATGTTCAGAGCTTATTTTATAATTTTGACAAAATACACACCCAAGATTGCAATGAGAAAAAAATACCGTACCCGATCCACAAGTACCGGATATTGACGGTTCTTCCCAAAAATGAAGAGCATTTCTCGCAATTTTCACCCTATTGTCTGCACCACAGTATCCCTTTTTGCCCGAATTTCTGTCAATACAACATTTTCTCGGACACAATCGGCAAGTCTGATTATCCGACAAAATCATCACCTTCATCATTTGACTTCTGATTTTCAAAATACAAAATTAATCCATCTGCAATAGCATCTACAATTTTTTGCTTATATTCATCAGTTTCAAGTAATGCATCGTCCTGAGGATTTGACATAAAACCGCATTCAAGCAATATAACAGGCACTGTACTCCAATTAAATCCTGTCATATCAGAACGTTCGGAAATACCTCTGTTTTTTGTACCTGTTGCATCTATAACCTTATCCAGAATAATCTTTCCCGCTATTGCACTTTTATTATAAACATCATCAGTTACATAGCTGTCATCAGACGGAATCAACATAGAAACTCCCCGAACAGAGCTGTTTTCATTACCGTCAGCATGAATTTTTACAGCTATATCCGCATTCAGCTCATTTGCAAATTGAGCACGTTCTATATTTGACCTTGTGCTTTCATGTGTCGTTCTTGTCATATGTACTGAGGCACCTAAGGCTGTAAGCTTTTTTTCAAGCATCTGAGAAAGTGCCAGATTAAACTGTTCTTCAGTTTGATTTTTCCCGCTTGTTCCGCTTACATATGCAGGCTTTGTTTTACTGCTCCCCGGTGCTATCGGTTCATAATCACTGATATTGTTTAATCCATGACCAGGGTCGATTACAATGACTTTATCCTTCAATTCTTTTTTTATCAGACTTTGTTTGTTTTCAACACCGTCAACAGTTAACTCAGTCTCTTGCCCTATACTATCACTTTTTTGTGTACTACACGAGCAAAGCATCATAACTATCATAAGCACAACTGCTATTATATTTCTCATAAAATCACCTTTTAAAGGATTTGTTTTACTGTCTTATAAATTTCATCATTTATATCTTCGATAGTTCTTATTAGTTTATTTTCAACGCATTTTATATGTGTCCAATTACAAATCTTTGCAACATAACACGCATTGTCATAACTTTTTTGAAGATAATCGGTATTTCTTTCATGAATATCTTTTTGCTGCTGTGCATCAAATTTATTTTCACGTTCTGCCATCAATTTTCTTGCATATTCAACAGGCATATCAAGAAAAAAGGTTATATCAGGCTCAGGTAAGCCGTATATTTTAAATTCAAGCTCATTAAGCCATTTCATAAACTTATTCTTTTCGTTATTATCATCAATTTTACTCGCCTGATGAATCATATTTGAAGATGTATACCTGTCTGCAATAATTACTGTATCACTATCTTCATAATCTTTTTTCCAGTTTTTTCGATATGAAGCAAATCTGTCTGCCGCAAAAAAACTTGAAGCTGCATACGCATTTACATCATCAGGATTTTCGCCAAATTCACCCGATAAATACATTTTAACCAATTCAGAGGACGGACTTTCATAATCAGGAAAAGTAATTCTTTTTACTTTATATCCGTCAGATATAAGTTTTTGTGCAAGCATTTCGGTATGCGTCTGTTTTCCGCTTGCATCTACTCCGTCAACAGCAATAAGCTTACCCATTATTCTTCAACCTTTCCGTATTTTCTGCCTTTAATAAGTACTGTAAACCCAAACTTAGGCAATGCCAGCATACGCTTGAATCTCCAAGGTTCTTTCATTAGTCTGTAAAACCATTCAAGCCCCATCTTACACCAAACCTCAGGTGCTCTTTCAACCTCACCTGCAAGAACATCAAGGCTTCCGCCAATTCCCATAAGTACCTTTGCTCTTATTTTATTCTTATTCTCATGAATCCATTTTTCCTGTTTCGGAGCACCAAGACAAACAAATACAATATCAGCACCGACACTGTTAATGTCGCTGATTATTTCAGAGGTATCTTCTTCTTTAAAATATCCGTTTCTTGTACCAACTATCTGAATAAAGGGGTATTTTGCTTCAAGGTTTTTCTTTGCCTTTTCAGCAATCCCCGGTTTTCCGCCAAACAAATACAATCTGTGACCTGTTTCTGATATTCTGTCTATAAGACCGCAGGCAATGTCAAAACCTGCCGCTCTTTCTTCTATCGGATCACCAAGTATTTTTGAAGCATATACAACACCAATTCCGTCAGCTGTAAGCAAATCAGAACTGTTTAATATATCACAAAATTCCTTATTTTTATAGGCTTCAAGAAGTATTTCGGAATTAGGTGTAAAAATTGCATGAGCTTTATGTTCATCAAGCATTCCGAAAATTTTCTCGACAGCTTCTTCAATATTAACTTTATCTACATTCACACCTAAAATATTTACTTTATTTTCCATAACTTCCTCCCAAAATTTTATTCAAACAAAGAAATCTGTCTTTTTGCAACATCATCTTTTCTCAAAAAGCTTCCTACAGCCGGAATATTTTTTGTTCTGTAATGACTCAGATTGTCAAGATTACTGTCCTTTGCAAATAATACTTTACACATTTTTGCACCTTTTTTGGTAAGTTTCATAACTTGAACTCCCTGTGTCGATTTTGTTGTTTTTAACGGTATTTTTTCGGTATTTAAAGACAATACTTTGTTATTATCTGCAAATGCTACAATATCTGATTCCTCCGCAATATGCTTTATATCACATACAGGTGACTTATCCGAATATGCTCCAATAAGTTTTTTACGGTTTGTTTTGGTTGCATAATTATTTAAAGCCACCTTTGCCATTTTACCGTTTTCAAACGAGAAAAGCATATTTCCCGAATAATCTTTGGTTACTACAGTATATAAAATCTTTTCATCGTTTTCAAGACCTAAAACACTTGGTAGATATTCACCCATTACGCTTACCTTTGTGTCATTAAATTCATGAGTTTTCATCTTATATACAACACATTTATTTGTAAAGAATAATAAATCACTGATATTCGTTGTTTCTACAGCACTTACAATCTCATCATCTTCTTTAAGCTTATGGTCATTTGTGGTAAACTTCAGTGAATTTGCCGTAACCTTTTTGATGTATCCCTCTCTTGTTGTAAATATAGTTACAGGATAATCCTCAATATAATTATTTTCAACATAAACCTCAGCCTCATCATCGTCAATCAGTTCAGTTAATCTGTCTTTTCCATATTTTTTGCTGATTGCCTGGAGTTGCTTTTCTATAAGCTTCTTAACTTTTTTATCACTCTCAAGAATCGAGGTCAATTCATCAATTTCTTCAATCAGCTTTTCAATTTCTGCAGTTCTATTTAAGATATACTGCTTATTTAAATATCGTAATTTGATTTCAGCCACATACTCTGCCTGTATCTTGTCAATATCAAAGCCCGACATAAGATTAGGAACAACGTCCTCTTCAAGTTCAGTATGTCTGATAATTGAAATAGCTTTGTCGATATCAAGTAAAATCTTTTTTAAACCTGTTAACAAGTGTAGCTTTTCACTCTTTTTGTCAATATCATAACGCAGACTGTTTTTAATACAGCCCATTCTGAATTTTACCCATTCTTTTAATATATCCTGGACACCCAATACCATAGGCGAATTTTTTATCAAAACGTTAAAATTACAGCTGAAACTGTCTTCAAGCGGAGTGAGTTTAAATAATTTGAGCATCAATGCATCAGGGTCTGTTCCACGCTTTAAATCTATTGTGATTTTAAACCCTTGTAAACCGGTTTCATCTCGTGCATCGGAAATTTCACGAAGCTTATTTGCCTTAATAAGCTCCATAATTTTACCAATTATTGCCTCACTTGTTGTTGTATAAGGGATTTGGGTAATATCAATACAATTGCTCTTACTGTCATAATTATATACCGCTCTTAACTTAAAGCTTCCGCGACCTGTATTATAAATTTCACGCATTTGCTCTTTTGAATAAATAAGCTTTGCTCCCATAGAAAAATCCGGTGCCGGCATTAATTCCATTATGTCAGCATTTTCATCCTTCATCAAAGCTATAGTCGCTTCACAAACCTCACGCAGATTAAATGAGCATATATTACTTGCCATTCCGACAGCTATTCCCTGATTCGGATTTACCAATATGTTTGGAAATGCGACCGGCAATAAAACAGGCTCTTTTAACTCACCGTCATAGTTATCAACAAATTCAACGGTATTTTTATTAATATCTCCAAACAGTTCATTACATATCGAATCAAGTCTTACCTCTGTGTATCGGGCTGCAGCATATGCCATATCTCTTGAATATTGTTTACCAAAATTACCCTGAGATTCAACCAAAGGATGTAAAAGTGCTTCATTTCCTGTTGTAAGTCTGACCATGGTTTCATATATTGCGGCATCGCCGTGAGGATTCAGCTTCATTGTCTGCCCTACAACATTTGCAGACTTTGTAAGCTTACCGCCAAGTAACCCCATTTTAAACATTGTATATAAAAGCTTTCTATGTGCAGGCTTCAATCCGTCAATTTCAGGTATAGCTCTTGAAATGATTACACTCATAGCATAAGGCATATAATTACTTTCAAGAGTTTCACATATAGGTTGTTCGGTTATAGGTGCCGAAATTATTACTTCCGGCTCATTTTTTTTCTTAGCCATACTTTTTAATTCTCCTAATAAAATTAATAACTATGGATATACATCAGCTTAAATCAAGCATTTCCATATACAGACTTCCATTTTGAGCTATATGCTCTTTTCGTCCGTTAATATTATCTCCAAGCAGTATGTCAAACACCTGTGCTGTTTTTTCTACATTTTCAGGGGTTACCCTGATAAGTCTTCTTGTAGCAGGATGCATCGTAGTTAAACTCATCATATCCGGTTGGTTTTCACCCAGACCCTTGCTTCGCTTAATATCAAAATCATCATTATCCTTTGTAAGTCCTTCAGCAGCAAGCTTTGCAAGAATTTCTTCTTTTTCACCGTCAGTATAAGCAAAAAGCTTTTCGCCTTTTCTTTTTGTTTTTGTAATTGTTATCTCATAAAGGGGAGATTCTGCAATATACACACGACCTACATCTATCAGTGTCGGCATTAATCTGTATATCATCGTAAGAACAAGAGTTCTTATCTGGAATCCGTCAACATCGGCATCTGTACAGATAATAACCTTATCCCATCTTAAATTATCAAGACTAAAGGTTTCCAAATCCTTATTATGCTTTGATTTTATTTCAATACCGCATCCTAAAACTCTTACAAGATCAAGTATAATATCACTTTTGAAAATCTTTGCATAATCTGCTTTTAAACAGTTCAGTATTTTACCACGAATTGGCATAATAGCCTGAAACGACGGGTCTCTTGCAAGCTTACATGAACCTAAAGCCGAGTCACCCTCAACTATATAAATTTCTCTTACAGATTTATCTTTGCTTCTGCAGTCAACAAACTTTTCAACCCTGTTTGTAACATCCATTGAGCCTGTAAGCTTTTTCTTAACATCAATTCTTATCTTTTCGGCATTTTCTCTTGAACGCTTATTTATCAGCACCTGATTGGATATTTTATCAGCATCTGCCTTATTTTCAATGAAGTAAACCTCAAGCTGATGTCTTAAAAATTCTGTCATAGCCTCTTGGATAAATTTATTGTTAATAGCCTTTTTAGTCTGATTTTCATAGCTTGTCTGCGTTGAAAAAGAATTAATAACAAGTGCTAAACAGTCAGCAACATCATTAAATGTTATCTTCGATTCATTCTTATTATATTTTCCGTTATTCTTTATATACTGGTCAACAGCGTATACAAACGCATTTTTAACAGCCTTATCAGGTGAGCCTCCGTGTTCAAGCCAGCTTGAATTATGGTAATATTCAAGCACATTTACAGTCTGTGAAAAACAAAAAGCAATCTGCATTTTAACACGGTATTCAGGTTTATCATCTCTGTCCTTACCCCTTCTCTCTGCTTCCCATACTTCCATCTGTGTCATTGCATTTTCGCCAACAACTTGAGAAAGGTAATCAACAATACCGTTTTCATAATAATATTCGTTCATCTGCATACCGGTTTCAGTCTCAACGTACAAAATGAACTTTAACCCCGCATTTGTCATTGCCTGTTTTTCGAGTGTATCCTGCAGATACTCAACAGG
>JAZOTP010000093.1:0-7456 GCA_045657705.1 Clostridia bacterium
GATAGCGGATAACCGGCCGATGTGATTTTGCGGATTACAGCATACCTGTATAGTATTAATTAAGACTTGGAATGTTTATTATGTAGATTAAAAATTTCCTCATGCACGTTGTGTATGAGGAATTTTTATCAACAATTTCATATAAAAGCTTTTATATCATAATCGGATAAATCTGATGAGCAGCGTTCATGCTCCATTTTCAATATAGTATGAACAGTGTGCTTGCCCTTACTGTCAAGCTTGTTATAGATATCAAGCATCTTCAATGCATTATCATCCACATGAAGAGGAAACTGATAATTTACGAGCTGAATATCAAGGGCTTTACATATTTTGACAATTGTTTCATATGCTGTTCCGCTGATTCCGTTTTTTAATGCACTTGCAAGAGTTGTCTGAGGTATATTTATTACCTGTGAAAATCTTCTAACGCTTTTATACTGTTTTTTAATCTCTGATGATATCATGTTTGTCAATACATCCATAACTATATCTCCTTTCATATTGCCGTAAATGAGAGGGAATTTCTATTCCGAAAACAAGCTTGTATCCTCATCGGGAGTAAAATTACAAGTCTGTATGTTTTTGATATATACCTCTTTTCGGTTAAGTAATATTATATCACTTTTGATTTTTTATGTCAATAATTTACAAAATGAAAAAGTATATAGCATTTTTTGTAATATAATGTAAATTTCTTAAATATTCAACAAAAAAATAAAAAGATAAAACATTTTAAAAAAAGTAGTTGACATATTTAATCACTTATGTTATAATGTACACATAGTTATGCGGGAGTGGCTCAGTGGTAGAGCGTCACCTTGCCAAGGTGAACGTCGCGAGTTCGAATCTCGTCTTCCGCTCCAAAGCACTTCTTAACGGAAGTGCTTTTTTGTTTAAATCAGAAAGGAATGATTGACTTTGTTGATGGCATCGGTTTTTACTGCTTTATATACGGTTTTATGTGTATTTTTGTTTAACTATTCTGTTAGCAAAAAGCATTTTAATATAAAAATAAATTTATTTGTTCTGTGTGCGGTGATAGGTCTTTTACTGCGTTTTGTTCTTGCTTACAGGAGCATGGGACATTCTACCGATATGAACTGTTTTTCTGCCTGGGCGGATATGCTCAGCAGTAACGGGATAGGGAGCTTTTATTCATCGGATACTTTTACTGATTATCCTCCGGGGTATATGTATATCCTTACTGTTCTGGGATACATAAAAAATGCATTTGCTATAACCCGGGGTGTTGAAAATATGATACTGAGAAGTCCTGCGATTATTTGTGATATAATAGCGGCAGGAATGATTTATCATATAGGTAAGAAGAATTTTTCAAAAGAACAGTCGGGACTTATGTCCGTTTTTTATATTTTTAATCCGGCTGTGATATTGAACAGCTCACTGTGGGGACAGGTTGATGCTGTTTATCTTGTATTTATAATTGCAGCGTTGTATTTCGTTATGAAAAAACGGCTGATGTCGGGATTTGCTGTTTTTGCACTGGCGGTACTGTTTAAACCACAGTCGCTTATTCTTTCGCCTGTATTTATATTCGCATCCGTTGAATATCTGTTTTCGGACGGTGTTTCAAAGAAGAAAAATATAAACTTTTTTGCATCAGTCATTGTTGCTCTCTTAGTACTGATACTTCCCATGATTCCTTTCGGTCTGAGTGAGGTTATCAAACAGTATGGTGCAACGCTTTCTCAATATGCATATGCAACGGTAAATGCATTTAATCTGTGGGGGGCTTTAGGGCTTAACTGGACAGATTTGAATTTGGCTTTGACAGTTATTGGTTATGTATTTATTGCTTTGATATGCGTTGTTTCAGCTATGATTTATTTTAAAACAAAAAATGAATCGAAATATTTTGTGACTGCTGCCTTTTTATATTTTGCAACTTATATGCTTTCAACCAAAATGCATGAACGGTATGCATTTTGTGCTATTGCGTTAGCGTTCATTGCATATATTTTCAATAAGCAAAGAAAGCATTTTATGCTCTTTTTGTTTATTACAGTATCACAGCTTATCAACACAGCATGGGTTTTATATGTTTATGAAACCGATATTTCAAAATATTTTAAAAGTGCATTTATAATCATTGCTTCTGTTTTAAATATTATTTTATTTGCGTTTATGGTTACGGCATATTTAAAGGAGAGAGATTTTGGAGTTTTAACTCCGTCTGAGGTTTCAGGCTTTGAAAAAAGTGATCATAAAACGCCTGTTAAGCGTTATGATATTATAGCTGTTGCAGTGATTACGGTATTCTACTCAGCAGTTGCACTTTATAATCTCGGAAGCAGAAAAGCTCCCGAAACGGAATATCATCTGACAAGCAATTCTCAGATTGATGTATCATTTAACAAGGAATATCCTCTCAAGAACATTGCAATATTTAACGGCTCTCTTCCTGTAGATGAAGACAATACGCTGACTTACAGGTTGTTTGACAAGGATTACAGCCTTGTAAAGACCTTAACTGTTGATGAGAATGCAGTTTTTGAATGGCGTTTTGATACTGTTGAAAGTCTATGGGTTCAGCATATTATAATTACTGCAAGTGAGGAAGCAAGAATTAAAGAGCTTGCTTTTATTGACGAAACCGAACAGGAAATAATACCGGTACACATCACAGACAATGCCTTATGTGATGAACAGGACACACTACCCGAGCGGTCGAACTGGTACAACAGCACATATTTTGATGAAATATATCACGCAAGAACGGCGTATGAATTTATAAACGGACTTGATGTTTATGAGTGGACACATCCGCCTCTTGGGAAAATATTTATTTCGTGGGGAGTTAAGCTGTTTGGAATGAATCCGTTTGGCTGGAGAATTACAGGTACAGTTTTTGGGATTTTGATGCTTCCGTTTATATTCCTGTTTGCAAAAAAAATTACAAAAAGTACAAAATTTGCATCGGTTACTACTCTGATATTTGCGTTTGACTTCATGCATTTTACACAGACAAGAATTGCAACTATCGACGTATATATTACATTCTTTGTGATACTCATGTATTACTTTATGTATTCATTTTATAAAATGAGCTTTTATGATACAAGCCTTAAAAAGACCTTTATACCGCTTTTATTGTCCGGAATCTGCTTCGGCTTGGGCGGGGCAAGCAAATGGACAGGAGTATATGCAGGTGCGGGCTTATGTGTTTTGTTCTTTATGACAGTTTTAAAGAGATATAAGGAATACCTTTTTGCAAAGGAAAATCCACACAATGAAGCAAGTGAGGCTATAGCCGGAGAATTTGCCAAAAAGACTGTTTTAACTTTACTTTTCTGTGTAATTGCATTTATTGTGATACCTGTTGTTATATATCTGCTGTCATATATTCCGTATCTGAAATGTGAGGGCGGAGGTCTTGCAACAATAATCAAAAATCAGAAGGATATGTTTGTTTATCACAGCAGTACGGTTTTATCCTCAACACATCCGTATTCTTCAAAATGGTATGAGTGGATAATAATGAAAAGACCTATATGGTATTTTTCAGGTACAATAAATGAAAATCTCAAAGAGGGAATAAGTGCATTCGGAAATCCTCTTGTATGGTGGCCGGGAATTGCGGCGGTGCTGTTTATGATTTACCGTTCGGCTTTCAAAAAGGATAAAACAGCAATTTTTATTACGGTGGGTTACTTTGCCCAGCTTATTCCGTGGATGTTCGTTGACAGAGTTGTGTTTATATACCACTATTTCCCAAGTACCGTATTTTTGGTTTTGGCAATAGGATACAGCCTGCATATATTATATACAAAGAATGAAAAAATGAGATTTCTGGCATATGCCTATGCTGCTGCTACAGTATTAATGTTTTTTGCATTCTATCCTGTTCTGTCCGGAATGCCTGCTGACCCCGAATGGGTGTACAGGTGGTTGAAGTGGTTTGGCAGTTGGGTGTTAATTTAAAGAAATGAGGAATTAAAATGAGAATAATTAAATCATCACAAATTACAGAGATAGTTGAAAAAATGTGTATTGATGCAAACTGTTATATTAATGATGACATTAAAAATGCACTGATTGATTCAAAGGAAAAGGAGAAATCTCCTGTTGGGAAAAATGTTATTGATGATTTACTTGAAAATGCAAGAATTGCGTGTGATAAGGAAATGCCGATTTGTCAGGATACAGGCATGGCTGTATTTTTTGTTAAAATCGGAAATGAGGTTTTTGTTGAGGGGGATAACATTACCGATGCTATAAATAAGGGGGTTTCTAAAGGTTACACAAATGGATATTTAAGAAAATCGGTTGTAGGTGATCCGTTAAGAAGAGTGAACACGGGCGACAACACACCTGCTGTAATTTATTACGATTATTATGATGGTGATAAAATTGAAATCACATTTGCACCGAAGGGTTTTGGTAGTGAAAATAAATCAAGAATAAAGATGCTAAATCCGTCCGACGGAGTTGACGGTGTTATAGATTTTGTTGTTGAAACGGTGAAGCTTGCAGGTGCAAATCCATGCCCGCCGATGGTTGTCGGAGTAGGAATTGGGGGTACAATGGACAAGGCTGCAAATCTTTCTAAAAAAGCACTCACAAGAAGCATAAATATACGCAACAGTGACCCGTATTATGAAGAGCTTGAGAACAGGCTTTTGGAAAAAATAAATAAGCTTGGAATAGGCCCACAGGGGTTGGGAGGCATTACTACAGCACTCGGTGTAAATATCGAGGTATATCCGACGCATATTGCAGGACTCCCTGTAGCTGTTAATATTAACTGCCATGCAACACGTCACAGTGTCAGGGTGATATAAAATTACGGTGTCAACAGAATTACCCGACTGACACCTCTTTTGATTTTAAATTTCTGATAATATTTTTTTGATTTTTGTATATAATTTATTAATTATTGTTGTATTATTGCTGTTTATAAATACTTTAATTGGTAAAAATCATAAAAATAGAAAAAATTACAAAAAAGTATTGACAATTTTAGTTAGTTGTGTTAAACTACATTAGTAAGTTAGCAGATACTAACACAAGAAAACGGTCAGCCGTTGCTGATTAAAAAGTGTTTTGTAAAAAAGTTTTAATGGGTGATAAAAATGAATTTAACTGAGGCTATCGAAGGAAAAGAATATATTATAACTAAGATTGAAACCGATGATGAAGAGTTGGATGCTTTTTTATTTTCGCTTGGCTGTTACAGCGGCGAAACCATTACAGTTGTATCTCACCTGAAGGGCGGATGTATTGTTTCTATCAAGGACGGAAGATACAACATAGATAATCAGTTGGCAGAAGCTATTATTGTTTAAATTATAGCTTTTGTAAAATTAATTTTTTTTGAACAAGGGTTAGTATTACCTAACCAACAAAAGTTATAAATTATTTGTAAGGATATGATTTAATAATTTCCGGCAATCAAGGAGGAAGATATTATGAGAATTGCTTTAACAGGAAACCCCAACTCGGGTAAAACCACAATGTATAATGCCCTGACCGGACGTAACGAAAAAGTCGGAAACTGGGCGGGTGTTACCGTAGAAAAGAAGGAACACCCTATTAAAAAGGCTTATTGCAAGGGAAATGAAGAGATTATTATCGTAGACCTTCCGGGAGCTTATTCAATGTCACCTTTTACATCTGAGGAAAGCATCACAAGCTCATATGTAAAGAATGAAAATCCCGATGTAATTATCAATATTGTCGATGCTACAAATTTAAGCCGTAGCTTATTCTTTACTACTCAGCTTTTAGAGCTTGGTATTCCTGTTGTGGTTGCTCTTAACAAGAGTGATATTAACGAGAAAAAGGGAACAAAAATTGATGTGGCTGTATTATCAGAAACACTTGAATGTCCTGTTGTGGAAACGGTTTCTACATCTTCAGACGGACTTCAGGCTGTTATGGAAGCCGTAAAAGCACAGGCAGGAAAGGCGCAAAAGGCTGTCTATATTCAGGGTAATGTTGATCTTACAAGTAAGGCTTGCGTTGAAGCCGCTGACCGCAAGCGTTTTGAATTTGTAAATAAGGTTGTAAAAAATGTTGAAACCCGTAAGGTACTTAGCAAGGATAAGAACTTTGGTGACAAAATTGACGCTGTTTTGATAAACAAATGGCTGGGTATTCCGATTTTTGCGGTTGTAATGTTCCTTGTGTTTGATATTTCACAGTCATCATTCGGACCGTGGCTTGCAGATACATTTGTTGCATGGATTGAAATGTTCCAGGAATGGGTAGGCGGACTTGTTGAAAATGCTCACCCCCTATTGCAGGCGATTTTAGTTGACGGTATTATCGGCGGTGTTGGTGCGGTTGTTGGTTTCTTACCGCTTGTAATGGTTATGTACTTCCTGATTGCTTTACTTGAAGACTGTGGTTATATGTCTCGTGTATCGGTGGTTTTAGACCCTATCTTTAAGAGGGTTGGTTTGTCAGGTAAGTCTGTTATTCCTTTTGTAATAGGTACAGGCTGTGCAATCCCCGGTATCATGGCTTGCCGTACAATCCGTAATGAACGTGAGAGAAGAGCCGCTGCTATGCTTACACCGTTTATGCCTTGCGGTGCAAAGCTTCCTGTTATTGCATTGTTTGCAGGTGTTTTCTTTGCTGATGCTTCATGGGTTGGTACTTTAATGTATTTTGTGGGTATTGTTTTAATATTTATTGGTGCTTTGGTTGTAAACAAGATTGCAGGTCATAAGAACCGTAAGTCATTCTTTATAATTGAGCTTCCGGAATATAAAGTTCCTTCTCTTAAGCGTGCATTCCTTTCAATGTGTTCTCGTGGATGGGCTTACATAGTAAAAGCAGGTACAATTATACTTGTTTGTAACACTTTAGTTCAGATTATGCAGGCATTTGACTGGAGCTTCCGGCTTGTTGAAGATGGTATGGAACAGACTTCAATATTGGCATCTATTGCCACACCGTTTGCTTTCTTACTTATTCCTCTTGGATTTGGTGTATGGCAGATGGCAGCGGCTGCTGTTACAGGCTTCATTGCTAAAGAAAATGTTGTTGGAACACTCGCAGTTTGTTATGGTGTTACAAACTTCATTGATACAGAAGAATTAGCTCTTATGAGTGGCGCAAGCGAGGTTGCTGCTATATTTGGTATTACAAAGGCTGCCGCTCTTGCGTGCCTGATGTTTAACCTCTTTACTCCTCCTTGCTTTGCGGCAATCGGTGCTATGAACTCTGAAATAAAAGACAGAAAATGGATGCTTGGCGGCATTGCACTTCAGCTTGGAACGGGCTATGTTGTTGCATATCTTATCTACCAGATTGGTACGCTTATTACAACAGGTTTTGTTGGTTCAGGTTTCTTCCCGGGACTTATTGCAGTAGCTGCTATTATTGCTATAGTTGTTTACCTTATGGTGAATTCGGATAAAAAGCTTAAATCTGAATATGTGTTAAATTCAAAGGGTACAAGTTCAGGAATGTAAAAAGGGTATAG
>JAZOTP010000094.1:0-19986 GCA_045657705.1 Clostridia bacterium
GCTGAATTAAATCTTGATAATATAGGCTCTGAACCCGGAGTTCATCAGGCAGAGCTTGAAATTAAAACAGCTGAGCAGGATATTACAATACTTTCAAACAGAATAACCATATATGTAAACATAGAATAAATGAGGAGTGAAAATCATTGCAAGATATTTTAATAAGAGGAAACTCAATGGACGGTTCAATAAGAATATTTGTTGCTGTAACAACAGACCTTGTCAACGAAGCTCAGAAAATTCATAAAACCTTCCCTACCGCAACAGCAGCACTCGGAAGAACACTTACAATTTCAGCTATTATGGGAGCAGGAATGAAAAATGATACCGATTCCACAACTATTCAATTTAAGGGTGACGGTCCTTTGGGAAGTATAGTAGCAGTATGTGACAACAAGTCAAGAGTAAGGGGATATGTAGTAAATCCCGGACTTGATATACCGAGAAAGGAAAATGGCAAGCTGGATGTAGGAACAGCTGTCGGAAAGGGATATTTGAATGTTATCAGAGACCTTGGAATGAAAGAGCCTTACGCAGGTCAGGTTCCGATTGTGACAGGTGAAATTGCCGAAGATATGACCTATTACTTTGCTTCAAGCGAACAGATTCCTACCGCTATAGCACTCGGCGTTTTGGTTAATCCCGATATGAGTGTAAAATGTGCAGGTGGATTTATGCTTCAGCTCATGCCCGAAGCGACAGAAGATGTTGCAGCTATTCTTGAGGAAAAAATGAAAACTCTCCCTCCCATAACCGACATGATTGCAGACGGTATGAGTGCAGAAGATATTCTTTTTACCGTTACCGAAGGCTTTGATATGCTTATGGAAAATAAATCGGTAACACCAAAATATGAATGTAAGTGTTCAAAAGAACGTATGGAAAAGGCACTTATTTCAATAGGTAAAAAAGAGCTTGAAGATTTGATTGCAGAACAAGGCTCGGCAGAGCTTACCTGCCAGTTTTGTGACAATAAGTATACTTTTGACCAAAACGCTCTGGAAGCGCTTTTAAAGGAAGCTGAATAAACGTTTCCGATTATGTATATAACTTGTTATGTTTGTATATTTTACATTAAAAAGGTAATAAATTAATGCAACATAACGAAAAAACATAGTAAAAACCAATAAAAACATTACAAATATATTAAAATAATAGTCAAAACACTTGACAAGCCTATAAAAAACTTATATAATAGGTACGATGTCTATTTTTACGATTGACGATTTTATTAGAATTTGGGAGGTGCAGAAAAGTGAAGAGAACTTATCAGCCAAAGAAACGCCAGAGAAGTAAGGAACATGGTTTCAGAAAAAGAATGAGAACTGCATCAGGCAGAAAGATTTTATCAAGAAGAAGACGCTTGGGCAGAAAGAAGCTTTCAGCGTAAAACGTAATTGAGTGAGGCGAGAAGTATAGAGGCATTGTCTCTCTGACTTTTTGCCTTTTTTATCTCATGGCCGAAAGGCTGCTGAATGCAAAGAAAAAAATGAATAAAACAGAGTCTATAAAGCTCAATAAAGATTTTAAAAGATTGTATTATCGCGGTAAAAGCGTTGTCAGGCAGAACATCGTTGTATACATAAACCCAAACAGAAAAGGGGTTAACAGGCTAGGGCTTACCTGCGGAAAAGCTGTTGGTAAGGCTGTTAAACGTAACAGAGTTAAAAGACTGATGCGCGAAAGCTACCGTCTTATTGAGGATAATATAAAAACAGGCTATGATATTGTGATAGTCGCAAGAAGCAGGTCAGTTAATTGTAAATATATGCACATTAGTAATGATTTGGTGAACGCCCTGAATAAGCTTGGGCTAATTGAAAACAATGACAAAGATTCTGATTGCAACAGTTAAATTTTATAAAAAATATATATCACCGTATAAGGGAGGCGCCTGCTGCAGATTCGTGCCTACCTGTTCCGAATATGCGCTGCAGGCTTTACAGAAATACGGTGCTGTCAGGGGAACGTATCTGGCAGTCAGAAGAATATTGAAATGTCATCCGTTTCACAAAGGCGGATATGATCCGTTAGAATAACTTGGAGAGAGGATAATAATGTTAAATTTATTCGAAATAATTACAATTCCCCTTGGCTATATCATTAGTTTGATATACGATTTAGTAAAAAACTACGGTTGGTCAATTATAATTTTTACTGTAATTATAAAATTAATTGTATTGCCGTTAAGTATCAAGTCGCAGAAAGCGATGAAAAAACAACAAAAAATTCAGCCTATCCTTGCTGAATTACAGCAAAAATATGCTAATGACAAAGAAAAGCTTCAAACCGAAATGATGAAGCTTTATAAGGATAATGATGTAAGCATGATGGGCGGATGTCTTCCGTTACTCATTCAGATGCCTATATTAATCGGTTTGTACAGAGTTATTCAAAGTCCTATTAAATATATCCTGCACTATAATTTTGAAGATGCAGGTGTAGTTGATAAAATTAATAACATTATGGCTTTGATGACCGAAAAATTTCCCAACGATTTAGGCTCATATGCAGGCATGAATGCAGAAAATCTTTTTAAAAACGCTCAGATTCAGCTCGCTACATGGAGTGAGATGGTTCTTGATAAGGCAGATGCATGGACAATTAATTTTGATTTTCTCGGAATGAATCTTGCAAAGGTTCCGTCAAGTGCAATTTCCTATATTTCAGCAGGAGATTTCAGTCACCTTGATATTATAGCATTGCTTATAATTCCGGCTTTGGCTGTATTGACTACATGGTTGTCAATGAAGCAGTCGCAAAAATTATCCGGACAGTCACAAAATCAACAATCCGCAACAGGAGAGCAGACTGCACAAATGAACAATACAATGAATATGCTTATGCCTGTTATGACAGGTTTCTTTACCTTTACACTTCCTTCCGGAATGGGTATTTATTGGATTGTATCAAACATTATACAAATGATTCAACAGTATGCATTAAACAAATATTTTGATAATAAGGAGGATGATTTCGTTGTTAAACTTCCAGACAAAAATAGAAAAAACCGCAAAAAGCGTAAGTGAGGCTCAGGAGGCTGCTCTTTCAGAGCTTGGACTTACAGAAAACGATGTAAATATAGAAATTTTAGATGAAGGCTCAAAAGGCTTTCTGGGGCTCGGTTCAAAAGATGCAGTTGTAACTGTAACCGTAAAAGACCCTGTATCTTATAAGGCAAGAGTATTTTTATCACAGGTATTCGCTGATATGAAGCTTGATGATGTTAAGATTTCAACAACACTTGATGGTGATAATCTTTTAGTTGAATTATCAGGTGAAAATATGGGTATTATAATCGGCAAAAGAGGAGATACTCTCGACAGCTTACAGTACCTTACTTCATTGGTTGTAAACAGAAATTCCGATGAATATATTAAGGTAACACTTGATACCGAAAATTACAGAGAAAAGAGATACAATGCTCTTATTGCGTTATCGGACAGACTTGCAAGCAAGGTTGCAAAAACAGGTAAAAAGTATACATTAGAGCCTATGAATCCATATGAAAGAAGAATCATTCATTCTAATTTACAGGCTAATGAAGATGTTACCACTTTCTCTGTAGGAGAAGACCCATACAGAAAGGTTGTTATTTCTCCTAAAAATCCTGTAAGAAGCAGTTATTATAAAAGAAGTACTTATTCATCAGGTTCAACACAAGGCTTTGTAAAAGAAAAAAAACATTCTGATTTTGAAAGCTATGTACAGGATCATTTATCAGATGATGAAGAATAAAATTCAGGGAGAGATAATCAATGTCAGGTCATTCAAAATGGAGCACAATTAAACGTAAAAAAGGTGCTAACGACGCACAGCGTGCTAAAATATTTACTAAAATTGCAAGAGAAATTGTAGTTGCCGTTAAAGCAGGCGGTCCCGACCCTAACAATAACTCAAGCTTAAAAGACGTTATTGCAAAGGGCAGAGCTGCAAATATGCCTAACGACAACATTCAAAGAACAATCAAAAAAGCAGCAGGAGATACGGAAGCGGACAACTATGAAAACATCACATATGAAGGCTACGGCCCTAACGGTGTTGCAGTTATCGTTGAAACTCTTACCGATAACAGAAACAGAACTGCTGCAGACGTCCGTCATGCTTTCGATAAATTCGGTGGAAATATGGGACAAACAGGCTGTGTAAGCTTTATGTTTGATAAAAAAGGTATCATAATCATAGAAAAGAATGATATTGATGAAGATACAATTACAATGGATGCTTTAGAAGCCGGTGCTGAAGATATTTCAGTAGAAGAAGAATGCTACGAAATCACAACCACTCCGGAAGACTTCCACGCTGTCAGAGATGCATTGGAGGGTAAATATGAATTTTCATCAGCAGAAATCACAATGGTTCCACAAACAATGGTGACTCTCACCGATGAAGATCAGATTACTAAAATGCAGCGTATGATTGATACACTTGAAGACAGTGATGACGTTCAGGATATTTACCACAATTGGGATATGCCTGACGAAGAATAAAATTGTCTGTAATTTATCAGCCCTTGTGCAATGCACAAGGGCTGTCTTTTATCTTATATAATTTGTTGCAATCTTTGCTTCTCTTTGAGGACGTTCAATTCCGGCATCATCTGCAGCTTTAATACATTTTAAAAGCCATGCCATATTTTTTGCAAGAGTTCTCATGGTCTGCATTCCCTCAAGATCCTGCTTCACCTCATCGGGAGTATTTCCATGAACCATACTCCAATACTGCGATGATACAATCGGCATATTTGAAATGGTAAAATATTTATTAAGCTGGTCAAATGCGGCAGTTGCTCCGCCTCTTCTGCAGCTTACAACCACTGCTCCCGGCTTATCTGCAAAATTCTTTCCGTTTGAGTAAAACATTCTGTCGAGGAATGATGTAATCCCGCCCGATGCAGATGCATAGTGAACAGGAGAGCCAAAGATAAATCCATCAGCAGCTTTAAATTTTTCAATAGCGACATTCACGCTATCCTCCTGAATACATTTACCGGTCTTTGCACAGGCTTTACATCCCATACATCCCCCTATCGGCTTTGAGCCTATATGAAAAATCTCTGCTTCTATTCCGTTTCTCAATAACTCATCAGCAGCTTCCTTTAATGCAGTATATGTACAACCATTGGGCTTCGGGCTGCCGTTTACAAGCAATACTTTCATTTTATCAGTCCTTTCCTTTCATAGATTTTATTCATTTACAAATTAATATATGATTAAAATCTGAAATCTCTGATTCCGTTTTCAATCTTTTCGAGTCTTTCAAGAACAATCTCTCTTACTTTTTCACTCGGTATATTGTTAATTTCCCTTAAAATCAATTCATTTGCAACTTTTTTAGTATCCTCCGATGCATAATCCTCAATATATTCCTTTAAAGTCATCAATGCGTTTGGATGACAGCAATTTAAAATCTGCTGAGACTTACACAGGCTCATAAACCTATCGCCGGTTCTTCCCTCTCTGTAACAGGCTGTACAAAAGCTCGGGATATAATCCATCTTAATAAGCCAATTTACAACTTCATCAAGAGTTCTTGTATCTGATACATCAAATTGCTCGGAATTTTCAGCATCAACTACATCGTCTGCGTAACCGCCGACACTTGTTTTTGAACCACCGCTTATTTGCGAAATACCAAGGTGAAGAACTCTTTCACGGCATTTTTGACTTTCTCTTGTTGAGATAATCATACCTGTATATGGAACTGCCACTCTCAAGCAAGCAACAATTTTTGCAAAGGTGTCGTCAGAAATTCCATTGTCAAATTCATCAGGATCTATATCATCCGCACGGCGAACTCTCGGAACGCTGATTGTATGAGGACCTACACCAAAAGCTGCCTCTAAGTGCTCTGCGTGCATTAAAAGTGCCGCAAATTCATATCTGTAAAGCTCCAACCCAAACAAAACGCCTAATCCGACATCATCTATTCCACCCTGCATTGCTCTGTCCATAGCTTCGGTATGATATGCATAGTCATGCTTAGGGCCTGTCGGGTGCAGTCTTTCATAGCTTTCTTTATGATATGTTTCCTGGAAAAGAATATATGTTCCTATCCCTGCGTCCTTTAATTTTTTATAATTCTCAACCGTAGTTGCAGCAATATTTACATTAACACGTCTTATCGACCCGTTTTTGTGTTTTACACTGTAAATTGTTTTTATTGATTCAAGTATGTATTCAATCGGATTGTTAACAGGGTCTTCACCTGCCTCGATTGCAAGTCTTTTATGACCCATATCCTGCAATGCTGTAACCTCTTTTGCGATTTCCTCCTGAGTAAGCTTCTTTCTTGCTATATGCTTATTCTTCAAATGATACGGGCAGTAAAGACAACCGTTTACACAATAATTGGAAAGATATAAGGGGGCAAACATTACTATTCTGTTTCCGTAAAAATCCTTTTTTATTTGTTCTGCAAGAGCGTAAATTTCCTGATTTTTTTCTTCAATATCACATTCAAGCAATACAGTTGCTTCTCTATGTGTCAATCCCTGTCTTTTCTTTGCCTTTTCAATAATTTCATCAATAAGCTTTGCATTATGCTTGTTTTCTTCTGCATATTTTAAGGTATCAAGTACCTCTTCATGACAGATAAATTCCTCTGCCTTTGATGATTTTGGATTATACATAATAAATTCCTCCTTCTTTTTGGTCAGGACTACAACTGTAGTGCTTCCCTTAAGACTAAAAATATATAACTTTACAAAGGATAAATCCCTTGTTCAGAACAAATTAAAATTTTGAAATACGTTCCATATATGAATTATATGAGCTTTGCAAATCATCGATGCAATCACCGCCGAATTTATCCAGAAATGCTTTTGCAATTTCAAAGCTTACAACACTTTCCAAAACGACTGAACAAGCATAAATTGCACATATATCAGAGCGTTCAACCGATGCTTTCATTTTTTCTTTTGTATTGATTTCAACAGTATCAAGCGGATTATAAAGAGTTGGTATAGGCTTCATTGCAGCTCTTACCACAATCGGCTCACCGTTTGACATTCCACCCTCAATACCGCCTGCATTATTTGTACTTCTTGAATATTTTGTGTCGTAGTAAATCATATCATGAACCTTTGAACCGTAGTTGTCGGCACATTCAAAGCCCATTCCTATTTCAACACCCTTTATAGCCTGAATACTCATTGCAGAGAATGCGATATTTGCATCAAGCTTTCTGTCATACTGAGCATAGCTTCCGAGTCCGGGCGGAACATTTTTTACAACTGTTTCAACTACACCGCCTAAGGATTCACCCATTTGCTTTGCATTTTCAATATATTCAATCGCTTCTTTCTCAGACATCTCCGAGCAAAAACCAACCTGTGATTTTCTTGCAATTTCAAATGCCGCATCATCAAGCACGCTGACATTATCACGAACACTGCCTATACTTACAGTTCTTGTATTAAAATAAACAGAAAAATGCTTTAACAATTGAGCACAAACCGCTCCAACTGCAACCCTTGCCGCAGTTTCTCTTGCACTCGCACGCTCTAATACATTTCTTAAATCCCTGTGATTATATTTCATTCCTCCGACCAAATCAGCATGACCCGGTCTCGGAGTTGTGACCGAACGTTCGGAGCTTGCATTCTCCGGGTTCATTATACTTTCCCAGTTTGCCCAGTCACGGTTTTCTATTTTAATCGCAATCGGACTACCCAAAGTATATCCGTTTCTTACTCCCGATAATATTTCTGCCCTGTCACTTTCAATCTTCATACGTCCGCCTCTGCCATAACCCTGCTGACGTCTGTAAAGTGCATCGTTTATTTCATTTATATCAATTCTAACTCCTGATGGCATACCCTCAATAATTGCGGTAAGACATTTACCGTGAGTTTCTCCTGCCGTAAAATATCTTAACATAATCTCTCCTCAAATCTCTGAATAATATCAATACACTAATTATATCACATATTCTTTATAATTGCAATTTAAATAATCAACTAATATAACTCCTTTATATAATATGATAAACACAATATTATATAAAAAATTATTTTATTTATTTTCCTGTTCTTCTGCAATAGCCATAATTCTGTTCAGCCTGTGATTGACACCCGATTTTCCGATTGGTGTTTCCAGTCTTTCACCAAGCTGCTTCAAGCCGTCCTCGGGATACTCCATCCTCACTCTTGCCATTTCCTGCAAAACATCAGGAAGCTTATCAAGACCAATTGTCTTTTTAATTTTTTCAATAGCTGCAAGATGCTTTTTATATGCATCTGCAATCTTATCCATATTTGCATTCTCACAGTTAATCTGTCGGTTAATATTATTTCTTACATCCTTTTCAATAGATATATTGTAAATATCAAACATTGCATTTGAATCCCCGATAGCACCGAGAATATCGGCAATTGCACTGTATTCCTTTATATATACAACATAATGATTTTTTCTGTTTGTTATCTTTGAAGTTATATTTATTTTTTTTAACAGTCTTTGAAGCCTGTCCGCTTCCGGCTCATATCTTGAATCAAATTCAAGATGATAGCTTTTGTGAGGGTCACTGATTGAACCTCCGCCAAGAAAAGAACCTCTGATATATGAGTTTGTACAGCAATCAAAGGGTGTAAGACTGTCATAATCTTCATCAAAAAGCATAAGTGCATCACATATGTTTTCATACATTGCTGTATCATCAATAACAATATCATAAAGCCTGCTTTTTTCTGTATAGCTGTACTCTACAGTTAGTCCAATGGTTTCTTCAATAAGATTTTTCATACACGCTGCAACCGATTCATTTTCAGTTGAGAGTATTAATTTATTATCCTTTATTCTTCCCGAATAACGTACCATAGCTGCAAGCTGTGCTTTATTACAGAACTCACATTCATTCGTTATTGTAGAAACTTTATCTTTTATTTCAGATGAAAAAGACATATATCTTCCTCCATTAACGTTTACCACGTTCTATATCTCTGTATATCATATTAACTTTGTACCCTTTGGCTTTAAGGTCTTCACCAAGTGTATTTGATAGCGTTACACTTCTGTGTTTTCCACCTGTACAGCCGATTGCAACAGTTACAGACTCTTTCCCCTCATCATAATAAAGAGGCAGCAAATCAGATATCATTTCATACATCTGTCGATAAAACTTCTGCGTCTCAGGAAAACTCATAACATAATCTCTGACCTCTTTGTCATTCCCTGTCTTTTCTTTTAATTCCTGTATATAAAAAGGATTAGGAAAGCATCTTACATCAAAAACCAAATCAGCATCAAGAGGCAAACCGTATTTAAAACCAAAAGGTACTATATTAACCTTAATAGAGCCTTCTTCATCATCATTTTCAGTATATATCTTTTTGAGACGTCTGTGCAGTTCATACAGCTCAAGATTTGATGTATCTATAACGAAATCTGCTTCATTATAAATCTTTTCAAGCATTTTTCTCTCAAGACTGATACTTCCGATTAATCCGTCTTCACTGTCAATAGGATGTGCGTGTCTTGTTTCCTTATATCTTTTAATAAGTACATCATCGCTCGCATTGACAAATAGAAGTGTATACTGATAGCCGCTTTTCTTTAATTCTTCAAGATTTGACAAAAGCTCGTTTATCATATCTCCAACACGCATATCTATAACTAACGCAATTTTTTCAAACCTTCCGCTTGTTGAGAAAAACAGCTCTGAAAGCTTTGGAATAAGTACCGGCGGAAGATTATCTATACAAAAATATCCGCTGTCTTCCAAAAATTTAAGCACCTGTGTTTTTCCTGATCCGGAAAGTCCTGTAACAACAGTAAATTTCATTTCAAATCATAATTTCCTTTCATCGTGTCAAATTAACACTACATTTCCTCACCTGTCAACTTTATTTCAGGCTCAATCCTCACTCCAAAATTTTCAAACACCTTTTCCTGTGTGTATTTTATTAACTCAAGAACATCCTGAGCAGTTGCCTTATTAAAGTTTACTATAAATCCTGCGTGCTTTTCGGAAATTTTAGCTCCACCCACACTATAGCCCTTTAATCCGCTATCTTCAATAAGCTTTCCTGCAAAATACCCCTCAGGACGCTTAAATGCACTTCCCGCACTCGGAAAATTTAATGGCTGTTTTTCGGTTCTTTTCTTTGTTAGCTCTTTAATTTTTTGTTCTATTTCTTCTCTGTTACCCTTTTTAAGTTCTATAATACATGATAATATAACATAATCATTATGCATAAAAATACTCTGTCTGTAACCGAAATTCATTTCTTCATTTTTTATAGTCTTAATTTCACCGTCAAAGGTCAACACCTGTGCTTCCTTTAAAACCTGCGATATTTCACCGCCATATGCACCTGCATTCATATATACAGCACCGCCAAGACTTCCCGGTATTCCTGAAAGACATTCAAAACCCGCAAGGCTGTGTTTTAGAGCAGTATTCGATATTTTTGAAAGCAGTGCACCTGCTCCGCAAAATAATTTATTTTCTTCTACTTCAATGCTGTTCATTTTATCACCGATTTTAATAACAACACCACGAATTCCCTTATCGCTCACCAACAAATTCGATCCGTTGCCTATAATCATCGGTACAATTCCGTTTTCCTTTGTAATTTTTAAAATCGCTTTGACTTCTTCTATACTTTCAGGCTCGCAGAAAATATCTGCATTTCCGCCAATTTTAAAGGTTGTATGATTCTTCATGGGCTCATCCTGTAAAACACATTTACAGACACCCGATATTGCTTTAATTAATTCCATACGTTCCTCCGAATTTTTTATTATATCTAAATTATTATTCCTGTTATCTGAAAAAAATAACCACTATCAGAATTCCATCTGTTCTTCCATTCTTCTCATAAGACGGTTATTAAGCTCGACAGCAGCATTATAACCCATTCTCTTTTGTCTGTTGTTCATGGCTGCAACCTCAATAATAACAGCTATATTTCTTCCTATCTTAACAGGAACAGTCATACTCGGAATATTAATTCCCATAACATTGGTATATTCATCAACCATTCCAAGTCTGTCATACTGTTTTCCCTCAGCCCACTGTTCAAGATGGATTATAAGGTCAATGCTCTCGGTATCTTTAACAGCACCCATACCGAATATTTCTTTTACGTCAATCACACCTATACCTCTTAATTCGACAAAGTGTCTTATAATTTCAGGTGATGAGCCTACAAGCGTTTTATTTGATACTCTCTTTATTTCAACTGCATCATCTGCAACAAGACGGTGACCTCTTTTTAAAAGCTCTATTGCAGCCTCACTCTTTCCAACACCGCTTTCACCCATTATAAGAATACCTTCACCGTAAACCTCAACCAAGACGCCGTGTCTTGTGATTCTCGGTGCAATCTGAACATTCAGATAGCTGATTAACGCACTCATCATACTTGAAGTTGATTCTTCGCATCTTAAAACTGTTTTATCATATTTTTCAGCAAGTTCAAACATTTCAGGTCCAACCTGCATGCCTCTTGATATTATAATAGCCGGAACTGTTGTTTTAAACAGCTCCTCTAAAAGCTTATATCTTTGTTCATATCCGAACTGTTCAAGATAATTAAGCTCAACCTTGCCGAGAATCTGTATACGCTTATTATCAAAATAATCCCGGAATCCAATCATCAATAACCCCGGTCTGTTGACATCGGCACTTTCAACCATTACATCCTCATAATTTTTTGACTCATAAAGTTTTTCAAACTGAAATTCATCAACCACTTTGGAAAGTGGTATTGTAAATTTTGTTTCGTACATTTTATAATCAATCCTTTCCCGAGAGAATAAATCAAAGCTTTTTTAAGTTCTAATCACCTATTAATATTAACTGAATCTTTCCCTATTATATATTATACAATATTTTTCTGCGTTTTTAAATAGGATTTGAAAAAAAATTAAAAAAAATGTAGCAAATCATATCAAAATCAACATCAAAACACCGTTTTCTTTCACTAATTTATTACCATTTTATTACTTTTTTATTTTTTTTACTAAAAACTATTGCAAAATGTAAATTTTTATGTTAGAATAAATATGTTTTGATGATTGGAATATAGATTAGGAGGTGTTTAGCATGGCAAAATGCGATATCTGCGGAAAGGGCGTTGCTTTTGGTATTAAAGTCAGCCACTCGCATAGAAGATCAAACAGAACATGGAAGCCTAACGTAAGAAGAGTTAGAGCTATCGTAAACGGCACTCCAAAGGCTGTTAATGTATGTACACGTTGCTTACGTTCGGGAAAGGTTACTCGTGCTGTCTGATAAAAGAATTGTTTGCAGAGATTTATCTCTGCTTTTCTTTTTTACAGTTTTTTATTTAGTCACATCAATGATGTGATTGTACACTCTCATTATACCATAATATGATTGCGTTGTTAAAACCTATTTTTGAAATAAATCTTGACACATTGAACAATATATGATAATATAAGTATAGCAAGAGGGAACAGCATTAGTTGTTCCCGCAAAATTTCAGGCTAAAAAGTTTAGTCGTCTATCTTTCGCGGAGATAGGCGGCTATTTCTCTATGTAAGCAATTATTATCATTAGTATTAAAGCAAATGATAGAACATACTCCATACAAACACCCCCCCTCGGTAGGTGTCGGAAACAACCGCCGCTGTTTCTCTTGCTACGGACGGTATTATATCATAAAAGCCATATTATGTCAAATTAAAGCTCTCAAAAAAAATCACCATTTATATAACTTTTAAACAACTAAATAACATTTTTTTCATTTCTTTGATACCACCTATGTGCACGGCAAACTGTTCTCTTGCTTCCAGCAGTCAAACAATCTGGACTCTTTTTCAAAATTCCAAAAAATTCCAAAACATTCAATTGAAAAAGATTGACTTTACGCACTTATAGTGATATAATATATTTACCACAATGATAATTTCAAAAATAGAAATCTTGATATTTTAACGAATATCTCTTTTGTGTTACCATTTTTACGGTAGTGCAGGACAAATTTGTGTTTTGTAAAAAACGCAGGCTTTAATATGTATTGTCTTGTGCTATTCATATTTTGAGATTATTGTTGTGGTGACATGAAATCGAGCCGCGTTTTTGTGCGTGGTGCAGACTTCTCTTGCCACGCATTTTTTATTGTGGAATATACCAAAGGAGGATACTATTGATGGAAGATTACAAAAATATGTACTTTAATTTATTCAATCAATTAACCGATGTTATTGAAAAATTAAAGGAAATTCAATGTCGGGCTGAAGAAATGTACATAAATATAAATTCAGATGACAAAAACGAATAACCTCGCATCAAAAAAGCTGTCTCACTAAATATATGGGACAGCTTCTTTATATATTAAAATTATTTCTTCTCGTTAAAAATTCTTTTTCATTACGGTTTAAAATTTAAAGTATTCCTTAGCATTTTTATAGCTGATACCCTCAACTATGGTTTTTAAAGCATCCCAATCTTCAGGATATTCTCCGTTTTCTACCCATTTTCCTATCAGATTACACATAATTCTTCTGAAATATTCATGTCTTGGATAAGAAACAAAGCTTCTGCTGTCTGTCAGCATTCCTACAAAATTACCCAATACACCTAAATTTGCAAGCGCCTGCATCTGTGCTTCCATGCCGTCACGCTGGTCATTAAACCACCAGCCAGAACCAAGCTGAATTTTGCCGGCTGTCGGAGCTTTCTGGAAATTCCCCAGCATCGTTGCAAGTACATAATTATCCTTTGGATTTAATGAGTATAAAATTGTTTTTGGCAGTAAATCCTCAATTTCAAGACTGTCCATTAGTGCTGAAAGATTTTGTGCAACATTATAATCATGAACAGAATCAAAACCTGTATCAGGACCTAATTTATTATACATTCTTGTGTTGTTATTTCTGATTGCACCCATATGTATCTGCCATGTCCAGTCACGCTTTGCATATTCTACCGCACAATGTCTTATTACTGCCGTCTTATAAATATCCTCTTCTTCTCTTGTGATTTCAATGCCTGCAAGCTTCTTTTCAAATACTTTTGCTGCATCACCCACTGCATACGGAACATATTCCACACCGTGGTCTGAAAGCTTACAGCCAACACGGTCAAAAAAGTCAATTCGCGATGTAAGCCATGTTAAAAGCTCATCATATGTCTTGACACCCATACTCTCAATATAGCCTAAAAACGGCTCTTTTCCGATTTCTACGCATTTATCAGGTCTGAATGTAGGTAACACCTTGGTAGAAAAATTCTTTAACTGAATGTGATATTTTAAATCGTCAGCAGGATCATCTGTTGTGCATACCACCTCTACATTTGATTTTTTAATTAATGCCTGTGCTCTGAATTCTTCTGTAGAAAGCATTTCATTACACTTATCCCAAATCTGTTTACAGGTCTTTTCATTTAATATTTCATCTATATCAAAGTATCTCTTTAATTCAAGGTGCGTCCAGTGATATATGGGATTGCCAATCAATAAAGGCAGAGTTTTTGCAAAGCATTTAAATTTTTCAAAGTCATCTGCATTTCCTGTAATGTATTCCTCATCAATACCGTTTGAACGCATCTGACGCCATTTATAATGGTCTCCGCCTAAAAAAAGGTCATATGCATTTTTAAACTGATAATTTTCAGCTATTTGCTTTGGATTTAAGTGACAGTGATAGTCAATTATAGGTAAATCCTTTGCATATTCGTTATACAGTTTCTGTGCTGTTTTCGTTTGCAGCATAAAATTTTCATTGATAAAGCTCATAATTTTTTTCCTTTCATATCTTAAAAAATTATTGACATTTTTCCATACTTATGATAGAATAAGAGTAACAGAGGAACGGTTTTGACGTTCTACACAGTTTTTTACTAATTAAAAGTCGTCCATTGTGCTAGAATGGGCGACTATTTTTTTATGTTTCTTATAATTTCCAGTATTGTTATGAGAATCAATAATTCAATTAAATACTCCATATGTAACACCCCCAATCATTACGGATATTAATTCCGTTTGACGAGGTGCAGAACAGCCGCCGCTGTTCCAATATTACCATCTAATATTATAACTCAATTAGTCAAAAAAGTAAATATATTACTTAAAAAAATCAATATTTTAAAATTATTAGCTAATATTTTCAATAATTATTACATTACCAATTCTTTAACAGTAACATTTACTTTGCAAACGCAAAGAGCTGTCATTTTATCAATTTGTTTGACTACTTTACTTGAAATATCATTACAGGCGACTTTTATGTTTGTTCCGAAATTCAGTGATACATTAATATTAACTTCAACCTCTCCGTTACTGTTATTTACAATAACAGCATTTGCCTTTGAAACGCCTTCAATTTTTTTTGCTTCATAAACAACCATCTGAACTATAGTATTATCTGAAATTGTATAATCCCCCATATAGCTGTATGTAGGTCTTACAACTGATTTATCGGCAATTTCTTCTTTTTTCCCCTGTTTTCTTCTGAAAAGTCTTAACGGGTGCAGAAAATAACCGGAGAAATCCTTTCTTATTTCAAATGTAGGTACAGGAATAATGTGTTTTCCCTGAGTGTCACGCAGTCGTCTTGCAATAGCTATATCCTGCGGCGTTGATACTTCTTCAATGTGAATATACTTTGAAACATCACCTAAACCAAGCTTTTGTGCAATTCTGTTTGTCATATCCTCCGATGTGCCGAGAATTAAAATTGAATCTATGTTATTTTGTTCAATTGCTTCTTTAACTTCTTTAATGTGTTCAGTGTCTGTAAATATTGCACGTCTTACCGATGCGATTTTGGTTGACTCTCTTTTTGCGGAATGTCCGGCTATAACTTTGTTTGATGCTATTAATAATCCGTCATCAATAATAGCTTTTACTCCCTCTTTTCGTGCTACAAGTACAGCATGATGACTTTTACCTGTGCCGCTTTGACCTACTAATGCAACTACTTTCATATATATGCCTTTCTAATTATATTTTTTATAATATCAATCGCACAACTAAAAACTTCTTTTTTCTCTGCGTTTGACATTATATTGGAAAAAGGAACTGACCGAAGGTCAGTCCCTTTATCATTTATTTAGCTAATGTATTTCTAAACCGCTAATTACTTAGACTGGAATACTAATACGTCTACAGCTTCACCGTCAACAACTAATGAGAACGCGAAGTTTACACCAGAAATTGCACTGTCAGCTAAAATCTTTGACCAGTCAACGATGTCACCATCATTTTCTGTGTTAACCTTAGCTATGTTACAAGCACGGATAGCTGATGTTGAAACAGCTGATAAAGCTAAGTCTTTGTTTGTTACTGAATAATCATATGAGTATACCTTAGTATCTCCTGTGATATCAATTTCAAGACAACCATTATCATTTGTTTCGTCAACTGTTATATTAGTCTTCTTGTTAGCATCAATTCTACCGATTGAGTAGTAAGAATCTTCCTTAGCCATAATAGGTCCGTATACTAACTGGATATCGTCTGAATTCTGTGTCCATGTCTTTGAGAAGTCATCTGATAAACCAGCTGTAGGATACTTAACATAAGCATTTTCTAATGAATCTGTACCCGGCTTTAATGAATTTGTTAACAATTCACTATATGTTGGGATACCTTCAAATGAGAAGATTACATCAATTACATCAATATAACCGTTAGAAGCTGTCTGGAAGAAGATTACTTCGCCCTTTGAAGGCATTGTTCCTGTATATTCATCCTTTGATACAACTAATGTTGTAGCTTCACCCTTATACAATGCAGGGAGGTTGTAGATTTCTTCACCGGTTGTTTCGTCACTTGTTTCGCTTGCTGTACCTGTAACAACAGCAAATCTTGTTGTGTTATTGTATACACCTTCACCTGTAACGATTACAACTACAGGATATGTACCATCTGAATACTTTTCACCGTAAGCATATGCCTCATAAGGAACATCATCAACTAATGATGATAAAGCACCCATTGATAAATCGGCAACCTTAGCAGTTCCATTATACTCGATAGCATCAATAATCTTTGTAGCGTCGCTCATCTTAACTGAACCGATAGCCTTTGATCTTTCCTTGTATGAATCAAACCCAACAACTTCAGATTCTTCCAAGATATTACTATTAGTCTTAGCTTCTAAGAATTCAATCTGTGTAATTTCTCCACTTGTTGTTGAAACCTTATACTTAATAACTCTCTCACTTACAGCTACTCTTCCTGTATCTGTGGTATCATCATAAACTCTTGGTAAAATATTGTCTTCAATTTCTTTCTTTGTTTTTACAGTTTTTGGAGTACCATCAATAATTAAATTGTTTGCCTTACTGTCATCAAAGTAATATGTCTTAGATGTACCATCAACTGTATAAAGCGTAGCTTTAAAAGCTTCTTCTGATGTTGTGTAAACAAACTTGTCAAGAATAGCATACTTAGCAGCTGAAGCATTTGTTTCATACTTATAGATTCTGCCAAAAGCATCAACATATAAGTTGTACTCATCTGACATAATCATTTTATTTCCCTTAAACTCATCGTTTACAAAAGGTTCAACAAATTTATATTCAACACCACCAATTGTTACAGTCATGTCATCATTATCATCTCTTCCAGTCATTTTACCTGTCTGAATGTCTCTTGAAACATAAATGTCATAGTGGTCTGAATTATCAAACGCTTCTTTTTCAGACTTCTCAGGATCTACTTTATAAGCAATTGATAAAATATCATCTTCTTTTAATTCAGCAAGAGTAATCTTCTCACCATTGTAGTAAATATTAAATACTAGATCTTCATCTTCTTCGTCAAGAGTCATTGAGATTGAAGTTGTTGTACAATCAACAAAGTCAATTCTTCCTGATGATGTTGATACCTGGTCTATCTGAGCTGTTGCATAGTAATCAACATAAATAGCATCATAGTAACCATCTGTCTTATATGTATCAACCAATTCAACAGAACTTACATCATTACTGATAACATACTTAAAGATATTATCTCTTGTTCCAGAAACAGCAAAACCATTAACATATAAATCTACATCAAGAGTTTTTTCTTCATCTGAACCTGTTGTCTGTAATGAATACTTTGTTGACTTAGTAGCTGATTCTGTTGCATAGAACTTTAAATAATCCTGAGTGAAATTACTTGCAACAGGAATTTCATTTTCATTTTCAATTTCAGCTGTGTCAAGTAAATTAGCATCAAATACAACTGACTTATTCTTACCTGATGGAATAAAACTAATCAATACATAATCATCATATTCATCAACCATGATAATAGCTGTAGCATAAACTCCCTGATAATCAGCAGCATCTGTATCACCTACATATACAGGTGTTAATGTTCTGCCTGCTAAATCCTCATCTTTAGGATTGTTGATTGTTGTTGTGTAAGCAAACTCAGTATTGTCATAGTATTCTGACTTAGCAATACCAAAAGAAACCTGATCTGCTTCAAGACTTTCACTTGTTTTAACAGTATCAACTACATAGCCTTCAACCATGTAAGCGTCGAAGTTTTCTGTTAATAAGGTCTTGTAGTAATTACCGTTCTTACCATCCATCTTAGCAATAGTAGGAACTAAGATACCTGCTGATGAATATTCCATACCTGTGTTTTCAACGATAG
Organism: Clostridia bacterium; assembly: GCA_045657705.1. GTDB lineage: Bacteria > Bacillota > Clostridia > UBA1381 > UBA1381 > RGIG1988. The sequence goes on from JAZOTP010000094.1 coordinate 18,569, forward strand.
GAGTATTCAATGCGTTGTAAACTAACTGAGCAACCTGTGCTCTTGTTACGTTATCATTAGCTGAAGCCTTAACGCCAGCTGTGATACCTTCTGAGTTAGCAATTGAAAGATAACCGTTTGGCCATCCGCCCATGTACTGAGCATATTCTTCATATCCCATTGAAGCTACTAACATTTTAACGATCTGTGCATATGTAACGTTATCCTGCGGAGCGAACTTATTGTCTTCCATACCATTGATGAAACCAATCTGTACACCTGCATTGATAAATCCGTTAGCCCAGAAATCGTCTGCTACGTCAGCAAAACCTGTTGAACCGGTCATGCCTTCTGCAGCTTCTGTCTGATTAAGAGCTGCAACAACAACCTTTGTTACTTCTGCTCTTGTGATTAAGTTATCAGGTAAGAAAGTATTATCTTCATAACCGTTGATAACGCCTAATGCAACCAATGTGTTAACAGCTGTTGCATATGATGCTGTATCAGCTACGTCTGTTAAGGTAAGTTTAGCGGCAAAAGAAGCCGGAATCATACTACCAGCAACAGCCAAAGCTATAACAGCGGAAATTGCCTTTTTGAGATTCTTTTTCATAGTCCCAAATCCTCCTTGTTTATTTGACTTCGAAAGGGATTCATCTGGAGAACGGAACACACCCTTTCTTTGCGAACCGCCTACTTATGTACGTCAAGGATTTTGTTTTCCCTGACTATGCACTGATTATAACACAACTTATGTGCATAAGTCAATGCAATTTTTGCAGTTGTAACACAACTGTAAAATTGCTGATAAAGAAAAACATCATTGTAACATCACTATAAAAAAGTAATATTCCCTAAATATTCCTGTATCAGCTTTGAAACACGCAGGACATCTATGTGTTATATTCACACATATTAAGTCCCATTATGAGGTATTTTACACTTTTTATTTTTCCTTGTCAATAGAATTTTTAAAAAAACACCGAATATTCAAATATTTTCAAATATTTTTATTTTTTTTTAGTACTTTTTTACGTTATTTTGTAAGAATTGTATATATTTTCCTTTTTTATAAAACAAAAACTACTACCGCAAACAAAATTGTAAGCATTGAAAAGTTATATAATGAAAACTGTAATATATACTGTTTAACCTTTCCGGGCTGATATTTTGAGTAATGACCAAGTGTGATAAGACTTGCAAGAGATGCAATCAGCGTTCCTGCTCCTCCTATATTAACCCCGATTAACAATGCAGGATAGTTTTCGGTAAAGTGCGAAAGTAATATCGCACTCGGTACATTGCTGATTACCTGACATGATAAAACCGAGAAAAGCAATGTGTTTTTGTTTACAAGTACGCTCAAAACATTTCTCACCGCATCAATCCTCGCAAGATTCCCCGAAAATATAAAAAACGCACAAAATGTTAAAAGCAAA
>JAZOTP010000095.1:0-20814 GCA_045657705.1 Clostridia bacterium
TGCAGGTGTAATTACTGCATGATTTCTGTAGCCTATTACCTTTCCTGTTACAACATTCACTTCTGCAATTTTATCTATTTCATCACCGAAAAATTCTACTCTGATTGCATTTTCACCGTTATTTGAAGGAAAAATCTCAACAGTGTCTCCTCTTACCCTGAATTTATTTCTTATAAAATTAACGTCATTTCTCTCATACTGAATATCAACCAGACGTCTTAATAATTCATCTCTGTCCTTTTCCATACCGACACGCAATGAAATCATCAGATCCTGATAATCCTCAGGGTCACCAAGACCGTATATGCAGGAAACACTCGAAACGATTAAAACATCTTTCCTCTCAAAAAGTGCAAAGGTTGCCGAATGTCTTAATTTGTCTATTTCTTCATTTACAGACGAATCCTTTTCAATATAGGTATCCGTTTGCGGTATATACGCTTCAGGTTGATAATAATCATAGTACGACACAAAAAATTCAACAGCATTTTCAGGAAAAAACTCTTTAAATTCTGAAAATAACTGTGCCGCCAACGTTTTATTATGAGCAAGTACAATTGTCGGCTTATTTATTTTTTCAATTACATTTGCCATTGTAAAGGTTTTTCCTGAACCGGTTACACCAAGCAATGTCTGAAATTTTTCTCCGTTTTTTATACCTTCTGCAAGTTTTTCTATCGCCGCAGGCTGATCCCCCTGTGGACTGTAATCTGATACAAGTTTAAAATCCAATTTTATCCTCCGTTCAACGGCTTAATTAATAAATATTATAAATCATTGTGACCGCTTCTGCTCTCGTAACACTGTTTTGCGGTCTTATGGTATTGTCCTCATATCCGTTTAAAAGTCCTGCTGTTGATAACACTTTTACGGCATGATTTGCCCATGCCGGTATGTCTGAATTATCTCTATAATCAACATTTTTAACTAATAATTTAGCAGGAAGTACCCTTGAAATAATAGTTACCGCTTCTGCTCTTGTGATTTTTGCAGTCGGGTCAAAATACAGTAAACCATCATTTTCTTTTCCGTTAATTATTTTATTTGCATAAGCTGCCTGAACATGACCGAAAGCCCATTTTGGAATATCTTGTTCATCAACAAACGAAGCAAGCGATATATCGCTATAGTCATCAACATTCAAGCCAAGATAATTACAAATCATAATTGCAAATTCTGCTCTTGTTACTGAATCGTTTGGACGGTATACCACAGTTCCATTTTCATCAGAACCGTTTACAACACCCATTTTATTCATATATGCAATTATATTTTTAGCCCAATGATTCTGTGTGTCTGCAAAAATATTGTCAAATTCACTATCTGAGATCTTAAATGTATTTACAGACGAATAGCCGTTATTGAGTACAGTCTCACAGTATACCTTATGATATATATTTCGGTCTCCAAGATGATATTTTATATTAATATGTTTGTCATCAACATCTGTTATTTCGCAGTTTTCCAAAGCAATTTTTTGACCGTCAAGCTTTATATATGATTTTGTTTTACTTATTTTATCATTATATGAATACATATCTATTATAAGAGTGTCATTATCAATTCTGATTTCGCTGTACGGATATGATTCTGTATCTTTATAGCTTTGTCCGAGTCTGATTAAATAATTCTTTCTTAAAGCTCCTGCCTTTAAGGTAAGAGAAGTATCCTGTTCAAATTCCGGCTTTATTTCAAGTATTCCATTCTCAAAATCAAAGCTGACGTTTGAATTTTCTTGTAATTCCCAGCGATATGCATCATTTGAGGATATAAGCTTTTTACCATCATAATATGATTCTGCTTTCAGGTATATTTTATCACCCGGCAGAACATCTATCACATCAAGCTCGGCTCCGTTTTGTGCATTTAATAATTTAACTTCATCAGGTGTTATATAGGACTTGAATGACGCTGATGCATTCAATCCGTCAACTGATGCATTAACACTTACATTCCCCTCACCAAGCACTGTAAGTTCACCATTTTCTCCGACAGATGCATATTCATTACAGGTATAAGTAACTACACCTGTTTCTGTTGCAAAATAATTTTCATCAACTGTTTTTACAGAAAGATTTATTGTACTTCCAGATAAAACATTACCCGAATACGGATAGATATATGCCATTTCAGGTTTACCGACTGCTTGTGAAACATTCTTTAAAAATATAAAATTGGTTACCTTTCGCAAGCCACCCTCCGACGGTGAATTAATTATTGCCGAAGTATCACATCCTGGGAATACACCTGACATTGTTGTTGAACCACCACCATCAAGATTTATTGCATCAACACAACCAAGTTCCTGTAATCTTTTTGCAAGAGTATCTTTTCTTACACCATAACTATATCCGTTCTGTCTGCCATCAATAACATAGAATATAATCTTTCCTTCCTGTGTTATTCCGACAGCTGTTCTCGGGTCGGCACCGGCAGGCAGATTGCTTGCCATAACACCGTTTGTAAGCAATCTCTCACCCTCACTTGCAAGACCGTTATATGCATTTATCCATTCATCATTATTAGCTGTTGTTTTAATTGTAATTTCTTCACCGGGGTACATCGTGTTAATCAGTGTTATAGCCCACTGATTACCGTTTGTATTTACTGATAAAACAAATTCACCCTCATTAATTTTAACAGGTTCTCCACTTTTAAATATTTCTTTAACTGTACAAGTAAAAGTACCCCCAACCCTTACATTGTCGGTTATATTCTCAAGTATAACATTAAGAGTTTCTGTACTTGTTCCTGTATATTCTCCGAAATCGGGAGTATATAATGTCAGCATTTGAGTTTCTTGTGAAATGTATTTATTTATATGAGGAATCTGTAGCATATAATCCTCACCAAACTGTGCATTTGTTTCTATATACATATCATCTATAAATGCTGTTCCGTCTGCTCTGAATCCTATTCCGGCAAGCGTTCTGTTATCCTTTGACGTAACTATGCCGTCAGTAATTACATGACCCATAGGAATTCCTGTCTGAAATGAAAAGAAAGAAGCATTGATTCCAAGCATCGGAACCATTTCTTTTTCTTTCATATAATCAATTATTTCATTAGCATTTCTTTTGCCGTATATGTCCTCGCCTGTTAAAACCACAGGAACAACATCACTGTTCGGAGTGTACTCGCTGTAATACTCTGTTTGATTTCCGACTCCTGTCTGTTCGGATAAAAACGTATTCTGATATAGATTTAATCCTTGTCCTATTGGCAAAGATGAGCTTTCTTTCAGTGAGCCAAGAATTGATGCCAATGCGGGATTTACTGATATTACAGTAATAAGTAATGCAGATATTGCTGTTCTTTTTATATTCATAAGTACTTTGTTATTCCTTTCCTGATATTATTTATTCTTTTTATAGATACTCTTCATACCCTCAAAAATCAAATATTCTGACAATTCAATCTTTTCTTTACATATAGGGGCAATTTTTGATGCATATTTTCCTGTTGCAACAACTGTGACATCATCACCCAATTCTTCTTTTAATCTGTTTATCATCCCGTCAACCATAGCAGCACAACCGTTAATTATTCCGGACTGCATCGATGTAACAGTGTTTTTACCTACAAGCATTTTAGGTTTATTAAGACTTACATGAGGAAGCAATGCCGTTTTTTTCGCAAATACATCGAGTGTTGTTCCAACACCTGCTGCAATAATTACACCATCAAAGACACTGTTTCTGTCAATCACTTCAAAAACTGTAGCTGTCGCAAAATCGCATATTACAATCGGTGCAGGAAACTTTTCGACTGCAGCAACCGCACAGGCAACCATATCTGCACCTAACTGGGCAGGATTTTCAATATTTATTTTAAGTCCTGACTTGATACCCGGACCTACAACCATTGTTTTAACACTGCTGATTTTGTAAACAGCCTGTCTGATTATATCGGTCAGTTCAGGAACGACAGAGCATAAAATCGCACCTGATATATCCTCAAATTTTATTTTATAAAGACCTGCAATTTGTAAAAATTCAACAGCATACTGATCACAGGATTTATTTATATCTGTAACAATTTCAGATATAAATAGCAACTCGTCCTCATTAAAGCACGCTATTGAAACATATGAATTCCCTATATCAATCGTCAGTAACACAATTTTTACCTCCGTATTATGTCAATTTAGTATTTTAGAACATCTATTTTATTATACACCAAAACATACGTTTTGTAAATAGAAAAAATCAGAAAATATCAAATAAAAATTATCCAATAAAAATGCTGCTGCAAATGAGAATACTACTCATCAACAACAGCATTTTCAAATCTTTAATTATTCAGCGTCCTGTTCATTTTCTTCAGCAATGAACTTTTCAATATCAACAGGAACAACTTCATCAACAGGTTCTTCAACAGCTTCAACAGGAGCAGCTTCTTCAACTACTTCTTCAACAGCAGGAGCAATTAAAGCTCTGATGCTTAAGCTGATTTTCTTGTTTTCCCAGTTAATTTCTGTAATCTTAGCTTCAACTTCTTCACCAATTGTTAAAACATCCTCAGGCTTTTCAATTCTTCTGTCAGCAATCTGTGAAATATGGATAAGACCATCTACATTAGGCATAATCTGAGCAAATGCACCGAAAGGTAAGATTCTAACAATTGTACATTTAACAACATCACCTTCGTTAAGTTTATTCTTGGCAATAACCCAAGGATTGTCCTCAGCCTTTTTATAACCTAAAGAAATCTTCTTTGTTTCAGCGTTAATATCCTTTACATATACCTGTAAAACATCGCCTTCTTTAACGATTTCTGAAGGATGCTTAATCTTATTCCAGCTTAATTCTGAAATGTGAACAAGACCGTCTACACCACCGATGTCAACAAATGCACCGAATGATGTTAATGACTTAACAGTACCTGTGTATTCCTTGCCAACTTCACATTCTGACCAGAACTTGTCTTCAACAGCCTGCTTTTCAGCAGCAAGAATAACTCTTGCAGACCCTACTACACGCTTTCTCTTCTCATCAATATCTATTAACTTTACTTTGATTTCAGTATTAAGAAGGCTTTCCAAATCCTGAATGTATCTTAAAGCTATCTGCTTTGCAGGAACAAATATCTGATAAGATTCAGCTAATGCAACAACTCCTCCTTTAACCACCTTGATAATCTTTGCAGTTAATACGTCACCGTTGTCATAAGCAGCCTTAATTTTATTCCAGCTTTCCATAGCAACAAGCTTCTTTCTTGAAAGAAGAACTTTACCCTCAGCATCACTGACGCCAACAACATAAACTGTAATCTTGTCGCCCTCCTTAACAATATCAGCTGCTTTCTGGTAAGGATCATCTGTAAGCTGGTCAAGAGCTAACTGACCGTTATACTTGAATCCTCCCAAATCAACAATAACTTCATTGCCGCGAACTTCAACTACGGTTCCGTCAATAATGTCCCCGTTATTCAGGGGCTTGCTGTCATACTGTTCAAACAGTTCAGCAAAGTTTTCTTCGTTTTTGATTTTTTCATCCATTGTTGTAAAAACCTCCTCGATAATACTCCCGGGTGTTGATGCTCCGGCAGTAATACCTATCTTTCTTTTTTTTAAATATATATTCTGAGGAATATCCTCAAAATTTTCAATAAAATAACTTTGCGGACAAACAGATCTTGCAATCTCATAAAGCTTTTGAGAATTCGAACTCTGTGCTCCGCCGATAACAAACATGATGTCCGATTTTTCGGCAATCATCTTTGCTTCTTCCTGTCTCTGCTTAGTTGCACTACATATTGTATCAAAAATTATAGCACTTTGGCAAGTGTTTTTTGCATTTTGTACGATTTGAACAAAAATATTTTTATTTATTGTAGTTTGTGCTACAATACATACCTCTTTATCGGTAAAATCAGGGGGTAAATTATCTTCAACTGAATAAGTTATAAAAGCTTCATCATTACACCAACCATTAATACCAATAACCTCGGGATGATTTTTATCCCCGACAATAACTATTTTATATCCCTTTTTATAATGTTCTTTTACTATATTGTGAATTTTTTTAACAAAAGGACACGTTAAATCAATGTATCTGATATTTCGTTTTTCAAGTTCATTAATAACACTTTCAGAAACACCGTGAGCTCTTATTATCAGAAGCGTTCCTTCCGGAATATCATCAATGTTTTCGTAAACTGCAACACCTTTTTCAGAAAGCTCGGCTATAACCTGCTTATTGTGTATCAAAGGTCCGAGAGTTGCAATCTTTTCTTCTTTATCCGCAAGCTTATAAGCTTCACTTACGGCACGCTTAACACCATAACAAAAACCGGCGGTTTTTGCAATTTCTATCCATTGTGTACTTTGTATTTTTTTCAAAATAACCTCCGAATATATAAATATTATTCAGCCTCAAGCAGTTTTATCTTTTTTAATAAATCATCACTAAGTCCCTGCAGAACTTCTACAGATAGTTTTTGTCCGAGATATTGCGTATATTCAACAGGTTCTCCGATAACAACAACAATTTTTGACATCCAGCTGTATTTTCCGATTATTCTGATTGGCACAATGGGAACCTGTGCTTTTGTCGCAAGCATTACAGCACCGGGTTTTGCCGATACAACTTCGTTATTTCTAACTCTTTTTCCTTCCGGGAACATTGCAACGACATCGTTATCTCTTAATCTTGTAAGGGCAGCCTTAATTGCACCTATGTCTCCCTTACCACGCTGAACGGGAAAAGCACCGAGCTTTGTTATCAGCCAACCAAACAACTTATTTTTGAACAATTCAGATTTTGCCATAAAACCTAATCTTCGTGGTGTACAAGCCCCCGCAATAAGAACATCCCAGTTGCTTCTGTGATTTATTGCAGCAATAACGCCTATATCTTTTGGCATATTCTGCTTTCCAACTATTTTTATTCTAAACACAAATAAAAGGAAAAAACGCACAAGCATTTTTATAATATTAAATACAGCCATAACTTAATTACTCTCCGAACTAATTAGTTTATCTTTTATTAATGTATATATGACATCACAAGCTTCTTCATATGTCATATCAGAGCTGTCAACTAAAACAGCATCCTCCGCCTGCCTTAAAGGAGCAAATTCTCTTTGTGAATCATTTTGGTCACGAAATTCAATATCTTCTATAACTTTACTTATTTCACACTTCATTCCTTTTTGAAGCATTTCAAGATACCTTCTTTTTGCTCTTTCTGCAACAGAAGCTGTAAGATAAATCTTTAAGTCAGCATTAGGAAGTACATATGTTCCAATATCTCTTCCGTCCATTATTACTGATTTGCTGAATGCTATCTTTCTTTGCAATTCAACAAGTTTGAGTCTTACAGACGGAATAACAGCAATTTTTGAAGATGCAATTGTAGCATCCTGCTCCCGTATTCTTTGCGAAACATCAACGCCATTTAGCATCACATGCTGACCGTCCTCTTTATATGTAATATCAATATTAATATCGTCAAGATGAGGAATGATACTTTGCTCCTCAATTGATATATTATTTTCAAGTGCATATACACCACAGGCGCGATACATAGCACCTGTATCAACATATACAAACCCTAACTTTTTTGCAACTTCTTTAGATATTGAACTTTTTCCTGCTCCGGCAGGTCCGTCAATAGCTACATTAAATATGCCCATTGGTTTTCTCCTAATAAATTTATTTATTCTTTTCAACAATATCTTTTCTTAGCCTTACAGCTTCATTAAGATAAATATGACGAATATCATCAAGACCTTTATCTGTATTTACATATACTATTACTCTTATACATTTTTCTAATGCACCGGGAACAGGTAGTTCAGGCATATTCATTAACGGAACATTTGTAAATCCCATTTCCCGTGCACGAACTGCAGGATAACAAGCATTTAAATCAGGAGTAAGCGTAAAGGTAATACTTATCATATCATCCTGATTAAGATTGTTTTCCTTAACAATAGCATTCATCATTTCTTCAGTTGCGTCCCAAATTTCTTCTTTTGAATTATTCTTTACCGTTGTTGCACCTCTGATTGCTCTCACCATCATATTTATCAAATCCTTTCAGTCAACCTTTTAATTAAAACAACTTTTTGCTGTCAATCATAAGCGTCACAGGTCCGTCATTAATTAATTCAACCTGCATATCAGCTGCAAATTGCCCTGTTTGTGTATTAATTCCACAGCTTTTAAAATATTTGCAGGTTTCTTCATACAATTTCTTTGCTCTATCAGGCTCTCCTGCTTTATCAAAGCTCGGACGTCTTCCCTTCCTGCAGTCACCGTATAATGTGAACTGTGAAATGACAAGCAATTCTCCGCCTATGTCGTTAAGGGATAAATTCATTTTTTCGTTTTCATCCTCAAAAACTCTTAAATTAATAATTTTATCGGCAATATATTTCATATCGGTTTCGTCATCTTCTGCACCGACACCCAAAAGCACTGTAAACCCTTTTCCGATTTTACCTATAACTTCACCGTTAACACTTACAGAAGCTTTTGTTACTCTTTGTACAACTGCTCTCATTTATATCTCCTCTTGCTGCAATTCTTCCCACAGCATAAATTTTTCTTCAAGTTCATTATTTAATTGAGCAATATTTTCTGATAGCTCCATTGCTTTTTCATAATCTGCTACAATTCCAGGATTTTCAAGCTGTGCTGTCAATTCACTGATTTTTTCTTCTAATTCCGAAATTTCGGTTTCGATTTTTGATATTTTTGTCTGTCTTTTTCTTTTTTCTGATTCTATTCTTTTTTGTTCGTGATAATCAGCCTTTGAAGATGATTTTTTCTTTTGAACTGAATCAATAATTTTTATATTTTTACTTTTTTCAATATAATAGTTATAATCTCCTGCATAACAGCTAACGCCGTTTTTGTCTATATGATAAATCTTATCGGCAAGCTTATTTATAAAATATCTGTCATGTGAAACTATAAGCAATGTTCCGTTATATTCCGAAAGTGCATTTTCCAAAGCTTCTTTTGATTCTAAATCCATATGATTTGTAGGCTCGTCCATTATAAGAAGATTAACACTTTTTAATATAAGCTTTACAAGCTCAACACGAGCACGTTCACCGCCTGAAAGCTTGTTAATCTCTTTAAAAACATCTTCTCCCCTGAATAAAAAAGCCGCAAGTGCATTTCTGATTTCTGTTTGTGTAAGCTTAGGATATTCATCCCACACTTCATCAATAACAGTTTTATCCATATGAAGATTTTCCTGAATCTGATCATAGTAACCGAAAAAAGTATTTGCACCGATTTTATAATCACCGGAATCGGCCTCAAGTCCACCTGTAAGAATTTTTAACAATGTAGTTTTTCCGCATCCGTTTGGACCAAGAAGAAACACTTTTTCTCCCCTGTTGATTTGCAAATCAACATTTTTAAAAAGGGTTTTATTATCAAAGCTTTTTGTTAATCCTACTGCCGATAAAGCTACATCTCCTCCTCCCGGAACAGCTTTAAAAGAAAACACTGCTTTGCTCAAGGTTTCCTCCGGCTTATGAAGAGTACTCTGAAGCTTTTCAATCACCTTCATTTTACTTTCGGCAGTCTTGATGTTTTTTTCACGATTCCATCTTTTCTGTTGTTCAACAATCCCCTCAAGACGCTCTATTTCTTTTACGGTGTTATCATAATTTCTTTGTTCTGTCAGTTTCTCTATTTCTCTTTGTTGTATATAAAAACTGTAATTACCGTTTTGCGAATAAAGCTTACCTGTATCAATCTCAAAGGTTCTGTTTGTAACCTTATCAAGAAAATACCTGTCATGCGATACAACCAAAACAGCTCCTTTGAAATTTTTTAAAAACTCTTCGAGCCATTCAATAGCTTCAATATCAAGATGGTTGGTTGGCTCATCAAGAAGCAATAGATTTGAATCAGATAATAAAATTTTTGATAAGGATACTCTGGTTTTTTGCCCTCCGGACAAAGCTGAAACAGGCAAATCAAATTCTTCTCTTTTAAATCCAAGTCCCAATAATGCAGATTCAGCACGGCTCTTATAATAAGCACCGTCCATCTGTAAAAATCTTTCATTTAAAGCATTTTGTCTGTTAATAAGCTTTTCAAGATCCCCGTTATTTATTTCAATGTCTCCCCTGATTTCTTCAAGCTCTTTTTCGATGTTTCGTATATCATCAAAAACAGTAAGAATCTCTTCATATATTGTTTTATCTGAATTATTACAGGCATACTGTTCAAGATAACCTATCTTTAAATTCTTATTTTTAAAAATTTCTCCCTCGTCATAAGAAAATTCACCTGTTATAATTTTAAACAATGTAGATTTTCCTGCACCATTTATTCCAACAAGCCCGATTTTATCTTCAGAATCAATATTGAAGCTTACGTTTTCAAATAAAGTTACATCCGCAAAACTCTTTTTGAGATTATTTGCATTTATTAATATCATAATTTCCTCTTATTTAACAATTGTTGCCTTCATAGGCTCCAGATAATCTCTTATTATGCTGTTGCCGTAATCAGTGTTAGGACACCATTTTCCTCCCAATTGCTGAACAGTTTTAACAGTTCCTGCCCAGGACAAAGATTTGGCAGACTTATATCTTCCGTGAGGCTCACCTACAGGTGTTAATCCAACATAGGCACACATATGATTAAAATGTCCCCTTACACCATCATCAGGTGTTGCAAAATCTTCATGATCCTCGGGAGCATCGCCTGTTGCACCGTATTTTTTGATTCCTGCCCAGTTATTCTGCTCGGGTTTTACCTGACCTGTGTATTTCCCGAAATTTGTTTCCTTTGCAGCCTGTGCATATAAAATATCTGCACGAAGTCCTGTAATTTCCTCATATTTCCAATACAAATCAGCAATATCTACAAATCTTTGATGTGCACCTCTGTTTCTTGCCCATGCTTTTGCCTGTTCTAATGTAACCTCTGATTTACCAACAAGCATTACTGTGCCGATGTTATTATCTTCAGAAACAGAAGTATTTTGAGAAATTAATTCATTTATTTTATTATCGGAAGAGTCAGTATTCTCTTTCTTTGTTAAAGAATCATAATAGTATTCCGACAGTTTGCTGTTTTCAAGTGCATGAATAATTTTATAGAGCATTGTGCAGGCTTCCGCTCTCGTAAGCTTATCCGTAGGTCTTAATTTTCCGTCCGAACCTGTAATACAGTTTTTTTCAAAAGCAATCGTAATTAAATCAAAATATTTTTCAGTAATCTCATCCCAGTCAGAAAATTTATTTCTCATTGCCACAGCATGCATAGGCACATAATCCCCAAAACCTGCCACTTTCATTGTCATGGCAATAAATTCCTCACGAGTAACTTCTTCAGTTGGCTTAAAATAACCAAGACCTTCAATTTCATATTCCTGATATTTTGATATATATCTGTATGACCATCTGTCAGGACTTACATCATCATATTCTGCTCTTCCAACTACATTCATATCAACAGAAAGTGCAATCAATATCATTTTAACCATCTGCTCGCGTGTAAGATTACTGTCAGGCATCAAATCACCGTTTTCATCACCGGAAATTATTCCTCTTGACTGACAAAATTTAAGGTATACATCTGACCATCCGTAATTTACAGCATTAGTCACAGTTCCCGTACATAAGCCGGCAGTTATCAACGCGTACGCTATAAGTCTCTTTAAATTCTTATTCATATGCATTTTCCCTTCTTGTTTCTTCGTGTGTATAAATTTAATTTAAAATATATTTTATCACAAAGAGAGCTATGTTTCAATATTTGTATTTAAGTTGTAATAATTAAGAAATAAAACTATTATTTTCCGTAATCATCGCCTTAAATAATTAATTTCATGTGCGGTTAAATGTCTCCATCTGCCAAGAGGAAGATTTCCCAATTCAACCGTACCTATACTTATTCTCTTTAAAGCTGTAACTTTGCAATCAACTGCTTCAAACATCTTTCTGACCTGCCTGTTTTTACCCTCATGTATAGTGATTTTTATAACCGTTTCGCCCTTTTCACAGGAAATCATTTCAACTTCGGCAGGAGATGTTTTATAATCCTCAATTTTTACACCGTTTCTTAACATATTAAGTCCTTTTACCGAAATTCCACCCTTTAAGGTGGCAATATATGTTTTATCCATATTAAACTTTGGATGAGTAACCTTATAGGTGAAATCACCGTCATTTGTTAAAAGCAGTAAACCCTCGGTATCATAGTCAAGCCTCCCCACCGGAAATACTCTTGCTTTTATTTCTTCATCTATTAAATCAATAACGGTAGGTCTTTCAAACTGATCATTTACTGTGGAAACATATCCAACAGGCTTATTTAGCATTATATAATATTTTTTTACCTCAGGCTTAATTATTTTTCCGTCAAGACTAACCTTGTCAGCTCCTACTTCAACCTTTGTACCAAGCTCTTTTATTAACTCACCGTTAACCTTAACTCTGCCATTTGTAATCATTTCTTCTGCGGCTCTTCTTGATGCAGCACCGCTCATTGCAATGTATTTTTGTAATCTTACTATTTCTCCCATTATTTTTCTCCGTATTATGATTTTAAACTAAGCTCAAGAGCCTGTGCCAACTGATCAGGACATGATGTGCCTCTGCCACGGCAGTCTGTACCTCTTAATCTTTTAATGACATCATTTATTTCCATTCCTTCAACAAGCTGTGAAATACCCTGAGTATTTCCGTTACAGCCTCCTGTAAATCGGACGTTTTTAACGATACCGTTCTCTGTATCAAAGGTAATTTTCATTGAACAAACACCCTTAGGTGTATATGAATAACTTGCCATTTTTCTTTACTTCCTTTCCATTTATATTTAATTTTGGTAATTAAAAACATTATGTATCTTTTATATACATAAATAGAACTAAAACATCTGATAAATTAACGATATATTACTTGAATTTTAAAAAATAATTAAAATTTTTTAAAAAACACTTGACAAATCATTTTTCATAGTGTATTATATAGTCATACTTACATTCACACAAGGATGAGGCATAGATGCGAGATAATTTATTATTTCAACTCTATGCTTTGTTCTTTTTTATTGAATTTTAAGTATTTTTTTAATATCTCTTTTTAATTTAGCAATTCGATATTTTTTCCTTTGCTTTGCTACCTGTGATTTGCAATACGCTCTGTATTCACTGTCTTTTACGCTTATATACTTTCCGTCACAGTAATATCCGCTTACAACAGCAAAAATCATATCATCGGTAATCCCATATTCCGGTTGAGTCTGATTATCACCGCACAGCACATAATCATTTTTTCTTACCTTTATAATTCTGTGCAGAACAAATTGACCGCTTTTTCTTTTATAAAACGGAATATCATATTTTTTTAATCTTCCTGAAGGTTTTATAAGCTCAACCTCATCAATGTCCTGACGAATCATTGGTAACATACTTGTTCCTCTTGGCTTGATTTTTACTTTTCCTCCGTTTTTTAGTTTCTCACGGATTATCGGTTCCAAATCCGTATACGAAAAGCAGTTATTCATCCTTTTTCTCACTTTCATACTATATTATTCATTCTGTTATAAGCAGTAATTACCGCTTCTTTTGAAATATCACATTCAAGCTCATAAAACGGTATTTCTTTTAAAAGCCTGTCCAACAGTTCAAAATGCTTTAATTTTCTCATTCCTGATTTTGGGATTACAATTTGATTTATTATCATTTCCAATGCTTCACTTGAGGATAATTTTCTTATTCTGTTCTTTTCTGCCTTTTTTATAAAGCATATAGCTTTTAGAGGTGTTTTTGCATTTTCAAACCATCCTTCAGTGCCGCACCACGGATTACCATAAGCAATTATTTCATTATCAAAAAATCTGATAATAGGTTTATCGCCGTTAATTATACGGGCTTTTTCTCCAAAATATTTTTTCCATTCTCCGGCGTGAGTTGATTTACCTGTACCGCTCTGACCGCAGAACATAAACCCTGAATTATTAACCTCAACAACCGCTGAATGAATAAACATACCCTGAAAATCTAAAATCTGTTCTGTTATATGTCTGAATATACATACCATTTCATGATATACTTCATCATGCTGTGAATCTTTTAAAAGCTCTTTTTTTATTTCTTCATCGGAAATTACAATTGAAATATCAGCATTTTTTGTATCTAATGTAACAAAGGAATCAAGAAGCCTTTTTGTCTGCTCATATTTTTCGTTGATACTGATATAGATATCAAATAATTTGTAAAGCATAACAAACCCCTGCCTCAGACATATGAAATAATAAGCTTACAATTTCCGCTCACATTAAATGTAGCGTTTTGTGCCGGTATAAAAATGCTGTCACCCTTATTTACTGAGGTTTTGTATTCTCCCATTGTAAGCTCACCACATCCGTCAGTTACAATTACAGATTTAAAACACTCATCATTTACTTCAAATTCACAGGAATTGCACACATCAGCCTTTTCAACCGTAAAATACTTGCACTTTGCAAGAATATTTCCATCAGCTACATAATTTTTTGCAGGCCCTGTACAGGAAACTTCTATTGCCTGTTCAATATGTAACGAGCGGGTATTTCCGTTTGCATCTTTTCTGTTATAGTCATAAACTCTGTAAGTGGTATTTGAATTTTGTTGAATTTCACATATAACTATTCCCTTACCGATAGCATGGACAGTTCCCGATTCAATAAAGAATACATCACCTTTTTTAACTTTAACACTGTTTAATACTTCAAGTAAAGTATTGTCTTCAATTCTCTTTTTAAATTCTTCCCTTGTTATCTTTTCACGAAAACCGTAATAAAGCTGTGAATTTTCTTCACAGTCAAGAATATACCACATTTCAGTTTTACCATATTCTCCGTTATTTTTAAGAGAATACTCATCGTCAGGATGAACCTGAATTGACAAACTGTCCTTTGCATCTATAAATTTTATCAGAATCGGAAAAAAATCAAATGAACGTGCATTCTTCCCCAAAACGTCACAAGGATTATTCTTTATGTATTCAGATAAGCTTTGACCTTTATATTTACCATCGGCAACCACACTTTCACCATCGTTATGAGTTGACAACTCCCAACTTTCAGCCACCTTTTGCATATCAGTTTTTTTATTATATTCGGTTTTTAATCTTGTTCCACCCCATAAATAATCTTTAAATGCAGGAGCAAGCTTTATAGGATTTAAATTATTCATTTTTATTTCTCCAACTATAATATTTGTTTAATTATTCCAAATGATAACAGACTCATAATAAGACCCGCTGTCAACACACCAAGGAAAATCCAGGGCAAAGAATCTTTTATTTTCATTCTGAGCAGAGCAGCTATAAGACTTCCGGTCCATGCACCTGTTCCCGGCAACGGAATTGCCACAAATAAAAACAATCCGAATTTTCCGTATTTTTTTATCTGGTCTGATTTTGACAGGGCTTTATTTTCAAGTCTCTCAACAAAATTCTTTAATTTTGTTTTTTTAAGCCATTCAAATATCTTATCAATAAACAACAGAATAAACGGTATAGGAAGCATATTCCCGATTACCGCAATGAAAAATGTAGATAAAAATTCCATTTTTAAGAATCCTGCCGCAAGTATTGAGCCTCTCAATTCTAATATAGGCAACATAGACACAAAAAATACAATTATTTCTTTCGGAAGCTTTCCCGAAAATGTGTCAACTATACTGCTAACCAATGCATCTGTCATATTATTATATCTCCTTCACACAACAAAAAAATCTACCTATATATATTATACAACACTTTTTATAAAAAATCAATTACTTTATTACTTTTGAAATCCTTTTGTATAATAGCGATGTAATTAACACCAAAACAAGACCCCTGAAAATATTAAAAGGAACTATCATTGATATAACCAAATTAAATTTTGTTATAAAATCAGCACCCTTCATATAGAGTGGAAGCATAATATAAAGATTTGAAAAAATCCCGACTATCACCATTGCTAAAACACCCAGCAGTAAAGAAATAATTGCTGTTTTAAATGTTTTATGTCTTTTATAAATTAAACCTGCTACAACACAAAATGTACCGTTAACCACAAAATTTGCAAATTCTCCTACAAACCCCGTCGATGTAACGGTACAATGCAAAAGATTTTTTATCAATTCAATAAGTAAACCAGACAGCGGTCCGTATGCCATGGAAATAATCAATGCAGGTAAATCCGAAAATTCAATTTCAAGAAATCCCCCAACTTTCAATCCCATAACACTTCCCAACAATTGAAGCAAAAATGCAATTGCCGAAAAAATCCCAACTGTAACTACCTGTTTTGTTCCCAACATTTTTTTTGTTTTCATAAGAAAACCTCCTATTTATTTTTTTCGTACCCATAGGAGTGAACAAAAAATCCGTAAGCATAATACACCTACGGAGCTAAACATTGTTCATCTTCTTTCATCCGGACTTTCACCGTCGGTTTCGGAATTTCACCGAATCAGCTAAAACGCTCGCAGACTTTACTGCCGGTAGAGAATTTCACTCTGCCCCGAAGATACATATATCATTATACAACGTTTTCTCCAAACATTCAATAGCTTTATAATAATTTTATGTGATTTATACAATAATAATTTCCTTTTCGGTAATTTATGAGTACCTAAACATATAATTTAAATAAGTCCTTGAATAAATTTGTAATTTATGTTAAAATCATATTGATAACTACACATAGTTTTATTTATGGAGGATAATATATGTTTAATATAAATCTTGCAAAAAAGCTTGCAGAACTTTCAAAAATCAATTTTTCGGAAGATGAACTAAAGGTTATAACATATCAGATGAATGACATAATAAATCTTATGGACAGAGTGAAAGATGTTTCTCAACACTTTTCAACGAACACACATAATCCCGAATTATATAAAAATCTCAGAACGGATATAATAAAAGAATCTTACCCTTGTGATGAAATTCTCAATAATCCCAAAACCGCTGTAAATAACTCTTTTACAGTACCAAAAGTTGTATAACAAAGGAGATTTGTTTCTATGTCACTGATAGATTTAAGAAAACAACTTGATGAAAAGAAAATATCATCATATGAGCTTACAGCTCTTTACCTTGAAAGAATAAATAACAGTAAATTAAACAGCTATATTACAGTCTGCAAAGAAAGTGCATTAAATGATGCAAAAAAAGCACAGGAATCAATCAACAAAAAAGAATCAAAACCTTTAACAGGAATTCCTCTTTCAATAAAGGATAACATTTGCACAAAAAACATAAAAACAACCTGTGCATCAAAGATGCTTGAGGATTTTATTCCGTGTTATGATGCAACAGCAGTATCAAAAATCAAATCAGAAAAATCTGTAATTCTCGGGAAAACAAATCTCGATGAATTTGCAATGGGCTCAACAAATCAAACCTCATATTTCGGAGGTTGTAAAAATCCTTATGATACATTAAAGGTTCCCGGTGGTTCATCCGGTGGAGCCGCTGTAAGTGTTGCGGCTGATTTATGTTCATTTGCCCTTGCAACCGATACCGGAGGTTCAATTAGACAGCCTGCGGCTTTTTGTGGTGTAACAGGCTTAAAACCTACTTATGGAACTGTTTCGAGATTCGGTCTTATCGCTTTCGCTTCAAGCTTTGACCAGATAGGCGTTATTGCAAAATCAGCCATTGACACAGGGTATGTCCTGAATTCAATCTGCGGATATGATGAAAATGATTCTACTACATCAAAAAATTGCCCGGGAAATTATCTTCATAAATTAGAAAACAGTATAAAAGGATTAAAGATAGGAATTGCGGAAGATTTTTTTGAAGGTACTGAGGAAGCCATAAAAGAGAGCATTATAAAAGCTGCAAAGTATTACGAAAATAATGGTGCTGTCTTAAAAAGGGTGACACTCCCTTCCCTTTCAAAAGCTATTTCTGCTTACTATCTGATTTCATCTGCCGAAGCTGCCTCAAACCTTGCACGTTACGACGGTGTTAAATACGGACACAGTGCAAAAGACTGCTCATCGTATGAAGAACTAATTTCAAAATCAAGACAAGAGGGCTTTGGCGAAGAAGTAAAAAGAAGAATAATGTTGGGAAATTATGCATTATCAAGCGGATATTATGACGAATACTATAAAAATGCCATAAAAATAAAAAATCAAGTCATTGATGAGTATAAAAAAATATTTTCCGGGTGCGACGTCATTCTCACACCGACAACACCAACAACAGCATATAAAATTGATTACAACAAAAGTCCGGCTGAATTGTATGCTGAAGATATTTGTACTGTACCTGTAAATTTGGCAGGACTTCCTGCCATTAATACTACCTGCGGTTATGACAAGGAAAATATGCCGATAGGTATGAGTATTATAGGACAAGCAAATGATGAAGCAACAATCATTCAGGTTGCCAATTTATTTGAAAAAAATTTTGTAAGACAGGAGGCACTTATATGAGATATACTCCCGTAATGGGACTTGAAATTCATGCTGAATTGCTTACAAATACAAAAGTATATTGTTCATGCTCAAACGAATTCGGTGGTAACAATAATGAAAGAATATGTCCTGTCTGTTCAGGTTTTCCGGGCACACTTCCTGTTATAAATAAGGATGCTGTTACTCTTGCTGTAAAAGCCGGCATTTCTCTTGACTGTAAAATTAATAATTATTCTTCATTCGACAGAAAAAATTATTTTTATCCCGACCTTCCCAAAGCTTATCAGATAACACAGTTTGAATATCCGATTTGCTCAGAGGGAAATGTAAAAATATCAGAAAAAATTTTTAGAATTAACAGAATTCACATTGAAGAGGACGCCGGAAAGCTTATACATAGTGAAAACATTTCCATGATAGATTTTAACAGATGCGGTGTACCGCTAATAGAAATTGTAACAGAGCCTGATTTCAGAACAATTGAAGATGTACAGGCTTTTGTAGAGGAAGTCGCATTAAGACTGAAATATTCCGGTATATGTGATGCAAGACTTGAGCAAGGTTCTCTTCGGGTTGATGTGAACATTTCAATCATGCCCGAAAATTCAGAAGAATTTGGAACAAGAGCAGAAATAAAAAATCTCAATTCTTTAAAATCAATAAGAAAAGCAATAGAATATGAAATAAAAAGACAATCTGAATTATTAAATAACGGTCAAATCGTTGTTCAGGAAACAAGACGGTTTGATGAATCAACTCAAACCACTAAATCACTGCGTTCCAAAGAAGAAGCGTATGATTACAGGTACTTCCCCGAACCTGATATTCCGCCGATTTTTATTTCAGACGAAGAAATTAATACAATCAGATGTAGTTTGCCTGAATTACCCCATATTCGTTTTGAACGGTATATTAATGACTATAACCTCCCCCGGGATGATGCAAGTCTTATAATATCGGACAAGGATTTTTCGGATTTTTATGATGAAACGGTAACACTGATTCATGAATATAAGTCGGTTGCAAATATGATGCTCGGCGAGCTTAATAGATGTTTAAACAAAAGCAATATTATAATATCAAACATGAAATTCACACCTACCATGCTTGCAGAGCTTATTAAATTGAGCAAGAGCGGAAAAATCAGCAACAATTCAGCAAAGAATATTTTAGCAATTATGTTCCAAACAGGAAAAACCGCTGAAGTAATCGCTGTTGAAAACAATCTGATAATAAAAGATAATACCGATGAAATAATAAATGCAATTGATGAAGTCATCTGTGAAAATCATGATAATTTATTAAAGTATAAAAATGGTAAAACTCAGCTTTTTGGATATTTTATGGGTCAGGTCATACAAAAAACAGGAAAAGGAACAAATCCGGAGCTTGTGAAAAAGCTGTTGTCTGAAAAACTAAATTAAAATGTGCTTAGGCAATATAAACAAAACATATAAATAAAACAGACTTATCAATCTCTCTTTTTTCCTTTGTAATTTCAATTTAGGAAAATAATATTGACAAAATTTCAATAAACAGTATAATATAATTAGCAAAACTATTCCAGGAGGTCTTTTATGTCCATAACAGAATTTTTCGGTGAAAATGTATTTAACCTATCGGTAATGAAAAAGCTTCTTCCGAAGGATATATTTAATTCGGTACAAAATACAATTAAGGAAGGTACTGCGCTTGACAAAGAGGTTGCAGAAATTGTTGCTACTGCAATGAAGAACTGGGCCATTGAAAAAGGTGCAACCCATTATACACACTGGTTTCAGCCTATGACAGGCGTTACAGCTGAGAAACATGATTCCTTTATTTCGCCTACAGATGACGGAAATATTATTCTTGAATTTTCAGGAAAAAATCTTGTAAGAGGTGAACCGGACGCATCAAGTTTTCCGTCAGGAGGCTTGCGTGCAACTTTTGAAGCAAGAGGTTATACAGCGTGGGACCCGACCTCTTTTGCTTTTATAAAAGATGGTTCTTTATGCATTCCGACAGCTTTTTATTCATATACAGGCGATGCGCTTGACAAAAAAACTCCGCTTCTTCGTTCAATGGAAGCAATTAATAAGCAGGCTTTAAGAGTATTAGAGCATTTCGGTTCTGATGCCACAAGAGTTATATCTTATGTAGGTGCAGAACAGGAATATTTTATTGTTGACGAAAAGCTTTATGAGCAAAGAAAAGACCTGATGTTAACAGGCAGAACACTGTTTGGTGCTCCTCCTGCAAAAGGTCAGGAAATGGATGACCATTACTTCGGACAGATTAAGGAAAGAATTTCTACATATATGAAAGATCTTGACGAAGAGTTATGGAAATTAGGGGTTCTTGCAACAACCAAGCACAACGAAGCTGCTCCTGCACAGCATGAGCTTGCACCAATCTTTTCGACAGCTAATGTATCATCAGA
>JAZOTP010000096.1:0-31843 GCA_045657705.1 Clostridia bacterium
GGTTCATATTTTTAAAAGATAACTAAATTTTGAAAAATTGTAAAAAAATTAAAAAAAGTGCTTGACAAATCATAATAATAAGTGTATAATAAATATCGTTCTGAGATACGGCGGTATAGCTCAGCTGGCTAGAGCACACGGTTCATACCCGTGGTGTCACCGGTTCAAATCCTGTTACCGCTACCACAAGTCCTCATAACCTTAGTTATGAGGACTTTTGCATATACTAACAAGGCGAAAGGAATTGACAAGTATGAATTTAGATTACAATGCAAATCTGCCAACGTCAAAGGACGTTAAAGCAGAATATCCGCTTACTCCTGATCTTATCAAAACTGTTGAAGAAAGAAACAGTGAAATTGCTGATATTTTTTCAGGAAAATCAGACAAGTTTGTTCTTGTTATAGGACCGTGTTCTGCTGATAATGAGGACAGCGTTCTTGACTATATCGGAAGACTTCGTACTGTTCAGGATAAGGTAAGCGATAAAATATTCATTATCCCCCGAATATATACGAACAAGCCCCGTACAACAGGTGACGGATATAAGGGAATGCTTCATCAGCCTGACCCGACAGAAAAGCCCGATATGCTTAAAGGTATTATTTCAATAAGAAATTTGCATATGAAAGCTTTAAGAAATTCAGGCTTCACCTGTGCTGACGAAATGCTTTATCCTGAAAATCACAGATATTTAAATGACCTTCTGGGTTATGTTGCTGTCGGTGCACGCTCTGTTGAAAATCAACAGCACAGACTAACAGCAAGCGGTATTAAAATCCCCGTAGGCATGAAAAATCCAACAAGCGGTGACATTTCCGTTATGATGAATTCAATCACAGCAGCACAGCATTCACACACCTTTATATACAGAGGATGGGAGGTTCACTCTCACGGAAATCCGTATGCACATGCAATATTAAGAGGATATGTAAACAAACATGGACAGTCTATTCCCAACTACCACTATGAGGATTTATTACATCTTTATGAAATCTATTCTGAATCAGGTCTTCAGAATCCTGCAATAATTGTCGATACAAATCATTCAAATTCAGGCAAAAAACCGCTTGAACAGGTAAGAATTTCAAAAGAAATATTACACAGTGTGCGTCATAATAAAGACATCGGCAAGATGGTAAAGGGTCTTATGATTGAAAGCTATATTGAAGACGGTGCTCAGAAAATCGGCGGATCTATCTACGGTAAATCTATTACCGACCCATGTCTCGGCTGGGAAAAGACAGAACGTCTGATTTATGACATCGCAGAGCTTCTTTAAAATCAAAAAGCAAACCACGCAAGACTTTTCCTGCTCGGTTTGCTTTTTCTTAATCTGTTCAAAATATGTTTTTTCGGATATATTCGTCTGCACCGTTAAGAATATCAGCATCATGTGTCAGTCTGTTTACAGCCTCATCATATTCACACCACAAGAAATCAGCGACCTCACTTTGCTGCAATACCACATCAGCATCTGTTGCCTTTGCGGCAAAATATACTGCATCCTTTTCGACTCCGGGCTTCGGACTGTATCTTGAAACCATTCTGAATTGGGTATCAATCTGAACTTTAATTCCCGTTTCTTCTAAAATTTCTCTTTCAGCAGTCTGAACCTCACTCTCTCTGTCTTCGATATGTCCTTTCGGGAATCCCCAATGACCTGCGGCTTTCCCTTTTTTATTAAATATAATCAGATATTCGGGCTTGTTTTTATTATTCACTCTGTATACAACTGCTCCACATGATTTTTCGTATTTCATATCCAATCTCCAATCTTATTTTTCTTAACGTAATATGCTTTCTTCGCAAGCTTTGCCATGGGCAAATCATTTTTTGAATCGGAATAAAATTCATCTATAACAGCACCCGGAAATTTTTCATAAAATATACTAACCTTGTTTTCTCCGTAGCACAGGTTTTTTACCTTTAAATTTTTAAAATCAATTTCAGATGCAATAAGATTTTTAATACTGAGTCTTTGGCATATTTCCTTTAGCAGTATGTCGCATGAAGCTGAAATAACTACATCATCTTCCCTTTTTTGCTTTTTATAAAAATCCTTTATTTTATGCTGATTTCTATCCCAGAACTCCGCAATAAGCTTTTTATGGTCATCAATATGCAAAAGAAATTCTGCCATATATTTTTCGCACAATTCTTTTAAGCGTTCAAGAGATATTCTGCACATTTTATATTGTATCAGAGTTTTAACAACAGGAAACATAAATTTTAATAATGTTATATCCCTTCTGAGACAAAAAGCAAAAAAATCAAACGTGCTTTCCCCGTCATATATTGTATTGTCAAAATCATATACGTTCATATAAGCTTCCTTTCAATCAAATCAAAATACATACCCTGAATTTTTTGTTTTATATATTATAAGTATAACATATTTATAAAAAACGTGCAACTATTTTGATTATTTTCCTTGAATTCCCGATATAAAAACAAAAACTGCCTCAAATAATGAAGCAGTCCGGTTTTTTTTATTATTCAGCAACGAAAGGCAATAATGCAATCTGTCTTGCTCTCTTGATAGCTTCTGTAAGCTGTCTCTGATGCTTAGCACAATTTCCGCTAATACGTCTTGGAACAATCTTACCACGCTCTGTAATATATCTTCTGAGCTTTGCTGTATCCTTGTAATCAATAGAATCAACCTTATCTACGCAGAATACGCAAACCTATTTCTTTGCACGTCTTACCTTCATTGGTCTTTCACTCTTTTCAGGCATTGAAAAAACCTCCTTTACAATTTTATCATTCTGTTAAATTAAAACGGTAAATCATCTTCTGAACCGCCCATAGCGGCAAATCCCATGGAATCAAACTCATCAAAAGGAGCATCTTGCTGAGCCTGTGGCTGTGCAGCAGGAGCCGCAAATCCGCCGTCATTCATTCCTGTTCCCGATTCAGCCTTAGAACCTGTAAAATAAGCTTCTTCTACAACAACATCTGTTGCAAACTGCTTCTTACCGTCCTGACCGTCCCATGAACGTGTCTGAATACTACCTACAACAGCAATCATACTTCCCTTTTTAAAAAACTTACAAATAAATTCAGCAGTTTGTCTCCAAGCTGTGAAATTAATGAAATCAGC
Source organism: Clostridia bacterium (assembly GCA_045657705.1). GTDB lineage: Bacteria > Bacillota > Clostridia > UBA1381 > UBA1381 > RGIG1988. The sequence continues at coordinate 3,107 of JAZOTP010000096.1, forward strand.
GTTTTGCTGACCTTCCTTTGCAAATCTTCTATTAACAGCAATAGCACAACGGCACATTGTTGTTCCCTGGGGAGTTTGCTGTAATTCCGGATCTCTTGCGAGTCTTCCCATTAATATAACTTTGTTCATAATTTACACCACTTTCTTTCGAGTTTACTATTATTTGTCTTCCTTACGGATGATAATAGTTCTCAAAATACCGTCAGTAATTCTGTACTGTCTGTCGAGCTCCTTTGGAAAATCAGAAGCCGCCTTAAAGTCAACCAAAACATAGTAACCTTCTGTTTTGTCGTTGATTTCGTAAGCAAGTCTTCTCTTACCCCATTCATCTACAGCTTCAACAGTTCCGTTCTTAGCAATCAAAGAAGTAAACTTCTCCTGAACTGCAGTTCTTGCTTCTTCTTCTAAGCTTGCATCAATGATAAAAATTGTTTCGTAGCTGTTCATGATCTTTTCAGCCATGTTATTGCACCTCCTTATGGACTTATGTCCTGAAATCGTATTTCAGGCAAGGAATGTCTTCTGTTAAGACAAACTGCTCAGCACATACTAAGCTATAACATTATACATTATTTTTTTAGTTTTGTCAAGTGTTTTTTCGTTTTTAGAATAATTTTTTAGAAATTTTTTTGAAAACCCAAATCAAATTAAATACATCCACTATTTTTTCTTTCACAAAATTATCATCTTTGCATTAATTTTTATTTATTATAATTTAATGCGAACACATCTGAAACATCTGTAATTGTTATACACACACCCTCATCTGTAGTTTTTATTATGCATTTTGAATTGTGATATTTTAAAAAATATATAAAATTTTATTTACAATATTGATTGAAAACTTAAAAAACATATGATATAATAATTATATCATTATTATTAAAACAATCGTGAAAAGAGGTATAACATATGGGTGGTTTTTTTTGCGTAACATCCCATGATGATTGCGTATTTGACTTATTTTATGGAATTGATTATCATTCACATCTCGGCACAAGACGTGCGGGAATGGCGGTCTACAGCGAAGAAAACGGATTTGATAAAGCAATTCACAATATAGAAAACACACCGTTTCGTACAAAATTCTCATCAGAATCCCACGATATGCACGGGAAATTCGGAATAGGATGTATTTCAGATTTTGAAGCACAACCCATTTTAATCCGTTCACATCACGGAACTTATGCTATAACAACAGTAGGTAAAATCAACAACTCAGAAGAAATAGCCGAAAAAATAATAGACAAGCATACTCACTTTTTTGAAATGCAAAACGGGATTATTAATCAAACCGAGCTTGTTGCGGCAATCATTAATCAAAAGGAGAATTTTATAGAGGGAATACAGTATGCACAGGAAATTATAGATGGTTCCATGAGTATGCTTATTCTTACAACAAAGGGCATATATGCCGCAAGAGATAAGTCAGGAAGAACACCTATTGCCATAGGAAAAAAAGAAAATCACGGATTCTGTGCGAGCTTTGAAAGCTTTGCATATCTGAATCTCGGCTACACCGATTATAAAGTTTTAAAACCCGGAGAAATTGTTGTAATTGATTCCGAAAATGTAAAAACCATTGTTTCTCCCGATAATAATTTGAAAATCTGTACATTTTTATGGGTTTACTACGGCTATCCGTCTTCATCATATGAAGGTGTTAACGTTGAGCAGATGCGATATAACTGTGGAAGCTGTCTTGCAAAACGTGATAAAGATAAAGTAACACCTGATATTGTTGCAGGGATTCCCGATTCCGGACTTGCACATGCTATTGGATACTCTAATGAATCAGGGCTCCAGTACTCAAGACCTTTTGTTAAATACACGCCCACATGGCCTCGCTCCTTTATGCCCACGCATCAAAGCAAGCGTAACCTTATAGCAAAAATGAAGCTTATACCAATTCATGATTTAATAAACGGAAAAAGTCTGCTTCTTATAGATGACTCAATAGTAAGAGGTACACAACTGCGTGAAACAACCGAATTTTTATATGACAGCGGTGCAAAAGAAGTTCATATAAGAACAGGTTGTCCGCCGTTACTGTTTGGCTGTAAATATCTTAACTTTTCACGTTCAACATCTGAAATGGAGCTTATTACAAGAAGAACCATAGCTGAGCTTGAAGGAGGAAATCCCGACCGTGAAACTCTGTATGAATATGCTGACCCCAACACCGACAAATACAATAACATGGTTGAAAAGATAAGAGAAAAGCTGCATTTTACATCATTGAGCTATTTAAGACTTGATGATATGCTTGAATCTACAGGAATTGATCCGTCAAAGCTTTGTACTTATTGCTGGAACGGTAAAGAATAAATTTTAAGCGTGCCCCGCTTTTGAGGCACGCTTTTTATTATCTGTTATTTAACAAATCTCTGATATTAATGTCACCCTTTGATGGATTTACTACATCTTTTTGCGGTGGATTTTCATAGATTACTGTGTTGTCATTATTATAAACATTCACTTCTTTATAACCTGCGGTTTTGAAAGTATCCGCCTTTAAATTATTATATACCTTAAACATAAACTCACCGCTGTATAAAAGCTCAAAGTTTTTGTATATTTTTGTACCCGGTATCACCTTTGATGCTTCGCTTACGCTTATAAGTTTTCCGTCTGTTGAATATGTTAAAAGCATTATTTCAGCTTCCTCGCGGGAATTATTTTCAAATGAACAGTATACCTTATTGCCTTTTACATAAACATCCGTGCTGTCAGACTCTCCCTCACACAGCACAATTTCTTCACCATTTGCAGCAGCTTGTATAAATTCCAGAATGTTTTCGTCCACAAATTTACTCTTTACATCAATATAACTTGAAATGTACGAAATATCAGGATCCGCCATATCATAGACATGACTTGTTGCCAATGCAGACTTTTCAATTTCTTTCATATAAACCTCTGCCTTTTGGGCATATTCTGTATATATATTTCTTATATTATTATTCTTGAAATTATCAACATAATATGCCTTTAAATAGCTTACAAACTCCTTATGCTCGCATAATTCTGACATAAAAGTATAATTCTGTGCATCTGCTTCCAGCCATGTGACACCCTTATGATATAAAGTCCAGTCATTGCTGAAATGTTCAAAAGCCGCATCGGAATCCCACACAGGACCCATATAAATTTTGGAATCTATACTGTCAGTATCCTTATAAAAGAAGGTGCTTCCTCTGCCTGTATCATAGTTTCCGGTAAGCTCCTGCAAAAGGAAATATCTTACCGTACTGTCCATATCAAGAACCTCTGTAAAATGTCTGCCGTCGGACATATATCCATCACCGTAAACAGCATCAAACAAATCACTCATAAGGTTTCTTATATAATCATATTTTGAACCCTCATCCACTGTTGTATCTAATTCCTCAGGGGCTTTTATGGTAATCTGATTTTTATTTGTGCCAAATTGCAGAGTTTCGGGGAAATTATCAATTTCAAGAAGATAACCGCCGGTAATATCAATATCTTCAACATCAACACCGTCACCAATCTGTTCATCAATATCAGTTATGGGAACTGACGATTTTCCTACCTTCACGGTATTAGTTACAGTATAAACACCTATGTAATTACCGTTTAAATATACATCTGCCATTCTTGCACCCGGTGTATTCTCAATACCGAAATCAGCAGCCATATCATAACATATTTTATTACTTAAAAACTTTCTGTTGTCTTCTGAGCGGAGCAATGCCCAGTCTTTATTTTTTTCCATTCCGAGAATGCTTAGTCCTTTTTCAAGCTTAACCTGATACGGTCTTTGCTTGTCTGTGGCAGTCGTCCAGCTTGAATTGCCTCTTCCCCTTAAACGGAATGTTCCCGGAGTATCCTCTTTTTCATCATTCCCGACGCTTGTTGTTACGGTATCACAGTCCCATTCTTCTGCTAATTTTTCAGGCACATGAACAGTCAAATCCCCGTAACACGCAACGGAATGATCCTCCGATTCATTCATCGCTTTTATTGTACCGTTTTCTTCATCAATTTCCATATTTATAACAGGTAATTCTGAACTTGAACCTCTCATTTCAAGAGCATACTCTCCCACTTCAATTATCTGATTATCTTCATCGGTAAAATCAACAATATCGGTAGCTAATTCCTCGTTATTTTCATCAAGCACGGTTACTGCAACCTGCGATAAATCACAGCTGTACGGCAAAAGAAATTCCATTATATCCTCATAGCGAAAAGCATTTATATCATAATAAAGTCCTTCGTTGTTTTCCTTTTGAGCAACTACCGTATACTTATACGGCAGGGTTTTTGATACAGATAACTCTTCCTCAGCACTTACTGCACCTTGTAACAATATACCCGCTGTTATAATCCCTATCACTCTTTTAAACTTTATGTACATTTTCAATCCTCCCTTACACCGTATGTAATTTTATCACAGTATGCGTTTTTTGTCAACTAAATCATAAATACAAAAGGTGCGGATTTTACTCCGCACCGATATAAAGTTATATTTCAACTGTATATTCTTTTCTTCCCTCAACGTGCGGAATAAATGTCTTTTTACCGCCGTTTTTGATTGTGATATGATATGTACAGCCTCTGAATTCTCTTGTTACCTTAACGTCTTTCCAGTCAGCAGGCATACACGGGTCAATTTCAAGACCGTCCCACTTAGCACGAACACCTAAAATATACTGAGTTGCAGCAATGTACATCCATGCAGCTGTACCTGATAACCATGATACATTGGCAAGACCGAATTTATCACTTTCAGGTCCGAAGATATTTGATGCATATACATACGGCTCTGCCTTATATCTCCATTCGCCTGCCTTTGCCTGTGCAACCATTGGCAACAACTGATGATAATACTTGTAAGCATTTTCAGGTCTCTTTAAGATACATTCAGCGATAATTGCCCATGTGTTTGCATGGCAGAATACTGAACCGTTTTCACCGCAGCCCTTATTGTAGCAGGTAAGATTTCCGTCTTTTGTAGGATAATCCGTTGTCATTGACGGATGAATCTTCTTAACACCAAGCTCTGTATCAAGATGTGTTTTAACACTGTCCATTGCAGTTTTACCGTTGTCACCCATACCTGAAATTACTGACCAGCTCTGCGTGTTTAACCAGATTTTTGCCTGTGGCTCAGACTTTGAACCGATAAATGTACCGTTATCGGTGATACATCTTCTGTACCATTCGCCGTCCCATGCAATTTCATTTACAAGCTTCTTTTGTTCTTCATATATGTCAAGATATTTCTGCTTATCCTCACCTTTAAGCTCTGCAAGCTCTGCAATCTGTCTTAAAACAGTACCGAACTGCATTGATGTCCAGATACTTTCTCCTTTACCTTCACGGCATACCTTATAAAGCATATCGTTCCAGTCTGATGCAAGCATTAGTGGGAAACCGTGACTTCCTCTGTTTGCCATACAGAAATCAATTGATTTTTTGATATGTTCCCAGACAGTAGCTTTTGTGCCGTCATAGAATTCAACCTCTTCATCAAGGTAATTCAAATTACCCTCTTCAATTACAATATGATAAGCTGTCATTACAAGCCATAAGTGGTTGTCTGAATGTGTTCTTGCAAGAGGCTCCCATCCCTCTGTCGGGAAACAGTAATGGTTTGTGTGACCGTCCTGATACTGCTGTGAAAACAATAAATTAAGCTTATCCTTTGCACGTCTTAAATCAAACGGTACCATTGATAAAATATCCTGTGCTGTGTCTCTTACTCCGACACCTCTGAATGTACCTGTTGCATAGTATGAAATATTTCTTGAGAACTGGAAGTTTCTCTCTGCCTGATACGGATTCCAGATGTTAATCATGGTTTCTGCATCTTTATCAGGAATCTCACACTTGAATTTATTTAAATGATTTTCCCAATGTTCATGTAAAGCATTAAATGATTTTTCCACAAAATCAGCTTCACGGCAATGAGAAACACACTTTTTAATTTCTTCCTCTGTCATTGCGGTACCCAAGAAAATGTTAACAACCTTTTCTTCTCCTGCCTTTAAATCAACATCAATCTGAAGTGCAAAACAAGGGTCACCGCCGTATAATGTTGAATTTGTACACTTTCCGTCCTCAACATTTTTTGGATTTTCTTCACTTCTGTATGAGCCTACAAATTCATCTCTGTCACAGTCAAATGCAGAAATCTCTGCATCAGTTGCAAAGTATACAAGCGGAGTTTCATCAGGCTTCGGCTGCATTTCAACACCGTACTTGTAAACAAGAACACTGTCTTTTTCATAAGCTGATAACTGATGCTTGTTATAGCACTGCCACTGTAATTCTCTCATGAATTCCATCATACCCAATTCAACGTATGGGAATACCGTTACCTTTTTATCTGTATCAGATGTAAGCTTTAAATTCCAGATCAGTGCATTTTCCAAAGGACCTACAAAATAAGTCGATACAGCCTTCACGCCGTTCTTCTCAGCTTCAAAGCGTGAATATCCCATGCCGTGAGTTGATTGCCATGCTGCAGGCTTTGATTTACAAGGCTCATTTGTAGGTGTCCAGTAATCAGCTCCGTCTTTAATATATGTATAGAATCCGCTTCTGTCTGTCGGCAAGTGGAAAAATCTGTAATGGTTAATTCTCCAGATTTGAGGTGACTTATAAAACGCAACACCGCCTCCTGCCTGTGACATCATTGTGTGAAATGTACCGTTTGAAAAATAATTCATCCAAGGTGTTGGAGTATTGTATTTTTCAAATGTAATTTCTTTTTTCTCATTGTTAAACTTATACATCTTCATTTCCCTCTCTTATTTTTATAATTTATTATATTAATAATAACAAGTTTATTGGTTTACCGCACCGTAAGCTATTTCACAAGCCTCCTTTTCCATGTTGCAGCCCAGCACGAAAACAGGTGTATGCTCAATTACTGTACCGATATTGGTAAACATCAGATTTAATAAATCCTTATTTTTAGGATGGGTTGTCTGAGAAATAACTGCCATCAGTGCCTCTTTATTTTCAGCCCTTCTTATTCTGTTGTCAGGCGAGCGTTCAAGAATGTACATTGCTCCCATCGGAATACGGACATTTCTGTTGAGTCCCTCTTTTCCGCACCATGGCGTTCCGTACACATAAAGCGTATCATTAACCATACGGATAATAGGCTTATCCCCGTTAATAACAAATGCACGTTCGCCGAATTTATCAAGCCATAAATTCATATGTGTTGTCTTGCCGGTTCCGCTGTTTGCAGAAAACAAATATGCACGCTCATCTACACTTATCGCTGCCGAGTGAATAAATATAGCATTATACTTTAATATCTCATTACAGATATTTCTGTAAATACAGGTATTTTCCAAAACTGCATCGGAAAACTCCGGTGTTTTTTTTCTTTCAGCCTCTATTTGCTCATTTGTTGCATAGGTTGTAAAATCAATCTTTTCATCACCGTCATATAAGTAATCAAAGCACACATCATAGGTAAGTTTATACCTTGATTTTACTTCAATCACCAAATCCGCCAGCTTTAAAATCATTGATTATCACCACCAATAACAATTTTTCCCTTAAACCATATTATATTATATAACATACTTTAATTATTTGCAATAACTTTTTTAAATTTTTATGGAAAAGGAGGTCTTTTTTATGTATGACAGAGCAAAGGCAGTAGCATATGCCCACAGATGGGCATTTTCAAGAAATCCCGCTTTTTACGATTTTGAAAACATAGGAGGTGACTGCACTAATTTTGCCTCACAGGTTATATATGCCGGCTGCGGAATTATGAATTTTACTCCCACATTCGGCTGGTATTATATCACTGTCAACAACCGTGCCCCTGCATGGACGGGAGTAAATCAGCTTTACAGCTTTCTTACAAACAACACAGGTCCCGGTCCAAGAGCCATTGAAATACCGTTACAAGAGGTTCAGCCGGGAGATATAGTTCAGCTTGATTTCGGCGGTGAGCCGGGAAGCTTTGATCATTCTCCCGTTGTCGTTAATGCCGGCTCGGGCACACCCGAAACCGTTCTTGTTGCTGCACATACTATTGATTCGGATAACCGTCCTTTATCAACCTATGATTACCGTGAATACAGGGCTTTAAAAATCTTTTGCTGAGTTTTTATATTTCAAAAATGTTAAATTTGTCCTACAAGATTTTATATTATACATTCTTATATTGTATTTTCTTTTAAAATGTGATATAATTAAGTAATAATCGGAGTTTTTTGTTTTAAAATTCCGGAATCTGTTATGTAAACTCGGGAGGAATGATAATAATGCACTCAAGAATTGCCTCAAAAGCCGATATAAAAGCAATCCGTAAAATGTGGGATGAGTTTTACGGCTATTCAACAAATTTTACACAATGGTTTTTTAACCGTGCATTTTACAGCCAAAACAGTCTTGTTGTATGCCAAGATTCACAGCTTATCGCAAGCTCGGGATTTATCCCCCACAAAATGAATTTAAATAATGACACTGTTGACTGTGCATATATTGCAGGCTTCGTTACACTGCCTGAGTATCGCAGTGAATCAACCGAAAAACAATTGCTTGCCGACACGCTGTTATCAATAAATGACAGAGATATTCCGATAAGCCTTATTGTTCCCCACAGCTATAAATTCTATGAAAAATACGGTTTTTCAACCTGTTACAGCTTCAAACAATACAATATTACTCCTGACGATATTCCTGCCTTTACAATAAAGGGCAGTATCGAAAGACATAAAATCAGTGATACGGTTATTGATGCATTAAATACAGTTTACGAAGAGTATACATCTGACATGAATGCAACACTTTTGCGAAACGAAGAAAACTGGAAGCTAATCTTAGAGGATTTAATCGGTAACTTCGGCGGTAAAATAGCAATATTAAAGGACGAAGAAAACAATCCCTCAGGATATATGTTGTACGTATTAAAAAACGGTCATTTTGCAGTCTATGAAATGGCATACACAACACGAAAAGCATATGAGGGACTTATGGCTTACATAAAGGCGCATGATGTACAAGTTACAAAAATAACAATAAAAGCTCCCGTTAACGATTTATCTTATCTTGATTTTTGTGATTCAAGGAATACTGCAAGTATATGTCCGTTTGTAATGGCAAGAATAAATAATGTAAGGAATATTTTGGAATATCTTTCCAAAGATTTTTCCGGCAATGTACGTTTACAGATAATCGACAGGCTGATAGAGGATAACAACCGGACCTTTGCAATATCAAACTCGGAGGTAATCAAAATTGATACCGACTGCGATGTTGCAACCGATGTAGGAACTCTTGCAATGCTTGTTCTCGGCTACATCAGCATTGAAGAAGCTAAAAAGCTTAATCTGATAAGCGGTGACAGTTCATTGCTCAAAGGATTGTTTGAAAAGAAAAACAACTATATTAATATGCTTTGTTTTTAAAGCAGAAAGGTTTAGGTGAATGACATGATATATGTATTATTAGTTGACGGATTTGAAGAAATTGAGGCTATTGAGCCAATCGACATTATGAAACGTGCAGGTCTTATGGTTATGACCGTCGGTGTTAAGGATTTATGTGTAAAAGGTGCCCACGGAATTACCGTAAAGGCAGATATTTTAATGGAGGACTTAAACAAGACAGATATGGAGCTTTTAATGCTTCCGGGCGGTGCAGGTCATGTACATCTTGATGAAGATAAAAATGTACATGAATTAATTGACTATGCAGTGCAAAATGATTTATATATTGCGGCAATCTGTGCCTCACCGTCAATTATTGGTAAAAAAGGACTTTTAAAAGGTAAGAAAGCAACCTGTTTCCCCGGGTTTGAGAAATTTCTTGACGGAGCTTTATTATGCTCTGACAAGGCTGTTTGTGACGGTAAAATCATAACAGGTAAAGGTGCAGGTGCTGCCTCCGATTTCGGGTTCCTTATTGTTGAAAAATTAAGAAATAAAAAAACAGCCTCCGAATTAAAGGGAGTAATGCAGTATTGATTAAAGAAGAAATACGAAAGATAAACAAATTAAAACGTTCACAAATGACAAAGGAAGAGGTTTTTGAAAAGAGCCGCAAAATTGCAGATACATTTATCAGTTCAACGCTTTATAAAAAAGCTTCGGTTATTATGCTTTATTACCCTTTGGGAAATGAAGCTGATACAAGACTGCTTTTTAACAGATTTTTTTCAGATTCAAAGACTCTTCTTCTCCCCATCACAAGAAATGATATAATAACACCTGTTAAAATATCCGAAAATACAGAATATATTTTGGGCGACTATAATATTTGTGAGCCGAAAAATGCATCTGTTTTTCCCAAAGAAAAAATTGATGTAATAATAATACCAGGAATAGCATTTGACCGCCACGGTTCAAGAGTAGGCTTCGGCAAGGGTTGCTTTGACAGATTTTTAGAGGAAACAAATGCCGTAAAAATCGGTTACTGCTATGATTTTCAGATATGTGAAAATATTAAAACACAGGATTTTGACATTAATATGGATTTTCTTGTAACAGAGAGTGAGTTGATTGTTTGTGAATAAAGGTTTTCAGGTCGGATGGTGGCTTGCGGTAATTACAATTGCCGCTATGTATTCGGTTGCCCTTCCGCTGACCTTCTTATTTCCTGATCTTAATGAATATGTTGTATCAATAATAGGTGAAACAGCTCTTCTTTTGCCTGTTGCTATCGGTATTTTTTATGCAAAGAGAAACGGCGTAACACCTGCCGATGCTCTCGGGATAAAAAAATTTAATCCTATGATTCTTCCCGGAGCAGTTTTACTTACTCTCGGAGCACAGTATTTTATAACTTATGCAACCATGCCCGTTCAGACCGTTTTGATAATAATGTTCGGTTCAGAAACAGCAACCTCTCAAATAATGATACCTCAAAATACAGGTGAATTTATAATTGCTTTTACAGCACTTTGCATTGCTGCACCAGTTTTTGAAGAACTGCTTTGCAGAGGTGTTATAATGAAGCTTTTTGAAAGATACGGTTTTGCAGTATCGCTTATTTCAAGCTCTCTTGTTTTTACCGTACTTCATTTTGAAGCAAGAAGCTTTATTCCTATATTTTTCCTGGGACTTCTTTTCGGAGTATTCAGACATTGTACAGGCTCAGTATTTCTTACAATGATACTACACGCCGTAAATAACTTTACAAGTCTTTGTCAGCTGACATTTGTTCCGTCTGACAGCTTAGGTGCAATTGGAATTATCATTACAATTCTTGCTGTCCTGTTCCCTGTTATACTTTATGTAACCTTTGTAAAATCAAAGCATTACTATAACTTTTATGTACTGAATACAAAATCGGAAAAAACCGGTTTTTCCGTTGCCGCACTTGTATTATTTATCACATTTGCGGGTTTTAATCTTCTTTTGTTTTTACAAAGATTGATTAACGGCGAATGCTTAAATGAAATTAATATATTATTGGGAAAATGACATACGAAAGGAATGTAGAATAAAATGCTGTTCGATTCACACGCACATTACAATGACGACCGTTTTCGTGACGATGTTTTTGATCTTTTAGAAACAATGCCTCAAAACAATGTCGGATATATTATGAACGCCTGTTCATCAATTGATGAAATACCGTATATACTGAAATTATGCGAAAAATTTCCGTTTATGTATGCATCTGTAGGAGTTCATCCACATGAGGTTGAATTTATGACAGAGGACGATATTAAGACGCTTGAAAAATATTCATCAGAAAAGAAGGTTAAGGCAATAGGAGAAATCGGTCTTGATTATTATTACGATAACTCACCGAGAGATTTACAGAAAAAATGGTTTGCAAGACAGATTGAGCTTGCAAGAGAGGTTAATCTGCCGATAATAATACATGACAGGGATGCACATTCCGATTCACTTGATATTCTAAGGGCAAACAAGGCTGACGAGTGCGGCGGAGTATTTCACTGCTATTCGGGAAGCTCAGAAATGGCAAGAGAGGTTCTTGATTTAGGGCTTTATGTTGCATTCGGCGGAAGCCTTACCTTTAAAAAAGCACAAAAACCTATTGAGGCGGCAAAGTATGTACCGCTTGACAGAATTTTAATCGAAACTGACTGTCCCTATCTTGCCCCCGAACCCAACAGAGGTAAGAGAAACAGCTCATTATATATACATTATGTAGCAGAAAAGCTTGCAGAAGTAAAGGGTATCAGCGTTGATGAGGTTGAACACTGTACCTTTGAAAACGCAAAAAAATGTTTCAAAATAGATTAAACGGAGGAAATAAACAATGCCGGCAATGAATATAGTTTACAAATATCAAAACAATCTGTATGTCAACTTAACAAACAGATGTACAAACAAATGCAAATTCTGCATTCGCTTCACCCCATCGGGAGTGGATCAGATTGATTTATGGCTTGAGCATGAGCCTGAGATTGATGAGGTTATCAAAGCTCTTAACGACATGAATTTTAAAGCTTACAAAGAAATCATCTTCTGTGGCTACGGAGAACCCACATACCGGTTCGACATACTGATAGGAGCCGCAAAATATATAAAGGAAAATTCAGATTTAAAAATCAGAGTAAATACAAACGGCCATGCAAACAGAATTGCAGGACGTGATGTTACACCCGAGCTTAAAGGACTTGTTGACTGCATCTCAATCAGCTTAAATGCTGAAAATGCTAAAAAATATAACGATATATGCATTTGCGATTACGGTGAAGACGGATTTTATGAAATGCTTGATTTTGCAAAAAAGGCAAGCAAATATGTACCTGATGTAATTCTAAGTGTTGTAGACGTTATAGGTAAGGACGAAATTGAAGAATGCAGAAAAATTGCTGAAGAAACAGGAGTTAAATTCAGAGTAAGAGAATACTCCGAATAAACCATCATATTAAACAGGAGGCCTTCCCCATGATCAGAAAAGCGTTGATATCCTTAATTTACGAAGCCGTATCAATTCAGAGATGGAACGATCATATACGTCCGTCATGCGGTTTTACAGAGCTTGACAAGCAGGCTCACAAAATGTTTTATGCATATGTTCTTGCAAAATGCGAAGGTGAGGGAAATTATGATCCGCTACTGTTAATTGAAGGCGGAATATATGAGTTTTTACACCGTGAAATTTTAACCGATATAAAACCCCCTATCTATCACAGTCTTATGAAAGAAAAGGGTGATCAGATAAATGAATGGGTTCTTAATCAGTCAAAGGCTATTCTTGAATGTTTAAACGGCAATTTTTTTGAAAAGATGACCGAATACTTCAAAAATCCCGAATATGCAAAAAAGGAAAAACAAATATTAAAAGCGGCTCATTACTATGCAACAGACTGGGAATTTAAAGTAATATATCCCCTAAATTCCACTACATACGGAATTGAACAGGTAAAATCAGAAGTAACACGCGGGCTTTCCGCCTGCAACACCTTTGACGGTTTTCAGAAATTTGCAACCAATCCCGATTTACAGGAGTTTTTGCAGATTATAGGAAAGCTCCGCTATCAGCAAAGATGGTCGAGAACGGTGAGAATCCCCGAAACATATGTTATGGATCATATGCTTGTAGTTGCGATTTTAACTTATTTCTGCGGTCTTGAAATAGGTGTCTGCCATAAAAGAGCAGTAAACAACTTCTTTGGAGCTTTATTCCATGATTTACCTGAGGTTCTCACTCGTGATATAGTTTCTCCCGTCAAAGCATCGGTTGAGGGACTTGACAGTCTGATTAGCGAAATCGAGAATGAGCAGATGCAAAAAATTATTTATCCGCTTGTTCCCAAAAGCTGGCAAAATGAGCTTGAATTCTATACACACAATGAATTTGACTCAAAAATTATAATTGACGGGAAAACCATAAAAACAACATCTGATGCAATTAACGAAAAATACAATGATGACCGGTACAATCCGATTGACGGTCAAATCATCCGTGCCTGTGACCATTTATCGGCATACCTTGAAGCATATCTTTCAATGAAATTCGGCGTGCAGTCGGAGAGTATGCAATTGGGCTATCACAATCTTTTTAGCATATATGATAACAAGATAATCGCAGGATTGGATTTCGGTCAGTTATTTGATTATTTCAGAATATAATGAAAGTAAACAAATATGAAAAATTTTGAAAACAAAACACTTAACTATAATGAAGCTAAAGAAAAAGCACTAAAATTCCTTGATTTCAGAAGTCATTCTGAAAAAGAGCTGAAAGACAAACTTAAACGTGCAGGAGCACCCGATGATATAATTTCAGATGTGATTGATTTTCTTAACGAATACAGGTTAATTGACGATACCGAATACGCAAAAAGATATGCCCGTGATTTGCAGAATTTAAAAAGATACGGCAAAAACAGAATTAAATCCGAATTGGTGATAAAGGGTATTAAGTCATATATAATAGATGAAGTAATAGCAGAGCTTCCCGAACAGGAAGAAAACCTGCTTTTTGAGCTTGTAAAAAAACGTTTAAAAGGTGACTTTGAGAAAAAAAACTGCGACAGAGTTATGCGTTATTTTATTTACAGAGGTTATCAGCCCGATGAAATAAAATCATGCATTAACGATTTAAAGGCTGAATTAAATGAAATTTAAAAGGAGAAACAAATGGGTTATAATATAGGAATGGTATCACTTGGTTGTGCAAAAAATCAGACCGATGCCGAAACAATGCTCGGTATTCTTAAGGAATACGGACACAAAATAGTTGCTGATCCCGAAAATGCAGATGTTATTGTAGTAAATACGTGCGGATTTATTGAATCGGCAAAGCAGGAATCAATAGATTCAATTTTAGAAATGGCAGAATTCAAACAGGGACGTTGTAAGCTATTAATTGCATCTGGCTGTCTTGCTGAACGTTATAACAAAGAGCTTTTAAATGAAATGCCCGAGGTTGATGCAATTGTCGGAACAGGTGATTACCATAAAATTGCAGAGGTTATAGACAGCTGTTTAAAAGGAGAAAAGCCTGCTTTATACGGAAACAACAACTATACTCCCGAAGAAGGACTTCCGAGGATTCTCTCTACTCCGTCATACACAGCCTATTTAAAAATCGCCGACGGCTGTGACAACAACTGTACATACTGTGCAATCCCATTAATTCGCGGCAAATTCAGAAGCAGAAAAATTGAAGATATAGTTGATGAGGCAAAGGAGCTTGCAAAATCAGGAGTTCGTGAGCTTATTTTAATAGCGCAGGACACAACACGCTACGGTAAAGATTTATACGGAAAATATGCACTTTCCGAGCTTTTGGAAGAGCTATGCAAAATTGATGAGGTTGACTGGATAAGAGTTCATTATTTCTATACAGAAGCGGTAACCGATGAGCTTATCAACACAATGGCGGCACATGATAAAATCTGTAGCTACATTGATATGCCAATTCAGCATATAAACAACAGAATTTTAAGAAGAATGGCAAGAAGAACCAACAGAGAACAGATAATTTCAACCATTGAAAAAATCAGAAAAGCAATGCCCGATTCTGCAATCAGAACATCTTTAATAGTAGGCTTTCCGGGTGAAACGGAAGAAGAATTTAATGAGCTTTATGAATTTGTAAAGGAAATAGAATTTGACAGAATGGGTGTGTTTGCATATTCACAGGAGGAAGATACTCCCGCCGCTGATTTTGAAGATCAGATTGAAGAAGAAGTCAAGCAGGAACGCCTTGATAAGCTTATGACCTTGCAGCAAAAAATCTCGCTTGAAAAAAATCAGAAAAAAATCGGTACAGTCTGTGAGGTTCTTGTCGAGGGTTATGAAGAAGAAAGCTTCCTTTTCTTTGGCAGAAGCCGCTGTGACAGTATAGGTGTTGATTCAACCGTGTATTTCGGTGCAACAGATGATGTTGAATTCGGTGATATTGTAAAGGTAAAAATACTTGATGCAAATGAATATGATTTGACAGGTGAACAGGTTTAAAAAAACGCCCTAAAGGCGTTTTTTTTAACCTGTTCCTCACTGCACCAATACTTCTTGTTTTTCAATCACAAAATGAATAAACAAAATAGTAATAACCATCACAACGAAAGAAATAGCACTCAAAACCTGCTGACCGTACACATGCATTCCCATGAAAGTATTTCCGTTTGCCTGAATTGCAGCGAGAATTCTGCTCCCAACGAAGGATGCAGCAAACCCAAATATTCCTCCGATACTGTTTTTAATTGCTCCTGCAGGCACAAAATATTCAGCCTTTACATAGCTGTAACTGATATTAAATGAGTTCTGATTGGTTGCGGCGAGACTTACACTATATAAAATTGTGTAAACTACAATGCACCACCATCTTTGTGGAGTCGTGAACATATTTACAAAAAATCCCAATGCCACTATCATATACCCGACCTTTATACCCGTTGCATAAGAATGCTTATCAGAAAACTTACCTAACGGGAGCGATACAGATAATCTTACAAAATTAGAAATTATGTTAATTATCTGAATTGTACCGACCGATAAGAGTAAATCCTTGGTTTTGAAAACACCCAAAAAACCGACAGTCATATATCTTGCTATATCCCAAAGTATTGTCATAAGAATAAGATTAAGATAATTGCGGTTACCCATAATATCTTTTATTACCTCTTTAAAAGGAGGTTCTTTTTCTCTTTTAACATCCCGTATCTGATTCTTTATCGCCATAAGGCTTACAAAATCACAAATAGAAAGAGTAAAAATTGTAATTGAAATAAATATAAATCCACCACTAATATTTCCTATAGCTTCAAATTTATCTACAATCATCCCTACTACAAGAGTATATATAATACCCATAAACAGTGAAATCATTTCCTTAACAGCTGAAAATCTTGCTCTTTTTGCAGGATTCACATAGGAATTTGCCCACTTGAAAATAACAGTAGACACAAGGTATTTACTTATGTATGCAATCAGTACACATACAACTACCATGGCAGTTTTTACTCCGGTTGAAAATGGCATAAACGGTATTGTGTACAAAGACAAAAACAACAGCTGACTTAAAACATGAAATGTTACTGCCACTTTTTTTGTATTTACTATTTTCCTTGCAACAAATATTGACAACAGTTGGAACAAAAATGCGAGTGTAATGAATGATGAAATTATACCTGTCATTGCATCACTTAGCCCTATGTGTGTCAAAAGCTTTGCCAGAAATGCGTCTGCAACAAGAATATCCACAAAATATTCAAAAGTGCACTCTGCCATATATGCTGCTCTTGAACGCTTGTATTCTTTCGTATTGAATTTGTCTTCTGTTAATATCTCACTTTCCTTTTTTAACTCTGTAGTCATTTTAATCTCCTATTCTTTAATACCTTTACTCAGACAATTATAACATATAAAAAATCCAAAAGTCAACAAAACGGTTACGAAACATTTTCGTAACCGTTTTGAGTGTTTTTTAATATAAATTAAGTTTATGTTCTGTCAGTGTTATCCTGCACCAGTAATTGTCTGCATAAGTCGCAACAGATGTGTACTGTTCAGTAGTATTATCATATCTGGCAGCATCTGCCTCAATACTGAAACTGTTAGTATCATAAAATACAGGTATATATCTTGTTGAAGTTATGCCCGAACCTTTTGACATATAATAATTAATAGTTACTTTGCTGATTGTTTTTTAAGAGGAATGATATAACTTGATATTATACTGCCATGTTCTGTGTATATATTGTCATTTGCAGTATATGGTGTATTATAGTAAAGTTCAAGAGCTCTTGTTGTATTATGATTCGAATATCCGATCTGATTTAAGTATATTGTCGCATAATTTTCCGGAGATAATTTTACCTCAAAAGTATCTGTTACAGTTTCTTCTCCCGTAATCGTATCCTCTGTTGTTTCAGCAATGACATTAAACGGCATAATTAATGTCAGTATTGAAACCGAAAGGATTAAACTAAGTATTCTTTGTTTTAGTTTCATTTTCTTCACCTTTCCGTTCTTAATAAATTAATATACTTTATTATGTATATCTTTGTATACTTTAATAATAAAACATTTTTATTAACAAGTCAATTCACTACATTCTTATTTATTTCCCTCAATATGGACAAAATTCTTATCATTTTATGTTAACAAAATGTTTTATATTTTCTAATTAAGTCTTAATCTTTATCTGATAAAATCAATTTAAACCAAAGCGGCTGAAACATATTTACAAACAACAAAAAATTAACATACCTATCACATTTTGGACACATAAATCTGATATAATAAAATTAACAAAAAGAAAAAAATAAATAAAAAATTGCAAATTTTAATGCACTTTCAATTTTTTTGGTGTATAATAGAGTTATTAACAGCAAAGGAGATGATAACAACGGCTATAGAAGTATTTAACAGATATGAGCATAAGCATTTGCTTGATAGGAAAACATATCAAAGAGTGGTAGAAATTATGGATTCAAAAATGGAACTTGATGAACATAACAAAAACCACGGTGTTTATCAAATATCCAATATTTACTATGACACCTGCGACAGCTATCTTATAAGAAATTCATTATCAAAGCCCGACTACAAGGAAAAACTCCGGTTACGAAGCTATGGCATCCCCACTCTTTCATCAAATGTATATCTTGAAATCAAGAAAAAATATAACGGTATAGTAAATAAAAGAAGGACAACCCTGAAGCTTTCTGAAGCATATGCCTTTCTGGAAACAGGCATACCTCCCGTTGTTGATGATTATATGAATCCACAGGTTTTGAAAGAGATTACATACTTTTTAAAAATTTATAATGTCGAGCCAAAGCTCTGTATTTCATATGACAGAATTGCATACTTTGACAAAAACGACAGGGACCTGAGAATATCGTTTGATATGAATATCCGTTCACGTCGCTATGATTTACGGCTTGAAAATGGCGATTATGGTGATTTGCTTTTAGACGATGTAGTATATCTCATGGAGGTCAAAACTTCAAAAGCAAAGCCTCTCTGGCTCACTCATATGCTTTCCGAGCTTAATATAAGACGCCAGAGCTTTTCAAAATACGGAACTGAATATAACAAATATCTTAAAAATAATATTTTAACAAATGTATAAATCTATCAGAAGAAGGAGAAATTTTTACAATGGAAAACTTATTTAACAATATTTTAGTAAATGCATCTTCCGAAATAACAGTTTCGGGGGCTATCATAACAATACTTTTCGGTTTGCTGTCAGGTGCAATTATTGCATTTACATATTTTAAAACACAAAGCGAAGAGCACTATCAGAGAAGTCTTTCTGTAACACTTCTTATGCTCCCTGTTATTCTGTCGGTAATTATTTTATTTATCGGCAGTAACATTGCAAGAGCATTCAGTCTGGCAGGAACTCTGTCCATCATTCGTTTCAGAAGTGCTCCGGGAGATGTTAAGGATATAGGGTTCATTTTCTTTGATATTGCAGCAGGTCTTGCCTGTGGTGTAGGTCTTTACGGTTACGGATTGCTTTTTGTTGTAATTCTTTGTATTGTTATATATTTAAGCGAAAAAGCTAACCTGTTTGAGAGAAAAACAATTCATAAAAATCTGAGAATAACCATTCCAGAGGATTTAAACTATCACGGAGCTTTTGATGATATTCTTGAAAAATATACCAAAACATACAGCCTTTCAAAAATCAGGACAACAGATCTCGGTTCACTTTTTGAAATCTATTACAGCGTAACAGTTGATAAAAATCTTGATGAACAGGAATTTTTAAACGAATTAAGATGCAGAAACGGAAATCTTAACATCATGCTTTCCGTTGCTCCTCAAATCATAAAATAATCAAACTGATTTAAAAAAAGAAAGGAAGTTGATTACTATGAATAAAACAATGTCGGCAATTTTAGGATTTTGCATGATTACTGCTTCAACGGGTTGTCTTGCTTCTGACAGCAATGCATGGAAAGACAATGCCGGAACAATCAATCTTGATGAAATGACTGCAACAGGCAGTGGGGTTACCTTTGATGAAAATATCGTAAAAATAACCGACGGCGGTGATTTTACCGTAACAGGAACACTTTCAGACGGTATGATTTACATTGATGCCGCTGAAAAAGTAAAGCTTCGTTTAAGCGGTGTTAATATTACAAGCACAACAGGTCCTGCAATTTATTTTTACGAAACAGAAGAAGGACTTATTACAATTACCGAAGATACTCAAAATTATTTAACCGATTCAAAGACCTATTCCCTTTCTGAGGATGATGACGCAAATGCGGCAATCTTTTCAAATGACGATCTTGAAATAAAGGGGAACGGCAGTTTAACAGTCACCGGCAATTATATGCACGGTATTGCATCTGATGATGATATACTTATCGAAAACGGAAATATTACAGTTAATTCATACGAGCATGGAATAAAAGCCAATAACCTTATCACAATAGCAGGAGGTAATATTGATATTACCTCAGAAACAGGAAAAGGTATAAAGGCAGAGGAAGAGCTTATTATTAATGGTGGAAAAGTTAATGTTATTTCAAAAGAAAATGAAGGTATTGAAAGCAAAGGTTCTTTAACAATCAACGGCGGTGATATTACTATCGATGCAGGTGATGACGGAATTAATACAGGAAATTCTGACACTGAAACAGATAATACAGGTTTTGGTGAAATGCCCGGTATGCCAAACAGAGAAGAATTTAATCCTGAAAATATGCCCGAAGGCATGACAGCTTCTCAAAGACCGTCAAGACTGCAAGGCGGACAGCATCCCGATGGTAAGCCTCCTGTTGACTTTCAGCCTCCCGAGGGCGAAATACCACAAGACAGAATGAGACCAAACAGACAAATGCCTCAAAGACCTGACGGAATTACCGGAGGTGAAACGGACAATACAAACACTGCACAAGCCGAACGACCGCAAGGCACAAGAGGTGGAATGGGTGCAAAAGGCGATATGGGCGGTTTCGGAATGGTAGATGAAGAAACAGCAGCTGCACACGCTGTAACAATCAACGACGGTAACATTTATATTAAAACCAATTGTGACGGAATAGACTCAAACGGAAATTTAACAATAAACGGCGGTACTCTTATTATTGACGGCCCGGAAAATAACGGAAACGGTGCTCTTGATGCACAGGGTACAATGAGCATTAATGCAGGTACTGTTATTACGCTTTCAAGTGCCGGTATGTTACAGTTACCGAGAAATGCAGACGGTCAGAATATTTTAAGGGTAAATTTTTCACAGACCTATGAGGCCGGCACAAATATAGCTATCAAAGCTTCTGACGGAACTGTATTAATGTCACACACAGGAGAAAAAGCATTTTCGGCACTTGTATTCTCATCAAAATTCCTTGAAACAGACAGCGAATACACAGTCTTGGTAAATGATGAAGAATATGTAACCGTAACACAAACTGCAGGTACTGTCACCTCCGGCAATGCATTCGGCGGACGAGAAGGAATGGGCGGTTCCGGAGGACAAAGACCTGACCGTCAGAATAACCGCAATATGCATACAGCTTCAAAAATAAATGTCTATGTTGACGGTTCACAGTTAAAATTTGATACCGACCCTATAATCAAAAACGATTCAACACTTGTTGGCTTCAGAGCCATCTTAGAAGCATTGGGCGCAGAGGTTACCTGGGACGGGGAAACAAGAACAGTTACCGCCCTAAAAGACGGAACAACAATAATTCTTACCATTGATTCGGATAAGGCTCTTGTAAACGGTGAAGAAAAACAGCTTTCAATTGCTCCTGAAATTATCAACAATTCAACTATGATTCCTGTAAGATTTATTTCAGAAGAGCTTGATATGGACGTAGAATGGAATGGAGATACAAGAGAAATCAGGATAAACAAAAAACAAAAGTAAACCGAACATAAGAAAAAATTCATAAGGACAGAGGTACCTCCATGGAATCATAGGTAAGTTTGAAGCATGAAATGAGATACAAAAAACCTCGATGATTAAAAGGAATATGCTTTTTTACGGGCATATTCCCTTTTTTTTTTGCTTTTCATATATTGACAACTTTCAAAATGAATAGTATAATAAGTAATTATACAACCTATAGTTTGTTAATATTTTTTCAATAACAGGAGTGAATTTTTAATGGTAAATAAAAAAGTATTTTCTTTACCAAACTGTATAACCATGCTTCGTATTGTCGGGACAATGTGTTTACTGTTTACAGAGCCATTATCGACAAGTTTTTATATAGTATATACTCTTTGCGGAATAAGTGACGTTCTTGACGGTATGATAGCTCGAATGACCAAAAAAACTACTGAACTCGGTTCAAAGCTTGACAGCACTGCTGATTTGCTTTTTTATACTGTTACACTTTTAAAACTGATACCGTTAATGCTCAGTAAGCTTCGTCACATTCTCTGGTATATGGTTGGCATTGTGCTTGCAATAAGGCTTGCGGCATATTTTATTGCAGCTATAAAGTATCACAAATTCGCATCTTTACATACCTATGCAAATAAGGTTACTGGATTTTCGGTTTTCACTATCCCCTATATGATACAATTATTCGATGCTTTTATAGTATGTTCTGTTGTATGCGCAATTGCAGGAATAGCTTCAATAGAAGAATTATTTATACACATTTCTTCAGAAAAGTATAATC
The DNA here is from genome assembly GCA_045657705.1 of Clostridia bacterium. Taxonomy (GTDB): domain Bacteria; phylum Bacillota; class Clostridia; order UBA1381; family UBA1381; genus RGIG1988. The sequence continues at coordinate 25,656 of JAZOTP010000096.1, forward strand.
CCGGCAGAAAAACCTTATTAAAAAGAATTTAATATGATATATAATATATAAAATGGAATAATAAACAACATAAGCATTTTGAAAGGATGATAAAAATGAGTAACATATGGCATGACATAAGTCCGAAAAGAATATCACCGAAGGATTTCTTTGCCTGCATTGAAATTCCAAAGGGCGGTAAAAACAAATATGAAATGGATAAGGATACAGGTATGCTCCTGCTTGACAGAGTTCTTTATACATCAACACACTACCCTGCAAACTACGGTTTTATCCCCCGTACCTATGCATCGGACAATGACCCTCTTGATGTACTTGTTTTATGCCAGGAATCAATAGTTCCCATGACGCTGGTTCGCTGTTATCCTATAGGAGTAATAAACATGATTGACAATGATATGAATGACGAGAAAATCATTGCAATTCCTTTCAGCGATCCGTCCTTTAATTCATATAAAGATATTTCACAGCTTGCATCACATACCTTTGAAGAAATTTCTCATTTCTTCAAGGTTTATAAATCACTTGAAGAAAAAGAAACCGTTGTAAGTGAAGTTCTCGGTCATGAAGAGGCTGAAAAAATAATTGAAAACTGTATACAGATGTATAAAGACAATTTTTGCTGATTTGAAATTTTGACGCTTTGGAAACAAGGCGTCTTTTTTACATATACTTTTTTGTTTTATTTTTTCTTATATCTTTGGGATTTTTTCCTGTTACTCCTTTAAAAATTCGTCTGAAAAATGCAGGCGATGAAAAATTGAGCTCCTCTGAAATATTTTCAATTGTCATATCTGTTTCGTAAAGAAGCCTTAATGCTTCCTCTATTATCAGATTATTTTTATATTCAATAGGTGTATTTCCCGTAATATCCTTAAAAAGATGATGAAATCTTGACTCACTTAATCCGCACATTCGTGATAACTCTGAAACACTGACCTTTTCACATAAATTTTCATTTATATATTTTATAGCAGGTTCAATACTTTTTAAATAGTAGGTATCGGGAGTTTCTTCAAGCTTATCAATCAGCTCCGACATCATAAGATAAAAATAACCGTTTGAGGCAAGTAAATCCTCTTTTTTATATCTTTCATACATTTTATCAAAATATTCCCGTTTAAATGACTTAACTATCTGAAAACGACGGTCATTCATATCATAAGGATTATAATACGAAAATCCCACTGAATAAAATTCAATATCGGGATTTCCGCTCCATACAGAATAATATCTTGTTCCCTTTGCAATGTAAATCAAATCGCCCTCAAAAGCAGTGTATTTTTTACCTTTATATAAAAAATCTCCTCTTCCCTTTAACAAATATCCGATACACGGATTTTTAAAATACTGCATATCGTTTATTCCATGTTTATTTTTAAATACATATTTATCAATATGATGAAATTTAATATATAATTTTTCCACATACTTCACTCCAAAACAGCAGAATAGTATCTTTTTATAATAGTATATCAGATTGTATTTAAAAAGTCAATGCAGTATAATAACCTTATATAATAATTAATATTTAAGGAGTTTCACCATGAAAATCAAACAAATAATATTTACAGATGTTAACAAAGCAGAGCTTTTAGAACAGGAAAGACCTGAACCGGGTGAATATCAGGTGCTTGTTAAAAGAGCGTATACAACAATCAGTTGCGGCACAGAAAAAGCAAATATCACAGGAGATATTAATGTAAATGCTTCAGCAGTCCCAACAGATACCGTTGCACTCTTTCCGAGAAAGTGCGGCTACAGCGGTTCGGGAATTGTAGAAAAAGTTGGCTCAAAGGTAACAAAGGTTAAGGTTGGAGACAGAGTTGTTGGTGTATGGGGTGTTCATTCAGACTATGATATTTATGATGAAAATTCTGTTGTTTTAGTTGATGACGGAGTTTCCTTACAGGAGGCTTCAATGGGCTATATTTCAACTTTCTCGGCAGCGGCAGTCAGAAAAACAAATATTGAATTCGGTGAATCTGCAATTGTTATGGGACTTGGAATACTCGGGATATTTGCAGTTCAGTTCTTAAAGGCAGCAGGAGCTGTACCTATTATTGCCGTTGACCCTGTTGAAGAGCGAAGAAATAATGCACTAAAGTTCGGCGCAGACTATGCACTTGACCCGAATGACGCTGATTTTGCTGAAAAAGTCAAGGGATTGACCGACGGTGGTGTTAATGCCGCTATTGAAGTTACAGGTGTTGGAAAGGCTTTAGATCAGGTTCTTGACTGTATGGCAAAGCATGGACGTATTGCACTTTTAGGCTGTACAAGAAATTCTGATTTTACGATTGACTACTACAGAAAAATACATTTCCCCGGTATAACTCTTGTCGGTGCACATACAATTGCAAGACCTCAGCTTGAATCTCATCACGGATATTGGACACATCCCGATGAGTTAAAGGGAATATTTAAGCTGATAAAAGGAAAAAGAGTTAATTTTAAGGATATGATTTTCGAAGTACATTCCCCCGAAGAAGCTCCCGAAGTATTCTACCGTCTTGCAACTGACAAAAACTTTCCTATCGTGGTTCAGTTTGACTGGTCACAATTAAAAGATTAAAAACAAATCCAAGGAGATAATTACACAATGAAAAAATTAAGAGTTGTTCAAATCGGAACAGGTCACGATCATGCAACCGGAACAATGTCAACAATTCGCAGAATGAATGAATATTTTGATGTTCTCGGAATATGCGAACCTGATGAAATATTGAAAGAAAAAGCACAAAAAAATGACATTTATAAAGATTTACAGTGGTTTTCACTTGATGATGTTTTAAAAATAGATAATCTTGATGCAGTATTTATTGAAACAACTGAAAAAACCTCTGTGAAGACAGCGCAGATTTTTGCAGACTCAGGAATACACATTCATATGGATAAGCCGGGCGGTGAAAATTATGAAGATTTTGAAAAGCTTGTAAATACCATGAAAGAAAAAAATCTCTGCTTTCATATGGGGTATATGTACAGATACAACGAGGGTGTGAAATTCTGCCGTGATGCTGTGAAAAGCGGAAAGCTCGGAGAAATATTCAGCGTAGAAACACAAATGAGCGTACGTCACTCAAAACAAAAACGTGAATGGCTTTCTCAGTTTAAGGGTGGTATGATGTTCTTTTTAGGCTGCCATATGGTCGATTTGGTATACACTATGTGCGGGCAGCCTGATGAAGTTATTCCTTTTAACAGAAAAACAGGAACTGACGGGGTTGATGCTGAGGATTACGGCTTTGCACTTTTTAAATACAAAAACGGTGTTTCCTTTGTAAAAACAAATGCAGCCGAAGTAAACGGATATATCCGCAGACAGCTTGTAATTTGCGGAACAAAAGGTACAATTGAAATGTATCCTATAGAAATAAACGATAAATTCGGAACAGTTTCCTCAAAGATGAAAGTAACCTACTACGAAGACGGTCAGAATGAATGGTTTGAATGCGGCGAAAATGTTGAAATAGGACCATTTGCACGATATGACACAATGATGAAGGACTTTTATGAAATAATTGCCGGGGGCAAGAAAAATGAATTTTCATATGAACATGAATTGGCAGTTCAGAAATTAGTTCTGAAGTCATGTGGTTACAAAATTTAATAAAAAAAGCTGTAAGCAATATGATTTATTTCAGACTGCTTACAGCATTATTTTTTACTTATTATCAGAATCCTGATTTCTTATCTGGGCTCTTTTTATTTTTCCTCCAAGAGTCTTTGGCAATTCATCAACAAATTCCACAATTCTCGGATATTTATAAGGAGCGGTTGCCTTTTTAACATGGTTCTGAAGCTCTTTAATAAGTTCATCAGATGATGTATAACCCTTTGCAAGGACAACTGTCGCTTTAACTACCTGACCTCTTATCGGGTCGGGTGCGGCGGTTATAGCACACTCAACAACAGCAGGATGTTCAATCAAGGCACTCTCCACCTCAAAAGGTCCTATTCTGTATCCCGAGCATTTGATAACATCATCATGTCTTCCCACAAACCAAAGATAACCGTCATTGTCTCTCCATGCAACGTCCTTTAAGTTGTAATTCCCGCTTCCAAGAGCCTCATTTGTCTGTTCATCATTTTTATAATAACCCACAAACAAACCCACAGGCGGATTATCAATAACATCACAGATAACAATTTCTCCCTCTTCACCGTTCTCACACACTTCATCATTTTCATTAATCAGGCGTAAATCATATATAGGCGACGGCTTACCCATAGCTCCCGGAATCGGTTCAAACCATTCAAAATCGGCACATAAAACGGTACCCTCCGTCTGTCCGAAGCCTGTATGAATTTTTCCTCCCGTTAAACTCAGCCACTGATTGAAAACCTCAGGATTTAAAGGCTCACCTGCAGTTGCCCAGTTTTTGATGCTTGATAAATCGTAGCCCGAAACATCTTCCTGAAGCATAAATCTATACATAGTAGGCGGAGCACAGAAGGTTGTAAGCTTGTAATCCTGCATAACCTGCAAAAGATTTTTCGGAACAAACTTATCCATATCATAAGCAAAAATTGTTGCACCACAGCACCACTGTCCGTAGATTTTACCCCAGCCGAACTTTGCCCAGCCTGAGTCTGAAACACTCATATGCAGCTTATTTTCCTGAACTCTCTGCCAGTATTTAGCGGTAACGATATGTCCAAGCGGATGCAGATAGTTGTGCATAACCATTTTAGGCATACCTGTTGTTCCCGATGTGAAATATATCTGCATAATATCTGTTGCTTTTGTTGCCTCATCACCTGTCGGACGTTCAAATACATCAGAGTAATTTTCAATTTCTTTATTGAAATTAAACCAGCCCTCTCTGTCAATATCACCAACAAGACCTATATTCTTAACACATGGCATCTGGGGTAATGCAAGCTCCATCTGACTTACGACATATTCATCATTTAAACAGATGAACATCTCAATATTCGCAGCATTTGCACGGTATGCAATATCTTTTTTTGTAAGCTGAAGTGTACCGGGAATTACTATAACACCAAGCTTGATTAAAGCTGTTGCACAAACCCAATACTCCCAACGACGTCTTAATATAAGCATTACAACAGAACCCTTTTTCAATCCCTTAGCTTTGAAGAAATTAGCCGCTTTATTACTTATTTTACTCATTTGTTCAAAAGTAAATATCTTTTCTTCATTATGGTCATTACACCATACAAGTGCTCTGTAATCCTTATTTTCCTTTGCCCAGCCGTCAACAATATCAAATCCGAAATTGAAATTATCCGGGGCAGTTATTTTATAATTCTGTTTGAAATCTTCATAAGATTCAAATTCAGTTCTCGGTAAATATTTTTCTAACATTCTATAATTCGTCCTTTCATGAGCCTAAATCCATCATTCACAAATCATAGTTAAAAATTTTGCAGGAGTTTTAGATCCGCACTTCTGCCCATGCGGATATGACGGGTTAAAATAAATGCTGTCACCTTTATTAAGCTCAATCTCCTGATCACCAAATATAACAATGATTGTACCTTCCAATACTAAGTTAAATTCTTCACCCTCATGGGTTACAAGCTCTGCCTGTTTATCCGACGGGTCAAGAGTTACAATGAACGGCTGCATGATTTTCTTTGAAAATCTATATGCAAGATCCTGGAAAACATAACCCGGATAACGATCGGCAACAAGTCCTTCACCGGCACGGACGACCTGATATGTGTGAAGCTTTGCAGATGTTCCTGTGACCAGTTCTGAAAAGTCCACATTAAAAAGCTTTGCAATGTGATAGATTACACTGATAGGTATGTCTTTTCCGCTTTCTTCGTATGTGACATATACAGCAGGATCAATTTTCAATTCACTTGAAAGTTCCTCGACGCTATAGCCGCATATTTCACGCAATTCCTTTATACGAAGTGCAATTTCTTTGATTTCGTCCATTTTTTGTCTTCCTTTCATGGATTTATTTTATTTTTGATATAGATACCAATATTATCATTTTAGCACATACTTCTTAAAGTGTCAATAAAAGAATAATATGTAACAGTATAATTTGTAATTTATTTGCTAAATCTGACGCTTTTTACTTGTATTTTATGAAATTTGTAAAAGAGAAAAACGGTCATTTCATTATTTTGAAATAACCGTTTGATTCTGCATACACCTGAAAATTATTATATCTGAATTATTTTCTTTATTGTTCATCAATATT
>JAZOTP010000097.1:0-14319 GCA_045657705.1 Clostridia bacterium
TCTCTAAAATATATAGTTTTTATCATAAAAAATGATATGTATTATAAAATTTGTCTATTTTACACATAATATATTATACAACAATTTTTTTAATAAGTCAATGCTTATAATTGTTTTTTGTTATTATTGTGTTATTAAACGGTCAACGTTTTGTAATATATTTCCTTAAAAGATAAATTTAACTAAAAAAGACAGTAGATTATTGTTAAAATCTACCGTCTTTTCTGGTACACCTTCAGGGACTCGAACCCTGGACACCCTGATTAAGAGTCAGGTGCTCTACCAACTGAGCTAAAGGTGCATATCGTTATTCAGCTAACCAACGCATACTATAATACCACATTAAAAGATATTTGTCAACCCTTTTTTTTAAAAAAATTAATTTTTTTTGTTTTTGTATATTTTCACCTTAAAAACTATTTTCACAAAAGTAAAAATTTGCATACATTTTTATATAAACTCTTGACAAAACTATGATATAATCTTAAAATATATATAATGGCTATATATAGTATAGGTAAAAACAGTTGTCAGAAAGGAAATGAAACAAATGAAAATTGAGACAAAATGCATACAGTCAGGCTACAAGCCTAAAAACGGAGAACCGAGAGTAATGCCGATTGCACAGAGCACTACTTTTAAATATGATACATGTGATTATATGGGAAAATTGTTTGACCTTGAGGCGGAGGGATATTTTTACACAAGACTTGCGAACCCTACAGCAGGATATGTTGAGGCAAAAATTGCAGACCTTGAGGGCGGAGTTGGTGCAATGATGACATCATCGGGACAGGCGGCTACTCTTATTTCGGTTATGAATATATGTAAAGCAGGAGACCATATAATTTGCTCATCAATGGTATATGGCGGAACTTTTAATCTTTTAGGAGTTACATTAAAGCGTTTTGGTGTTGATGTTACATTTGTTAATCCTGATGCACCGTTAGAGGAATTGCAAAAAGAAGTAAGAGATAATACAAAGGCTGTTCTTGGTGAAACAATATCAAATCCTGCCCTATCAGTTCTTGATATAGAAAAATTTGCAGCTCTTGCACACAGCAATAAGATTCCTCTGATTGTTGACAACACATTTGCAACGCCAATACTTTGCAGACCTTTCGAGTATGGTGCTGATATAGTTATCCACTCAACATCGAAATATATGGACGGTCATGCAACCGCTTTGGGTGGTGTTATTGTTGACAGCGGTAAGTTTGACTGGGCAGAAAGCGGAAAATTCCCTGAATTTACAACTCCTGATGATTCTTACCACGGTGTTGTATATACAGAAAAATTCGGAAACAAGGCATTTATTATAAAAGCTTCCGCACAGCTTATGAGAGATTTAGGTTCAACACCTTCTCCACAAAATGCATTCTATCTGAATTTAGGACTTGAAACATTACATCTCAGAATGAAAGCACACAGCGACAATGCTAAAAAGGTAGCAGAGTTTTTGGAAAATGACCCAAGAGTTTCATGGGTTAACTATCCCGGACTTGAAAATAACAAATATCAGCCATTGGTTAAAAAGTATCTTGCAAACGGTGCAAGCGGAGTTATAAGCTTTGGTGTTAAGGGAGGAAGAGAGGCTGCAATTAAGTTTATGGACAGTTTGAAGCTTGCAGCTATTGTAACTCATGTTGCAGATGCAAGAACCTGTGCACTCCATCCGGCAAGTACAACTCACAGACAGTTAACACCGGAACAGCTTGTTGACTGTGGAATCGGTGAAGATTTAATTCGTTTGAGTGTGGGAATCGAAAATGTTGATGATATTATTGAAGATCTCAATCAGGCACTGAATGCTTAAAATATAAACAATGGGGAGCGAAATTTTTATAATTTCGCTCTTACTGATATTATAGGAAAGGAAAGGTCTATTATGCCTAAAATTGAAAAGGGACAAAAGAGGGTTATTGCACTTTATATCGTATTAAGATTTTTTGTTGTATGTATTATGATACTTAATATTTTTGACCGTAATTACAACAATGTATTTATGTGTGTTCTCACGCTTGTGCTTTTTCTAATTCCGGCGGTTATTGACAGAAGATTCAACATAAAGCTTCCGTCGGTGCTTGAGGGCATAATCATTGTTTTCATATTTGCAGCACAAATTCTGGGAGAAATACAAGGCTTCTATCTTCAGTTTCCGCATTGGGATACAATATTGCATACCTTAAACGGATTTATAATGTCGGCAATCGGATTTGCTATGATTGATATTTTAAACAGAAGCCCGCGTTTGCATTTTAATATGTCACCGGTATTTGTTGCTTTTGTTTCGTTCTGCTTTTCAATGACAATAGGAGTATTATGGGAATTTTTTGAATACTTTATGGATATATATGCGCTTACAGATATGCAAAAGGATACTCTTATTCCGCTTATGTCATCGGTTGAATTGAATGCGGATAAAATTAATAATGCTGTTGTTGTAACTGACATTACAAAGACTGTTATTGAAGGAACGGTAAATGGAGTTAAAACAAGCGTACAGATAGACGGCGGTTTTTTAGATATTGGAATTGTCGACACCATGCATGATTTACTTGTCAACCTGATAGGAGCGGTCAGCTTTTCTGTGATAGGTGTACTTTATATCATGGGACGAAGCCGTTTTGCGAAGAATTTTATTCCGTTTATGAAAACGGAAGAGGAAATTGAAAATTCAAAGCAGCTCGAAGAAGAAATAAAAAACAAGATAAAAAAAAGGAAAAGAAAAGATGAAAATAAAGCTTAAAAACATAGATACCCTCTTGTATGACGGCAAGAGCTGTTACATAAAAAACTGTGATATTTATATTGAAAACGGAAAAATCATATCAACAGATAATGAACCGGACGGATTTTTGCCTGATAAGGTGATTGACGGAAAATCACGTCTTGCAATCCCCGGACTTATAAACACACATACCCATTCATATATGTCGGTGTTCAGAAATATAGCTGACGACCTAAGTTTTTCAGACTGGCTTTTCGGGCGTATTTCTCCACTTGAGGATAAGCTGACGCACGAGGATATGTATTGGGGAGCAATGCTTGGCTGTATTGAAATGATAAGAACAGGAACGACCTGTTTTGTTGATATGAACATGGATATGAAGGCTGTAATGCATGCTGTTACCGATACCGGAATGAGAGCTGTTTTATCACGCGGACTGGTTGGAGAGGGAAGTAATGAGGGTGGGAGAGTACGTCTTGAAGAAAATTTAAATGCATACTCTCAAAACACAAATGAAAATATAACATTTTTGTTAGGCCCACACGCACCTTATACCTGTGACTGTGATTATCTGAAAATTGTTATCGAAACAGCGAAAAAACATAATCTCGGTCTGACAATTCACCTGTCGGAATCGCTTAATGAAATTGAAAACACACAAAAGCAGTATTCAATGACACCTATTGAATTAATGGAAAAATGCGGTCTTTTTGAAGTGCCTGCAATTGCCGCACACTGTGTACAGCTTACCGACAATGATATTGATATATTGGCACGAAATAATGTAAGTGTTGCCACAAATCCTAAAAGTAATTTAAAGCTTGCAAACGGTATTGCACCGTTGGTTAAAATGTTTGAAAAGGGTGTTAATATCACAATAGGAACAGACAGTGCCGCAAGCAACAATACCTTGAATATGTTCTCCGAAATGAACTATACTGCAATGCTTCATAAAGGATTAACTCATAATCCGCAGGTTATGAGTGCATCAGATGTTCTTGGTTTTGCAACAATTAATGCGGCAAAAGCGGTTAATAATCCTAAAATCGGTGAAATAAAGGAAGGCATGAGTGCTGATATTACGATTCTGGATATTGATACTCCGCAGTTTTATCCTAAAAATAATTTGGTTTCCGCACTTGTGTATTCTGCTAATGGTTATGAAACAGATACCGTTATAGTAGGTGGTAAAATCGTTATGGAAAATAAGGAAATTAAAACAGTTGATACCGAAAAGGTATACTATGAATGTGAAAAGATTATTAAAAGAATAGATAAATAATGAAAATAAGGTGTCAGGGGAATTGCCCTTGGGGATGGCTCTCTGACACCTAAATGTTTATTATATATCGCAAAAGTGAAGTTGGGGATATCCCCGACGTGAGAAAGGGCTGTCATTTGTCACAGCCCCATATTACAATCTGATTAGTCTAAGTAGAGGATGATTTCGTTCGACTTTAATGATTGTTTAACATCAATAATTCTTTGATTTGAGCTTCCACGGAATTTAAGACTTATATCTTTTAATTCAATCTTGAATTCTCCGTCCACAAGAACATCTATAAGTGATAACATATCTTTTGTTATATCGGTTACTGCTCTGCTTGTACCTGTCAGCTCTTCAAAGGTATATCCCGAATAGCACCAGATATTCTTATTTGGATATTGTTTTTTTACTTCAAGTAAAAAAGGATATAAAGCCTTTTGATTTTCCGGCTCAAACGGTTCTCCGCCCAAAAGGCTTAAACCGTCAATCCAGTAAGGTTCTAAACTTTTTAATATATAGTCCTGCGTCTGGCAGGTGAAATCCTTTCCAAAGTCAAAGCTCCATGTTTCAGGGTTGAAGCATTCTTTGCAGTGGTGAGTACATCCGGATACAAACAGAGAGGTTCTTACGCCCTCTCCGTTTGCTATATCATTGGTTTTTATTTCCCCGTATTTCATTACAGATGTAAAACTCTTTCCTGAATTTCCTGAGTTCTGCCCTGATTCCAGAACTGAGTTCCGATATATCCGCAAGTTCTTCTTGCAACATTCATTTTATTCTGGTCGGTATTTCCGCATTTAGGGCATTTCCAGATAAGCTTTCCGGCATCATCCTTGACAATCTGTATTTCGCCGTCATATTCACAGCACTGGCAGAAGTCTGATTTTGTGTTAAGCTCGGCATACATAATATTATCGTAAATAAATTTCATAACATTTATAACAGCCTTAATATTATCCTGCATATTAGGAACTTCAACATAGCTTATAGCACCACCCGGTGACAATGCCTGGAATTTTGCTTCAAATGCAAGCTTTGAGAATGCATCAATATCTTCTGTTACATGAATGTGATAGCTGTTTGTTATATAATTCTTATCTGTAACACCCTCAACAATTCCGAAACGCTTTTGCAGACATTTTGCAAATTTGTATGTTGTACTTTCAAGCGGAGTTCCATATATACTGAAATCAATATTTTCTTTCTCTTTCCATCTCTTTGTTGCTGCGTTGAGGTATTCCATAACCTCAAGTGCAAAAGGAGTTGCTTCGGGGTCTGTATGGGATTTTCCTGTCATGTACTTTGTACATTCATAAAGACCTGCATATCCCAGAGAAATTGTAGAATAACCTCCATAGAGAAGCTTATCTATAGTTTCACCTTTTTTTAGTCGTGCCAATGCACCATATTGCCATAATATAGGAGCGGCGTCTGTTAAAGTACCCTTCAATCTGTTATGACGGCACATAAGTGCTTTATAACACAATTCAAGACGTTCGTCAAATATCTTCCAGAATTTTTCAAGGTTTCTGTCTGATGAAAGTGCGATGTCAACAAGGTTGATAGTTACAACACCCTGATTGAATCTGCCGTAGTATTTCGGCTTGCCTGTTTCGGGATCTACATATGGTGTAAGGAATGAACGGCACCCCATACAGGTATAACAATGTCCATCACCGTTTTTGTCAATTTTAAGCTTAAGCATCATTTTTTCTGATATGTAATCAGGAACCATTCGTTTAGCTGTACACTTTGCGGCAAGCTCTGTAAGATAGAAATATTTTGAATCCTCATGAATGTTGTCCTCTTCAAGAACATAGATAAGCTTAGGGAATGCAGGAGTAATCCATACTCCGTTTTCGTTTTTAACACCCTGTATTCTCTGGTTTAATATTTCTTCGATAATTAAAGCCAAATCAGCCTTTTGCTGGGGATCATCGGTTTCATTGAGGTACATAAATACTGTTACAAAAGGTGCTTGTCCGTTGGTTGTCAGGAGTGTTACAACCTGATACTGTATTGTCTGAACACCTTTTTTAATTTCCTCACGGAGACGTTTTTCGGTAATTTCATCAATTTTTTCATCGGTTAAAGCTATTCCGCTTATTTCAAGCTCTTCTGTTAACGATTTTTTAATTTTCTTACGGGAAATATCAACAAACGGTGCCAGATGCGTAAGACTGATGCTCTGACCGCCGTATTGGCTTGATGCAACCTGTGCAATAATCTGTGTTGCAATATTGCAGGCTGTAGAGAAGCTGTGCGGCTTTTCAATCAATGTTCCGCTTATTACTGTTCCGTTTTGAAGCATATCCTCGAGATTAACAAGATCACAGTTATGCATATGCTGTGCAAAGTAATCGCTGTCATGGAAGTGAATCAAACCGTTTTCGTGTGCATCTACTATATCCTGCGGAAGAAGAATTCTCCTTGTTAAGTCCTTTGAAACCTCACCAGCCATATAGTCACGCTGAACGCTGTTTATGGTTGGATTTTTGTTTGAGTTTTCCTGTTTTACTTCCTCATTGTTGCATTCTATTAATGTCAAAATCTGATTGTCCGTTGTGTTTGAGTTACGGAAAAGAGATCTGTTATAACGGTATTTAACGTAGCTCTTGGCAACCTCAAATGCTCCTTGTGCCATTATCTGATTTTCTACTATATCTTGTATTTCTTCAACAGAATATGCTCTGCCTGCTTTTGTCAATCTGAATTCAACATATTCTGCTATATTTGCGATTTGGGAATCTGTTAATTCTTTCGATTGAACAGAACCGTTCGCTTTTGAGATTGCATTTATAATCTTATTTATATCAAAATCAACTTCCGAACCGTTCCTTTTAATTATTTTCACAACAATAACCTCCATTCAATTTTATTTTTTTCAGTGCTTTATTATAATACCAAAAAATAGTGTATTTGTCAAGTGATTTTTTAATAAAAAACACAAGATGTTGTGTTTTGGGTAAAAAATTACTATTTCGAAGAATAAAAAATTAACATATTTTTCTTGCTTAAAATCTCTAAACCTTTGCCTATTCTTGATTACAGAATTTTAAATAAAATTGAAATCAGAATAATAAAAATACATTTTAAATTTATGTAATCAAAATGTAATATTTGAATATAAGAATATTAAAGATGTAATTTAAAAATAAATTCAGAGGGTAATGCTAACACATCACCCTCTGAGAATTTTAAATTACATTATTAACACTTGTCGGTTTTTTTTGAATCTTATAATTAAATCAAACTTTTCGGAAAATATTTCATGACCTACATCTCTGTTTTTAACTTTCCACAGTCTTACAAATTTATCTTTTAAATCCAAAAGCTCAAGTGTCAGTTTTTCGGTTTCGTCAAGACTTGGATTTGTATTATAGTAATAGAAGAAACGTGCCAAAAGCAAAATCATTTCACTGTTATGACTGTACCAGATTTTTCCGGAACTGCTTTGGTGATATACCTCTTTGCTGTTTGAACTGTTGGATGAAATAGCTTGATGTGGTAAATCCACACTTTACCGCAATTTCAGTTACACTGTCATTAGTTGAGGTTAAAAGCTTTTCTGCATTTGTTATCCTTATATAGTTAAGATATTCCGAAAAGCTCTTTTTCATATACTTTTTAAATATTCTTGAAAAATAACTATAGCTGAGATTGCATATTCTGGCAACCTCATAGGCTTTAATGTCATCGGTATAATTTTTTGATATAAAATCAAGTGCTGTTTCCATCAGTTCTATCATTTCATCATTAAGCTCAACATCATAGGATAAATTAACATTCAGATTATGCCAATAACGTATAATCCACAAAAATATCCTTGCTATATCGGTTTTTACCGCAAGCTCATATCCAAAATCTTTTTTTGAATATTCATTTAAAACTTCTTCCATTATTGCCGGAATAAAGGTATTTTCAATTTCACTTTTCTTAAAAATTCTCTGGTGCTTTGAATTATTCAGAATAAACGGCATAACATATCTGAAATCAAATGCGGTCATGGTTGAAGTATACAGCATTTCGGGCAAAAAACGTGCACAAATATATGCTCCACCGTTTTCGGTCGGTGAACATATTCTGTGTGTTTCTCTCGAATTTATGACTACCAGATCACCTTTTCCGAACTGAAAGTATTTTCCGTTCAGCCATATTTCAAAATTTCCGTCATAACAGTAGAGCATTTCAATATAATCATGCATATGTGCATGCGCACATTGACCTATTCTGTAAAATTTATTATTATGTATTATAATAGGCAGTGATACACCGTTTAACTGTACAATTCCCTCATCATTTAAACTTTTCATACCGGCTTCCATCCTGTTTAATAGAATTTATTTTTAATAAAATACCAAATCATGACAAAAAATTGATATTTTTTAATATATTATTTATATTATAATTCAATGTGTTATGCTATAATAATGGCGTAAGAACATTACTGCAATGTTCGGTTAAATATATTATACTATGAATTTTTAATAAATTCAATAGCTTTTTGAATTAAATGATTAAAAAGTATAAAAATCAAGGAGGAAACAAAGATGGAAAAAGTAAGAGTAGCTATTATTGGCTGCGGTGGTATTGCAAACGGAAAGCATATGCCTGCATTAAGTAAGCTTGACAATGTAGAAATGGTTGCATTCTGTGATATTATCCGTGAAAGAGCAGAAGAGGCAGCAGAAAAATATGGTGTTGAGGGTGCAAAAGTATATGAGGATTTCAACGAAATGCTCAAAAACGAAAAACTCGATGTCGTTCATGTTTGTACACCTAACAACAATCACGCTCCTGCATCAATTGCAGCAATGGAGGCCGGATGTCATGTAATGTGCGAAAAGCCAATGGCTAAAACTGTTGAACAGGCTCAGGCAATGCTTGATGCTCAGAAGAAAACAGGCAAGAAATTAACAATCGGTTATCAGAACCGTTTCACAGCTGAACAGCAGTATTTGCATGAAGCTTGCGAAAACGGCGATTTAGGTGAAATTTACTATGCAGAAGCAGAGGCTATCAGAAGAAGAGCAGTTCCTACATGGGGCGTATTTATTGATGAAGAAGCTCAGGGCGGCGGTCCGTTAATTGACATTGGAACTCATGCACTTGACTTAACTCTCTGGCACATGAACAACTATGATGTTAAATCTGTTAAGGGTTCTGTATATAAGAAGCTAAGCGATCAAACACGCACAGGAAATGCCTGGGGTGACTGGGATACAGAAAAATATACAGCAGAGGATTCTGCATTTGGATTTGTTACAATGTCGAACGGTGCAACAATCATCGTTAAGAGCAGCTGGGCAATTAATCTGGCTGATTCAAGAGAAGCTATGTGCGTTCTTGCAGGTACAAAAGCAGGTGCTGACTGTCACGACGGTTTGCGTATAAACAGAGTAAATTATGGAAGACAAACAATTGAAAAGGTCGCTTGTGGTGCAGGCGGTGTTGCATTCTATGACGGCAAATCTGCAAGTCCTGCAGATATAGAAGCAAAGCAGTGGATTGATGCTGTTGTTAATGATACAGAGCCATTAGTTAAGCCTGAACAGGCATTTGTTGTAACCAAGGTTCTTGAAGCAATCTATAACAGTGCAAAGACAGGTAAGGAAATCGAATTTTAATCAGAATTATACATAATTTACGGTGTTGGAATTTTCCAATGCCGTAAAAGTATATTATAAGAAAGGATTTTTATTATGAAATTAGGTGTTATGAATCCTGTAATCAACTATATGCCTTTTGAAGATGCATTGAAATATCTATCTGACCTCGGTGTTCAGTGTATTGAAATCGGTGCAGGCGGATATCCCGGTGATGCACATTTGAAGCCGTCTGAAATAGTTGGAAATCAGGCAAAAATTGATGAGTATAAAGCACTATTGAAAAAATATAATCTGGAAATATCAGCTATAAGCTGTCATGGTAATGCATTGCATCCAAACAAAGAGATAGCAAATGATTTTCATGAGCAGTTCAAGGGTGCAATTCTTGCTGCTGAAGCACTCGGTGTTGATACGGTAATAGGATTTTCAGGCTGTCCGGGAGATTGTGAAGAATCAAAAAATCCTAATTGGGTAACCTGTGCATGGCCTAATGAATATGGCGAAATTTTAAAATGGCAGTGGGAAGAAAAGGTTATTCCTTACTGGAAGAACATGGCTGAATTTGCAAAGGCTCACGGAATTAAAAAGATAGCATTTGAAATGCATCCGGGATTTGTTGTTTACAATCCTGAAACATTACTGAAGCTCAGAGAAGCTGTAGGCGATATTATCGGTGCAAATTTTGACCCGAGTCACCTTTTCTGGCAGGGAATTGACCCTGTTTATGCAATTAAAGCATTAAAGGGTGCAATTTACCACTTCCATGCTAAAGATACAAAGATTGACGAATACAACACCAAAGTAAACGGTGTTCTTGATACAAAGTCATTAGGTGATATTGTTAACCGTTCATGGCTGTTCAGAACAGTTGGTTACGGTCACGGCAAGGAAGTTTGGAACGACATTATAAGTGCACTTAAAACAACAGGTTATGACGGTGCTATAAGTATTGAACACGAGGATGCACTCATGTCTCCGACAGAGGGACTTGAAAAAGCAATTGCTTTCTTAAAAGAAACTTTGATATATGAAAATGCAGGAGATATGTGGTGGGTATAAATTATTTGCGAGAGAAGGCGACATAAAATGGCAGAATATAAAATTGGAATTATAGGCTTCGGTGGAATGGCAAACTGGCACGTCGACACATTTAAATCGGAAAACTATCAGCGTGCTGAATTTGTCGGAATATACGATATAAATTCAGAAAAGCATGAGCTTGCAGAAAAAAAGGGACTTAAAATCTATAATTCTCTGGAAGAGATTTTGTCTGATGAGCAATTGGATATTATTCTTATTGCAACATCAAATGAAGTTCATAAGGATTTATCAATTAAAGCTATGGAGGCAGGTAAAAACGTAATATGTGAAAAACCTGTAACTCTGAATTCAGATGAGCTTGAAGAAATTATGGCAGCCGCAAAGCGTACAGGCAAGGTATTTACCATTGACCAGAACAGAAGAACCAACAGAGATTTTGTTTTGATGAGAAGAAAGGTTGAAGAGGGTTTAATCGGAAAGCCGTACGTTATTGAATCAAGAGTTGAGGGCTCACGCGGTATGCCTACAGGCTGGAGAACAATAAAAAAGCTCGGCGGTGGTATGATGCTTGATTGGGGTGTACACTTAATTGACCAGCTTATGTATATGTTTGATGAAAAGGTTGTGAATGTATTCTGTACAATGAACAGTATACAGTACCCTGAGGTTGATGACAACTTCAGATTGGTTATGACTTTTGACGGAGGTCTTGAAGCAAGAATTGAGGTTGCCACAAACAACTATATCGTACATCCGAGATGGTATGTTTTGGGTGAACGTGGAACATTGCAGATTGATGACTGGAACTGCGACGGTAAAATTGTAAGATGTATAGACAAAGAGGATGTATGGGCAGAAGAAATTGTTTATACAAAAGCAGGTCCTACAAAAACTATGGCACCAAGAAATGAGCGTTCGGTTGAAACTATAGAAATTTCTGAGCCGACAGATGTAGTTGATAATTTAACAGTTCCTTATGATCAGCTGATTGATGCAATTGAAGGAAAGGCAGAGCTTACAATCAAACCCGAACAGGCATTGAGAGTTATGAAAGTTATGGAAGCTGCCTTTGAATCATGGGAAAAGAAAGAAGCTATTAAAACCGATATATAGGGAGAATGAGGATAAATGATAAGAGTAACAGTATGGAATGAAAATGTCCACGAAAGAGAACATGAAAATGTAAAAAAAATATATCCTGACGGAATTCACAATGCAATTGCAGGATTTTTGGGAGTTGAAGAGGATATAGAGGTAAGAACTGCAACTCTTGATATGGAAAACTGTGGTCTTACTGATGAAGTTATTGACAATACAGATGTAATGATTTGGTGGGGACATTGTCATCATGATGAAGTACCTGATGAAATTGTAAAGAAGGTTCAATCTGCTGTATTAAAGGGAATGGGAATGATTTTCCTTCATTCAGCACATCACTCAAAGCCGTTTAAAGCACTTATGGGTACAACCTGTAATTTATGCTGGAGAGAAGATGGCGATATGGAAAGACTTTGGGTTGTTGATCCCGGTCATCCTATTGCACAAGGACTCGGAAAATATTTTGAGCTTGAGCATGAAGAAATGTACGGAGAACCTTTTGGAATTCCCGAACCGCAAAAGGTTATTTTCCTTGGCTGGTATGAGGGTGGAGAAGCGTTCAGATCAGGCTGTTGTTATGTAAGAGGCAACGGAAAGATTTTCTATTTCCAGCCCGGACATGAAACATATCCTACATATTATAATAAGGATGTTCAGACAGTAATTAAGAATGCAGTAAGATGGGCTGAGCCTGTTAACAGATTAGACGAGCTTACCTGTCCTATGGTAAAAAAACCCGGCGAAGAGGAATAATTAATGTAAAAAAGCGTATCTCAAAAGTATTTTACAGAGATACGCTTTTAATATTAAAGAATTAGAAAATTAATTTTAATTAATTTTTTTGACAAATATTTTGATTAATTTTATAAAAAGATATTGACTTTTTTGAAAAAATGTGCTAAAATTTTTATTGTTATGTTATCGGGATGTGGCTCAGTTTGGTAGAGCACTACGTTCGGGACGTAGGGGCCGCAGGTTCAAATCCTGTCATCCCGACCACCTTAAACCTCAGTAACCAAGCGGTTTCTGAGGTTTTTGATTTGTCTAAAAAAGTGTAAAAACCCGAGTTTGACCACATGTTGACCACATTTTATCTTTTCAATTCACTTGTCAAAATTTTTATTTAAGCGCTATTTCGTTTTTTTAGAGTTATTTTTTATTATTGTATCCTTACTCAATCGAATCGCTTCTTTAAGACGTCTGCGATAGAGTACCGTGTTTATCGGAACTAAAACAATTATCATTATCACAAGTGTACCTATTGACTGATAACCTGCTGCACCGTATGTATCGCTGACTGCGAAAACATCTTTGATAAGCCAAGTCATAAACATTAAGGCACATATCGCAGTAATTATAATTGCTATTGATTGTATAAGAAGTTGGGGAATGATTTTTTTTGCAAATTTTGATAATTCTTTCTTATCCATAATTTAATCTTCCTTATTCACACAAGCTTTATATCCGAGACCTTTAATTGTCATAATATCTGCAACTATTAAATCAATGCCGCCTTTATGGATATGTTCAAGTGCTTCATTTCCGTTACAGGCACGTACAACTGTATATAAATCTGCAAGTCTGGCAGAGGTTAATAACCGCATATTTCTGTCATCCTCTACCACAAGAATTGTAGCCATATAATCACTTCGTTTGCATATAATAATTATATCACTAATTTGGGAATTTGTCGATTTATTACCTTAAATTATATACTTTTTTTGTGTAGTTCAGGTGAATTATTATTTCTTGTTAGTTTACATATAGTTTACTTGACTATTTATACCATTTTTCTCAATATTAAATCAAGGATCCTTTGAATGTGTAACCGTATTCTGTCGGGACATAACTTTCAAGGTTGATACTCTCGCCATATCTTTTTGTTATTGGCCTGATAAAGCTTCCACCATCCGATGCGAAGGTTAAGGTTACATTTCCAACGATTCCAAGTTCGTTGTCAAAGGTCACTCGGTACTTACTGAGCCACCAAGGTTTTGCAGTTGCCGATGCCGTTGTTGTTAGCAGCATCATTGCTGCCAATACCGTACATAATACTTTTTTCTTCATAATTTTCATCCTCTCTGATTTTATATTACCTTTCGGCAACACAAACATACCACAGAAGATGGCATAAGTCTACGAAGTTTTTTCAAAGTCCTTTTCTTTGGTTAATGCGTATCATATTTTGATATAGAAAAACCCTCTGAGACAACAATTTTGTTATCTCAGAGGGTTCAAATAAAGTTCTTACAGAACAATAAGACCAGGCTTACCTTCTAAAATCAAGATTCTTCAATGTATAAGGTTTTGATGGAAAGAAAAAGAAATTCAAACACTTTACTTTTTTTGCAATTTCTGCTGCTAATACCGAAAATGCTAATCCGAGGGCAGTTCCCAAAAGAATATGAATCCACCACTGGGTTATATTCAAGCGAAGCAGGATTATTCTTGTTCCGGCAGTAAATATGGTGTGTAACAAATAAATCTGAAAAGAATATTTGTTTATAAAATCGAGAAAATGAGTGATAGCCTTACAGTTCTGGAGTATAGAAATGAACATAATACTGGAATAT
>JAZOTP010000098.1:0-5841 GCA_045657705.1 Clostridia bacterium
TGAAAAAAAAGCAGCAGAGCTTGGATTTGATGCTATTGAATTAACAGGACTTGAAAAGGAATCATATGAAGAAAAAGAAATGCTTGCAAAAAAGCTTGTAGAGGAAGCAAATAAATATAATATTGAAATAAGTGCATATGTTTGTGGAGGCAGTCTTTTATGTAATGAGAATGAACAAAAAGCTGAAGTTGAACGCTTGAAATCAGAAATTGACATTGCAAATGTTTTAGGGGTCAAGTTGTTCAGATACGATGTTGTATATGCTCTGCCAATGCTTGTAAGCTTTGATATGGCACTTGAAAGAGTAGTTGGTGCAATGAGAGAAATTGCAGATTATGCAGAGAAGTACGGAATAATGACTATGATTGAAAATCATGGAAGAGCATTCCAGGATGCATACAGAGTAGAAAAGGTTTACAATACAGTAAATCATAAGAATTTCAGCTTGCTTGTTGATATTGGGAATTTTGCATGTGCAGATGAAAAACCTGCATTAAGTGTTTCGAGAGTTGCAAATCTTGCATCTCACGTTCATATCAAGGATTTTGAAATTATTGATTTTTCATCTGATGCATCAAAAGAAAACTGCTTCATGACAAGGGGAGCAAACTATTTAAGAGGAACTGCTGTCGGTGACGGTGATGTTGGTTCGGCACAGTGCATTCAAATATTGAAAAATGCCGGATATGACGGTTATCTTGATATTGAGTATGAAGGCCCGGAGGATTGCATTGAAGCTCTGAAAAAAGGGCTTGACTTTTTAAGAAAGTCAATTTAATGGTTTTTTACATATTCAGTGGGAGAAAAGCCGGTTTCTCTTTTAAAAACATACGAAAAATATCCCTGATTTAAAAAACCTAATTTTTCTGATATGTAAGTTACGGTGTAACCTTCATTTAACAATTGAATAGACATATTGATTTTGAGTTTTAACAGATACTTGTGAACTCCAAGTCCTGAAAATTTGCCGAATACTCTTTTTAAGCCTGTCTGGCTTATATTGCAGTGTTCGGCAATTTCTGCAATTTGAGGCTGATCGTTTATGTGAGCTTTCATGTAATTTACAGCCTTTTCAAATATTAATGCATCGGGTGTTTCATTGACAGCGGAAATATCATAGTCTTCATAAAGTAAAAGAAATAATTGACATATATATGTTGAAATCATTTGTGAATAAGTTTTTGAGGTCTTGAAATTTGTTAAAAATACATTTGTATTATCCAAAGTCAATGAGTTTTTCTTGTTTTGGATATGTATGTAATCAAGCATACTTTTTACGGCACTTATTTGTTCGGTTGATAAATGAAATACTTTGTTTTTTAAAAAGTCCGACATTACTCCCTCACATGAAAAAGAAAAAATAAGCAAATCTGTTCCTGATTCGTTTTCAACATTGAATTTGTGTAATTCAAGAGGTTTATGAAAGATGATTTCACCCGAACTAAGTGTATATACTCTCTCATCACCGGAAACTGTAATTTGTCCGTTAATCACATAAACACATTCCCAGAAATTATGTGTTTCTCCTTTAAATGAATAACCGTTATCATAATGAAATGTAAACAATGAATACATTTCTGTTATGTTAATTTGTTCTTTTATTTTATATGGCTGCCACATTAGCTTATACTCCTTTATATAATTGGTCTGAAATCGTATATTTTATGTCTGAAATTGTATTGATATGTGAATATGGTTGTGATACAATTATAGCATAGTAAAGCATAAGTGTAAATACTTTATTAAAGTTTTCTGTAATGTTTTATTAAAAATAACGAAAGGAGAAAAAGAAAAATGAAGGAGATAAAAATTGGATTTATAGGACTTGGACAACGTGGAATGATGCTGTTAAAAGATGCTGTACTTCCGCAAAAAGCTGCCCAGGTAACTGCAGTATGCGATATTTACTGTGACAGAGTTGATAAAGCGGTAAATCTTGTTAAAGAATCGGATGAAAATACACCTAATGGTTATACCGATTATCGTGAATTACTGGCTGATGAAAATGTAAATACCGTTGTTATTTGTGCTGCATGGGAAGCACATGTTCCTGTTGCTGTTGATGCAATGAAAGCAGGAAAAGCTGTTGCACTTGAAGTGGGTGGTGCATATACTGTTGAGGATTGCTGGAGTTTGGTAAAAACGTATGAAGAAACAAAAGTTCCGTTTATGTTCCTTGAAAACTGTTGTTACGGAAGACGTGAAATGATGGTTCTCAATATGGTTCAGAAAGGAGTGTTTGGCGAAATAGTTCATTGCGCAGGCGGATATCATCATGATTTAAGGGAAGAAGTTTCATACGGTAAAGAAAACAGACATTACCGTTTGAGAAACTATATGTTCAGAAATTGTGAAAATTATCCGACACATGAGTTGGGACCGATTGCCAAGGTTTTAAACATTAATCACGGAAACAGAATGGTTACACTGTCATCTACAGCATCGAAGTCATGCGGATTAAGTGAGTATGTAAAGAAAAATAAGCCTGATGATGAATTGTTAAACAATACAAGATTCAATCAGGGAGATGTAGTTACTACTGTTATTAAATGTGCAAACGGTGAAACTATTGTGCTTACTCTTGACACAACACTTCCGAGATTCTATTCAAGAGGATTTACGGTAAGAGGTACTAAAGGTATGTATGAGGAGGCAACAGATTCTGTATTTTTTGATACGGAAGAAGACAGAAAGCATGATTTTGACTGGAGAAAACATTGTACAGGCAATGCTGAAAAGTACACAGAGGAATATGATCATCCTGTATGGAGGCAGTATTTAAAGGACGGTGTTCAAAAAGGACATGACGGTATGGACTGGCTTGAATTTAAGATGTTTTTTGAAGCATTAAAGGAAGATAAGCCTATGCCTATTGATGTATATGATGCTGCAAGCTGGATGGTTATTACTGCCTTATCGGAAGAGTCAATTGCAAATGGCGGAAGTGTTGTGAATATACCTGATTTCACATGCGGAAAATGGTTAATGGAAATTGTGGATACCTGTATTCCTGAAGCTTATAAGAAATAATTTAATAAAAATATAATTTTTTTAAAGAAACATTTGCAAATTCTGTAATTATGTGTTATAATGTAATCAATACAGTTATATTTTTAACATTATTCGGAATTTCAACTCTCCAAACGGAGCAGTTGAGTTTTGTCATGTAAAAGAATTGTTGCGGCAGATGTTTTTTTTGATTATAGTAGAACAATTCAGAATTAAATTATTATTTATAAGAAAGGTTAAGGTATTTGTAATGAATGCAGATCTTGTTGTAATGGCTGCCGGAATGGGTAGTAGATTTGGAGGATTGAAGCAGGCTGCACCGATAGGACCTAACGGTGAAATGATTATTGATTATTCTGTTTCGGATGCAGTGAAAGCAGGTTTTGGACGGGCTGTTATTATTATCAGAAAGGATATTGAAAAGGATTTCAGAGCCGCTTGCGGAAAGAGAATAGAAAAAATGATTGATATAGAGTATGTATATCAGGAAAAAGATTCTTTGCCGCAGGGGTATACTTTACCTGAAGGCAGAATAAAGCCTTGGGGAACAGGTCACGCTATTTTGTGTGCAAAGGATGCAGTTAAAAATCCGTTTCTTGTTATCAATGCTGATGATTATTACGGACAAAGTGTATACAAAACAATGTTTGACTATTTGTCAACAAATTCAGGAATGTGTATGGCAGGCTATAAGCTTATTAACACATTATCTGAAAATGGCACTGTATCCCGTGGAGTATGTACAGTCGAAGACGGTTATTTAAAAGATGTTACCGAATTTACAGATATTGCATATGATACAGATATGCCTAAAGATACAATTGTATCAATGAATATGTGGGGATTAGATAAAGAAATATTCCCGTTTATGGAAAAAGAATTCAGAGCATTTCTTGATGAAAATATAAACGAACCAAAGAAGGAATTTTTCCTTCCGTTTGTAGTCAATAAAAGATTAAATGAAACAGATAAAAAAGTGCGTGTGCTTACAACTGATGAACAATGGTACGGCGTTACTTATTCTGAGGATTTGCCGGCAGTTAAAGCCGCAATAAAGGAACTTACAAATAAAGGTTTATATTAATAGGAGATGTTATGATGAACAAAAAAATTGATCTTAATAAAATTTTAAATCAATTTGAGATTGAATCGAAAATTGAAAACTACGGAAACGGTCATATTAACGATACATATCTGACAGAAACAAAAAATTATATTCTGCAAAGAATAAATACCGCCATTTTCAAAAATCCTCATGAATTAATGGAAAACATTGAAAATGTAACTTCATTTTTAAGAGAAAAGATTATTGCCGGAGGCGGAGACCCTGACAGAGAAACACTTACTGTAGTAAAAACATCTGACGGTGAAAATTATTACAAAGTTGATGATGACAACGTATACCGTGTTTATAAATTTATTAATGATACACTGACTATTGAACAGTGTACTTCACCAAAGGATTTATATTATGCAGGAAAGGGATTTGGTAAATTCCAGAAAATGCTTGATGATTTCCCGGTTGAGAAGCTGTTTGAAACAATAGTTGATTTTCATAACACTCCGAAAAGAGTTGAAGCTTTAAAAACTGCAATTAAAGAAGACAAAGCAGGTCGTGCAAAAAGTGTACAGGCTGAAATTGACTTTGCATTAAAAAATGCAGAATTTGCAGGTAAGGTTGTCGAAGAAATGGAAAAGGGAAATATTCCTCTTCGTGTTACTCACAACGATACAAAAATTAACAATATTCTGTTTGATGCGGACACCAAAGAAGCAATTTGTGTCATTGACCTTGATACTGTAATGCCGGGAAGTGCATTATATGATTTTGGTGATGCATTAAGAATTGGTGCATCAACTGCTGCTGAAGATGAAACAAACCTTGATTTGGTTCACTTTGACAAAGAATATTTTAAGAGCTTTACAAAGGGCTTCTTTGAAGAAATGAAGGCTTCGCTTACTAAAACCGAAATTGAATTACTTCCGTTTTCAGCTAAGCTTTTAACATATGAATGCGGACTTCGTTTCCTTACTGATTACCTTAACGGTGATACATATTTTAAAATTCATCATGAGCATCATAATCTTGACAGAGCACGAAATCAGTTCAAAATTGTTTCTGAAATTTCAGAAATGGAAGATGAATTGAATCAAATAGTTAAAGAATTGTAATAACGTGATAAAACACGTT
Organism: Clostridia bacterium; assembly: GCA_045657705.1. GTDB lineage: Bacteria > Bacillota > Clostridia > UBA1381 > UBA1381 > RGIG1988. The sequence goes on from JAZOTP010000098.1 coordinate 5,201, forward strand.
ATTTAGTTCTGTTTGCTGAAAAATAACGTCTAAGCCCATTGGCGTTTATATTGGTTTCTATACAGAGGGCAGGAAGGCAGAGAAATAAATATGCGTGTTATTTTATGCGAAAATTATGAGGAATTGTCAGAATATGCAGCAAAGCTTGTGGCAAGTCAGCTTATATTAAAGCCGGACAGTGTTCTTGGACTTGCAACCGGTTCAACACCTATTGGGCTGTATGAAAAACTGGCAGAAAGAAATAAATCGGGAGAAATTGATTTTTCAAAGGTTTCAACCTTTAATCTTGATGAGTATTACCCGATTAAAAGAACAAGTGATCAGAGTTATTTCTATTTTATGAATGAGCATTTGTTCTCGAAAGTAAATATAGATAAAGAGAATACTTATATTCCAGACGGTGAGACAGAAGACCCTGAATCGGAATGTAAGAACTATGAAAAGCTTATCAGACAGCATGGAGGAATAGATTTACAGATTTTGGGTATTGGACAGAACGGACATATCGGTTTTAATGAACCGGATACAAATCTTAATTCTGCTACTCATCTGACCGATCTCACTCCAAGCACGATTGAAGCAAACTCAAGATTTTTCAATTCACTTGATGAAGTTCCTAAACAGGCTCTTACCATGGGAAT
>JAZOTP010000099.1:0-3359 GCA_045657705.1 Clostridia bacterium
TCTCATGAGAGAATTAAGATGATTGAACATTGGATAAATAATTATCCAAGAAGATTGTTTAATGGACTATCTTCAAATATGTTAATTCAGCAACAAAATGTCGCTTAATATTTGTGGACATTTTATATTGCAATTTATAAAATATGCTCTGTTTTTAAATTTTTCTTGACATATAATCTGAATTATGATATAATAAATAGTAATTAAATAATATTCAAATTTAAAGGCTATGACGAAGAAGGTCGAGCGGATGAGGTTCGAGAGAGTCAGCGGTTGATGTGAGCTGATAACGGAGTCTGTTCAATGGCCCCTCACTTCTGAGCCGGAGGTGCGAAATAACAGTAGTGCTTTCCCGAGAATGCTGCGTTAGTGCAAAGGGATTGTCAGATCCTTGAGTGGTGTTGATTTATTCAATGCAATTTGAGTGGTACCGCGAGTGTAATGAATGGTTGCACCCGTCTCAAAATCTATATTTTGAGATGGGTGCTTTTTGTTTACTTGTCGGATAAAACTTCCGGTAATTACATAATGTAGAAAACAGGAAAATTTTAAAGTGAGAGAGTGTGATAAAAATTATATAAAAATAATTAAAAGGTTTTTCGGATGTTTGTTTAATACATATAAAAATATTTCAAAACAAAAAAAATTAAAATTCCTACTTGACAATTACGAAAGGTAGGAGTATAATAACCACAAAAATAAATAATTCAAATTGAAAGGCTATGACGAAGACGGTCGAATAGATGAAGTTCGAGAGAGTCAGCGGTTGGTGAGAGCTGATAACGGAGTTTATTCAATGACCCATCACTTCTGAGCCGGAGGGGCGAAATGTAAAGAGTAGTTTCTCCCGAGAATGCTGCGTTAGTGCAAAGGGATTGTTGGATCCTGAAGTGGTATTGAATTATATTCAATGCAATTTGAGTGGTACCGCGAGTGTAATGTATATGATTGCACCCGTCTCAAAATTTTTTGTTTTGAGATGGGTGTTTTTTGTTTACTTAACGCCTTTCAATAGAGTTAAAGGAGTTGTTATTTATGTTGACATTAGACAAAGTATTTAACGCATCGGTTGTTTTGAGAGATATTATCCGTGAGACTACTGTTGTAAGAGCAACGGGAATTGCTCCTGATTGCGAATTGTATTTAAAACCCGAAAATCTTCAGAACACCGGTTCTTTTAAGGTAAGGGGTGCCGGCTACAAAATTGCAATGCTTTCAGATGAGGAAAAACAAAAGGGCGTAATTGCCTGTTCTGCCGGAAATCATGCACAGGGTGTTGCATTAGCCGCATCAAAATGCGGAATTTCATCATTGATTTGTCTCCCTGACAGTGCTCCGATTTCCAAAGTTGAGGCAACAAAGGGGTACGGAGCAAATGTCTGTCTTGTTGAGGGCTGTTATGACGATGCATATCAAAAGGCATTGGAATTAAGAGATGAAAAAGGATATACCTTTGTGCATCCTTTTGATGATGAAAATGTCATTGCAGGACAGGGAACAATTGCTATTGAAATTCTAAATTCAATTGATGACCTTGATGCAATTATCGTTCCTATAGGTGGAGGCGGACTGATTTCGGGAATTGCATATACTGCTAAAATGATTAAGCCGTCGGTTAAAATATACGGAGTTCAGGTTACAGGTGCACCGAGTATGTATAATTCAATTAATGACGGAAAAATAGAATGTCTTGAATCGGTTTCTACAATTGCAGACGGTATTGCGGTTAAACAACCGGGTGAAAATACATTTGAGCTTGTAAGCAAGTATGTTGACGACATTGCACTTGTTACCGATGATGAAATTTCATCAGCTATTTTAACACTGATAGAAAAACAGAAAATGATTGCAGAGGGAGCAGGAGCCGTTTCGGTTGCCGCTGCAATGTTCAATAAATTCCCGGTTAAGGGTAAAAAGGTTGTAAGCTTAGTATCGGGCGGAAATATCGATGTTACAAGTCTTTCAAGAGTGATTGAAAGAGGTCTTATGAAGTCGGGACGTTCTTCAAGTCTTTTGATTGAGCTGATTGACAAACCCGGACAGCTGAAGGATGTTTCCAGAATCATTGCAGAATGCGGAGGAAATGTTACAAGCGTTCATCACGAAAGAGGAGCAACGGAAAGTATTAACGGCTGTTATTTAAGAATTACAATGGAAACAAGAAATTATGAGCATGTTCAAAGAATTACAGATACACTGAAAAAAGAAGGATTTAAAATAGTATAAACGGAGGAATAAAATTATGAGTAAAGCAGTTCATACAGATAAAGCACCTGCCGCAATCGGCCCTTATTCACAGGCGGTTGTTGTGGGAAATACGGTTTTTACTTCGGGGCAGATTCCGATCAATCCCGAAACAGGAAATATTGAAAAAACAAATATAAAAGAGCAGACACAACAGGTTTGCAAAAATTTATCTGCTGTTCTGGAGGCTGCAGGAAGTTCGTTGGAGAATGCCGTAAAGACAGTATGCTTTTTACAGAACATGGAGGATTTTTCAGAATTTAATGAGGTGTATGCAAAATATTTTGTCAATAAGCCTGCAAGGTCATGTGTTGCTGTCAAGGCATTGCCAAAGGGTGCACTTGTAGAGGTTGAAGTCATAGCAGAAATAAAATAGGAAAGGAATCAATATAATATGATGGATTCAAGTAAATATCGGGTTGGATATTATCAACCGCCCCAAAAGCATACAAAATGGGTTAATAAGGATCATATAGAGAAAGCACCGATTTGGTGCAGTGTGGATATGCGTGACGGTAATCAAAGTCTCGTCATTCCGATGAACCTTGAAGAAAAGCTTGAATATTACAAGCTTCTCTTAGAGGTAGGCTTTAAGGAAATTGAGGTTGGTTTCCCGGCTGCAAGCGAAACAGAATATGAGTTTTTAAGAACTTTGATTGATAACAATATGATTCCTGATGATGTATCTGTTCAGGTGCTTACACAGTGCAGAGAACACATAATAAGAAAAACATTTGATGCCTGTAAGGGTGCTCCGAGTGCAATTATTCATTTCTACAATTCGGTAAGCGTTGCTCAAAGAGAGCAGGTTTTCAGAAAGTCAAAGGAAGAAATAAAGAAGATTGCAGTTGACGGCGCAAAGCTTGTTAAAAAGCTTGCAGCAGAATATGAGGGAAATTTCAGGTTTGAGTATTCTCCCGAGAGCTTTACAGGTGCAGAGAAGTCGGAGGCCAAGCGGTCTTAGGAAGACAAGGCACTTCCACAACTCCTTGGCTCACAGAACGACATGGCTACGATCCGACTTAGACGGCGCAAAGCTTGTTAAAAAGCTTGCAGCAGAATATGAGGGAAATTTCAGGTTTGAGTATTCTCCCGAGAGCTTTACAGGTGCAGAG
>JAZOTP010000100.1:0-2344 GCA_045657705.1 Clostridia bacterium
AACAATAATTTACCTCTTAATATAACATGCTTTAATCCGAGGTTTTTATCAAGAATAACAATATCAGCCATTTTCCCTTCTGTAATACTGCCAACCTTATCATATATATTTGCAGTTACCGAAGGATTCTTAGATGCCATCATGCAAGCATCCTCAAGCGGTATACCGACGGATACAAGATTTCTCACACCGTGTATAAGACAGGTAGTACCACCTGCTATAGTTCCGTTTTCAAGATATGTTTTAGAATCTTTTACTATTATTTTACCGCCGTTAACCATATATTCACCGTCCGGCAAGCCAGCACCGATTTCAGAATCGGTAATCATATTTATTTTTTCTCTGCCCTTGATACGGTAAACAAGCTCAACCACTTCAGGATTAACATGGAAAAAATCACAAATTAACTCACACTTTGTATCATGATACAACAATCCTCCCACAGCACCTGCTTCCCTGTGTTTCATCGGACTCATCGCATTAAATAAGTGAGTTCCCTGTGTCACTCCCCACTCAACCGATTTTTTTATATCAGCAAATGTCGCAGATGTATGACCTGCAGAAATAACAACACCGTTTTCAACAGCATATTTTACCACATCTTCCGCTCCCGGAAGTTCAGGGGCCAAAGTCATAATTCTTAAATAACCGCCTAAAGCATCATAAAGATTTTTAAATTCTTCCAATTCCGGATTTCTGATATTTTCAGGCTTATGTGCACCTTTAAATTCAACAGAAAAGAACGGACCTTCCATATGACAGCCATATACCTTAGCACAACCGTCAAGCTCTTTTTGCGAACATTCCTTCATATACTCCGCACATACAAGCAGCTTTTTTGCAGGAGCTGCCGATATTGCAGGAACAAGAGCAGTAGTTCCGCAGCTTGCTTCATATGATGTAATTGTCTTGTAAGTATCTTCTTCAAAATCTATAAATGTCTTTCCATATGCACCATGCATATGTGTATCAACAAACCCCGGTACAACATAACAATCACGAGCATCAATAACCTCATCAGCTTTTATTCCGGAAGAAATTTTGCCTATTAACGAACCGACAATTTCCACGTCAGCATCAATAAAGGTAAAGCTGTCATTAAGAACTTTTCCGCCTTTTATAATCATTATTCTTATACCTCACTTTGATTTATAGCATAGCTGCACCTAATGCACCGGCATCATTCTGCAATTGTGAAATTTCAATATGAACATCAGGATTATTTACTCTGTCTATTATAGGTTTAATGAACTTTTCACCCTGATGTGTAATTCCTCCTGCAAGAATAATTGCGTCAGGCCCGAATATATTGATAAGACTCTTTATCCCAACTACAAGCCAGTCAACATACTTTGATAAAACCTGCTGTGCTACAGGACAATTCTCATCAAACGCTTTAAATATAATCTTACCGTTAAGCTTTTCGTTGTTTTCTTTATAAATATTATATAAAATACTGTCAGTATTTTGTAAAGCTGCTTCCTTTGCCTGACGTACAAGAGCTGTTACAGATGCATATTGCTCCCAACAACCTGATAAACCGCAAGGACACGGCAAACCGTTTTCAGCCTGAATAATAATATGTCCGATTTCTCCCATACTGTTGTTTCCGTGGCATATCTGATTATTAAGTATTATTCCGCCGCCAACGCCGGTTCCCAAGGTAACCATAATAATGTTATCATACTTAACACCGACACCAAATTCAGCCTCACCTAATGCTGCACAGTTCGCATCATTATCAATGTTTATGGGCAAATCAAAATATTCCTTAAGCTCTTTGGAAAGATTGAACTTCTTAAACGGAAGATTTGAAGCCGTAACACACCCATCCTTGATAAGACCCGGTGTTCCGACACCAATTGTTTTAATAGGATAATCCTTAATTATTTTTTTACATTCATTTGCAATATCAAGAACCAAAGCTTCGCTTGATGATGTGTTAGTCGGAATACTGCTTTTATACTTCATTTTGTTACCTTCAACAACAGCAAACTTTATATCAGTTCCGCCTATATCAATGCCTAAACGTACACCTGCATATGCATCCTTATCACATATCAATACGACATCAGGATGAACCTTTAACATAGTTGCAGGTATAGAAGTATTTATATCATCATCCAAAAGCTCTGCAACAACTCTGCTCTTACTTGCTCCGCTTGCAAGCAGAATTATTTTTTTTGATTTTAATATTGTAGATATTCCCATGGTAAGAGCCTGTTTAGGAACTTCATCAAGTGAATTGAAAAATCTTGAGTTTGCTTCAATCGTGCTTGGAGTGAGATCGGTCAGATGAGTAGCAGAATTAAGATTTGTATCCGGTTCATTAAAACCGATATGT
>JAZOTP010000101.1:0-11056 GCA_045657705.1 Clostridia bacterium
ATGATCCGTTATTGTGGCTTATCGGAGCGATTTTATTAGCCTTGGGACTTGCATTTGTTCTTAAAAATTTCTTTGGAATTGATAACTTGTTTAATGTTATGGGGATTTTTTCGGATTGGAAAGATTTATTTAAAATGCTTGCTATAGCAGTGGGAATTGGTGCAGGAATGTTTTTACTTGATTATATTGCTTCTGCATTAAAAAAGAAAAGTACAAAAAATGCTTTTTCGATGATTTACAGATTAATATTTTTGGCACTTGAGATATTTGCATTTACAAGACTTGTGGGTTTTGAACTGACGGAGCTTTTATACAGCTTAAGATTATATCATATACTGAGTAACTTTATATGTGCTGTGTGCATTGCTGTAATAATTATATATAATCTTGTGAAATTCAGAAGTATAAAAAAGACAGCAACACCTTTTCCGAGATTGAAGGGTGCATTCACGGTTTGTATACTTGTTACCATGATAGCTTATATTATATTTGAGAAAAATTTTGCAGGTTTAACATTTGCACAAATGATAATATATTATATAGCACCTGTTATGATGCTGTTTGACTGGATTTTGTTTGATTCAAAAGGATATTACAGAATGTTTGACCCTCTATTGTGGTCATTAATACCTCTCGGGTATTTTTGTATGGTTATGTCTGTGTTTACAGATGTTACAGGTGTGTATTATAAAATTTTCTCGCTTCCTCAGCCTGAAATGTTAATGTGTTTCTTTGGAGGTATTGTAATTATAGGATATATAATGTACATAACCGATAAGCTGATATCAAGGTGAATGGTTTAGTAAAATTAATAAATTAAGATTAAAATGATGAAAAAAGGTCAAAATTCATATATTTTGTACACCATTCACAAAAAACACGCTATATATTGCGTGTTTTTTTTATGATAAAATTGAAGTAAACTTTTAAAAAAAGATTGAAAAAAATTGGATATTGCGGTAAAATATATAGTGAGGAAAAATGAATTATTATATAATTTTTTTCTATATAAATATTTTAAGTTACGGAGGTTATGCAAATGGGTACAGTGGATAAAATCACTGAACTGCAAAATCGCAGAGCGGTTTTAGAGCTGGGTGGCGGTGAGGCAAAAATCAAAAAACAGCATGATGAAAATAAGCTGACAGCCCGTGAGAGAATTTTATATTTTCTTGATGAGGGAAGCTTTATCGAGGTGGATGCTTTTGTAAAGCACAGATGTACTGAATTCAAAATGGCCGAGACACAAGCACCTGCAGAAGGTGTAATCACAGGCTACGGTACTGTAAACGGAAGACTTGTATATGTATATGCACAGGATTTTACAGTTATCGGCGGTTCTTTGGGTGAAATGCACGCAAAGAAAATTTGTAAGATTATGGATATGGCTGTTAAGATGGGTGCGCCTGTTGTAGGAATGTGTGATTCGGGCGGTGCAAGAATTCAGGAAGGAATTGCATCATTAGCAGGTTTTGGTGAGATGTTTGTAAGAAATACAATGGCATCGGGTGTAGTTCCACAGATTAATGCGATTATGGGACCGTGTGCCGGAGGTGCTTCTTATTCACCTGCATTATGTGACTTCATATTCATGGTTGAAAAGACAAGTCAGATGTTTGTAACAGGACCGTCTGTTTTAAACGCTGTCACAGGTCAGAACATAACTATGGAAGAATTAGGCGGAGCTGATGCACATACTTCAAAAAGCGGTGTTGCACACTTCAAGGCAACTGATGATAAGGATTGTCTTGATAAGATTAAAAAGCTTTTATCATATCTTCCTTCAAATAATTTAGAAGAATCACCGTATATTGATACTAATGATGAAATCAACAGAATTTCACAGAATCTTATGAGTATCGTACCTGATGAGTCTAATAAGGCTTATGATATGAAGAATGTAATTGCTGAAGTTGTTGATAACGGTGAATTCTTTGAAGTGCAGGAAAACTTTGCAAAAAATATTATTGTTGGATTTGCAAGGATGAATGGTTCTTCTGTTGGTATAATAGCAAATCAGCCAATGGTTATGGCAGGTGCACTTGAGGTTAATGCATCGGATAAAGCTGCAAGATTTATACGTTTTTGCGACAGCTTTAATATTCCTATCGTTACATTAACCGATGTTCCGGGATATTTTCCGGGAATTGAACAGGAAAGCAACGGAATAATCAGACACGGAGCTAAGCTTTTATACGCTTACTCAGAAGCAACAGTTCCTAAGATAAATGTAATTGTAAGAAAGGCATATGGCGGTGCGTATATTGCAATGTGTTCAAAGCATCTGGGTGCTGATGTTGTATTTGCATGGCCTACTGCTGAAATTGCAGTAATGGGACCTGAAGGGGCTGCAAATATTATTTTCAAGGATGATATTAAAAACAGTGCCGATCCAGTTGCAACAAGACAGGAAAAAATTCAGGAATACAAGGATAAGCTTGCTAATCCTTATGAAGCAGCAAAATTTGGATATATTGACGATATAATTGAACCTGATTCAACAAGACCGAGAATTATTGCGGCTCTTGAGATGCTTGCTTCAAAGAGAGAATCAAGACCGAGTAAAAAGCATGGAAATATTCCAATGTAATAACATAAAAAGGAGTTATAGATATGGAACAGTTTTTATCCGAAGCACTGAAAACAGGGCAGGGGGTTGAGCTTAGTGAAGCTTTATCGGTAGGTGGAATGGTTACCGGAGTTGGTCTTACAATTGTTTTTGGTGTACTTATTATATTAATGCTTGTATTAATGCTGTTTAAGGTTATATTTTATAAGGGTAATCCGAAAAAAAAAACAGAGACATCTGAACCGCAAGAGGTTGTTAATACAGTTGTTGAAAATAATATGAATAATGATGAGTTAATTGCTGTTTTAACAGCTGCAATTGCAGCAAGCCTTAATACTTCAACCTATAATTTGAGAATAAAATCATACAAAAGAGTTGAAACAAATAAGCCTGCATGGAACAGAGCGGGAATTAATGAGGCTATTAACAGCAGATTTTAATGAAAAAGTCAGAAAGGAAGATAAAATAATGAGAAAGTTTAATATTACAGTTAATGGAAATACTTATGAAGTTGATGTAGAAGAAATTGGCGGAGCAGTTACTCAGACTCCTGTTGCAGCACCTTCAGCACCTGTAGCAGCAGCACCTGCACCTGCAGCAAAGGCTCCTGCACCTCAGGCGGCAGCCGGTTCTGCAAAGGTTACAGCTCCTATGCCGGGTACTGTTGTGTCAGTAAAGGTTAATGTAGGAGATAAAGTAACTAAAGATACAGTAGTTGCTATTCTTGAAGCTATGAAGATGGAAAATGAAATTTATGCAGGTGTTGACGGTACTGTTGCAAGTATAAATACAACACAGGGTACAAGCGTAAACACCGGTGATGTTATTCTTTCTATTAATTAAGAGAATACCTATTTATTGGAAAGTGGTGACTTAAAAGGTGTTACAGATTTTTAGCGATTTTTTACAGACTACAGGCTTTGCCGCATTATTTCAGGATGGCGGATTTGAAGCTTTAAAAATTATTATAATGATAGCAATTGCGTGTGTGCTTTTATATCTTGCAATTGTTAAAAAGTTTGAGCCTTTATTGCTTCTTCCTATAGCATTCGGTATGCTTTTGTCAAACTTACCGATGATTAAGGATTCCTCAGCAATAATGATGCATACAGATTGGTTTACCGATCCAAAATATATGATTGACGGACATGATTTGGATATTGGTATGATTTGCCGTAAAGGCGGCTTATTGGATTTATTGTACCTTGGTGTTAAGCTTGGTATCTATCCTCCTCTTATATTCCTGGGAATTGGGTGTATGACAGATTTCGGACCGTTAATTGCAAATCCTAAGAGTATTATTTTAGGTGCTGCGGCACAGTTTGGTGTGTTCTTTACCTTTGTTGGTGCACTTGTTCTTTCTGCTTTAATTCCCGGTGTTGCATTCGGTGTAAAAGAAGCTGCATCAATTGGTATTATCGGCGGTGCGGACGGACCGACTGCGATTTATGTTACTAAAACGCTAGCTCCGGCACTTCTACCTGCAATTGCAGTTGCAGCATATTCATATATGGCGCTTATTCCTGTAATTCAGCCGCCTCTTATGAAATTGATGACAACAAAGAAAATGAGAATGACAGTTATGGAACAGTTAAGACCTGTTTCACAGACTGAAAAGATAATATTCCCAATAGTTGTTACAATAGTTGTTGCTTTAATTATCCCTGATGCGGTTTCACTTGTCGGATGCTTGATGCTTGGAAACCTCATGAAAGAATCAGGTGTTTGTGACCGTCTTGTAAAGACTGCACAGAATGAATTGATGAACATAATTACAATTTTCCTTGGTGTAACTGTTGGTGCTACTGCTACAGCATCAAGCTTCTTAAGTCTTAATACATTATCCATTATTGCCTTGGGTTTGGTTGCGTTTGCATTCTCAACAATCGGTGGTTTGTTCCTTGGAGATATTATGTATTGGGTTACTAAAGGAAAGGTTAATCCGCTTATAGGTTCGGCAGGTGTTTCTGCTGTTCCGATGGCTGCTCGTGTATCACAGCAGGTTGGACAAAAAGAAAATCCTTCAAACTTCTTACTTATGCACGCAATGGGACCAAATGTTGCGGGTGTTATAGGTTCAGCGGTTGCTGCAGGGATATTTTTGTCAATGTTCAGCGGAATTTAAAGATTATATATGATTGGAGTGAATTGATATGGCAGATAAAAAAGTTAAAATTACAGAAACTATATTAAGAGATGCTCACCAGTCCCTGATTGCTACCCGTATGACAACAGATGAAATTCTTCCTGCTGTTGAAATGCTTGATAAGGTTGGCTATCATTCGTTAGAAGCATGGGGCGGAGCCACCTTTGATTCCTGTTTGAGATTCTTAAATGAAGATCCGTGGGAAAGATTGAGAAAAATCAAAGATAAGGCAAAAAATACACCTTTGCAGATGCTTTTCAGAGGTCAGAATATTTTAGGATACCGTCACTATGCTGATGATGTTGTTGAATATTTTGTTCAGAAATCAATTGCAAATGGTATTGACATTATCAGAATATTTGATGCTTTGAACGACGTAAGAAATTTGCAGACAGCTATTAATGCAACAAAGAAAGAAAAGGGTCATGTTCAGGCTGCTATTTCATATACAATTAGCCCTGTACACGATATTCCTTATTTTGTAAAGCTTGCAAAAGAATATGAAAACTGCGGTGCGGATTCTATCTGTATCAAGGATATGGCAGGCTTATTAATTCCGTATGAGGCTGAAAAGCTTATTACAGAATTGAAAAAGGCTGTTAAAATTCCTATTCAGCTTCATACTCATTATACAAGCGGTGTTGCTTCTATGACATATCTGAAAGCGATAGAGGCAGGTGTTGATGTTGTTGACTGTGCACTGTCACCTTTGGCTTTAGGTACAAGCCAGCCTGCTACAGAGCCTTTAGTTAAGACTCTTGAGGGAAGTCCGTATGATACAGGAATTAACCTTGATATGTTAACTGAGATTGCAGATTACTTTAAGCCTTTAAGAGAAAAATATCTTGCAAGCGGTCTTATGAGCACCAAGGTGTTAGGTGTTGATATTAATACTTTAAAATATCAAGTTCCGGGCGGAATGCTTTCAAACCTTGTTTCACAGTTAAAACAGCAAAACGCTGAGGATAAGTTTGAAGAAGTGTTAAAAGAAATACCGAGAGTTCGTGAAGACCTCGGATGGCTTCCTCTCGTTACTCCTACAAGTCAGATAGTTGGTACACAGGCTGTTTTGAATGTTCTTATGGGTGAAAGATACAAGATGGTTTCTAAAGAGACAAAGGGTATCGTTAAGGGTGAATACGGAAGAACTCCTGTTGCCATTTCTCCTGAATTTACAAAGAAGATCATTGGAGATGAAAAGCCTATTACCTGCAGACCTGCTGATTTATTAAAGCCAGAGCTTGATGAATTACGCAAGAAGTGTGCACAATGGATAGAACAGGATGAAGATGTATTGAGCTATGCTTTGTTTGACCAGGTTGCAACAAAGTATTTTGAATTCAGACAGGCAGGAAAATATAAAATAGATGCGGATTTAGCTGACAGAGAGGCTATGACACATCCTGTATGATGTAGTAAATTGAATATCGGTATTCCGGTTTTATTTTAATTGGAATACCGATAAGATATGAATTATAAAAAACAAATCTTATGAAAGGGGATAATATAGATGGAAAGAAACGTATATGACGTTTTGAAAGAGCGTGGTCTTATTGCTCAGACAACTCACGAAGAAGAAATCCGTGAATTATTGGGAAAGGAGAAGGTCACATTTTATATAGGTTTTGACCCGACAGCAGACAGCTTACACGTTGGTCATTTCTTACAGATGGTTGTTATGAAACATATGCAGGACGCAGGACACAGACCTATTGCTTTAGTCGGTGGCGGTACAGCGATGATAGGCGACCCGAGCGGCAGAACAGATATGCGCCAGATGATGACAAAAGAAACAATTGCTCATAACTGTGAATGTTTTAAAAAGCAGTTGGGAATGCTGGTTGATTTTTCTGATGATAAAGCTATAATGGTAAATAATGCAGATTGGCTGCTTGACTTAAATTATGTCGAATTTTTAAGAGATATTGGCTCATGTTTCTCAGTTAATAAAATGCTTACAGCTGAATGCTTTAAGTCAAGACTTGAAAGAGGCTTGTCATTCCTGGAATTTAATTATATGCTGATGCAGAGCTATGACTTTTTAATGCTTAACAGAGAATATGACTGTAAAATTGAGCTCGGTGGTGACGACCAGTGGTCAAATATTCTCGGTGGTATTGAATTATGCCGTAGAAAGGATCAGAAACAGACATACGGAATGACATTTACTCTCCTTACAACATCAGAGGGTAAGAAGATGGGTAAGACAGCAAAGGGTGCATTGTGGCTTGATGCTGAAAAGTGCAGTCCGTTTGATTTCTATCAGTACTGGGTAAACGTGCAGGATGATGATGTAATCAACTGCTTAAAGCTTATAACATTTGTTCCGATGGAAGAAATCAGAGAAATGGAAAAATGGGAAGGTCAGCAGTTAAATGCAGCAAAGAAACGTCTTGCCTATGAAGTGACAAAGCTTGTGCATGGCGAAGAAGAGGCTGAAAAAGCTAAAAATGCGGCAGAAGCTATATTTGCCGGCGGCGGTGTTAGTGCTGATATGCCTACATCAGAGGTTACTGATGAAGATATTAAGGATAAGACAATTCTTGATTTGCTGGTTAGTATTAAGCTTATTCCTTCAAAGGGTGAGGGAAGAAGACTTGTTCAGCAGAACGGATTGTCGGTTAATGACGCAAAAGTAACAGATCCTAACATGGCTATTACAGATGACTTGTTCGGTGAAGAGGGCATGATTGTTAAAAAGGGCAAAAAAGTATACCACAGAATTATAAAAAATAGTTAAAACCTTTTTAGAGATAGAAGTGTTGCAAAGAAGATAAACCTTATTTTATGCGTAAAAACTGCTTTATGAATTTGTGGTGCAGACGGTTTATTTTCTTTGCTTCTTTTAAATTAATTCCAATGCTTGTAAATATACAAAACTTAAATTCAGAGTAGCTCGTTTTGAATTTTGTAAGAGCAGTTTTTGTATTATTCATATCTGATTATTTAGTTTCATATGTTAAGGTATATTTGTTTGTTTTTTGGGAACAATAATCAGAATGACGGAGTTGACTATGATGCATTTTATGTGTTATAATATAAATATCTTTTATGTACGGAAAAATTTATAAAATGGAGGTAAAAAATTAGTGGCAAAAAGAGCAAAATTAAAAATAATACCATTAGGCGGTCTTGATGAGATCGGAAAAAACATGACTGCCTTTGAATATGGTAATGAAATTATCCTTGTTGATTGCGGAATGGCATTTCCTGATGACGATATGCCGGGAATTGATCTTGTAATTAATGATACTACTTATCTTGAGAAAAATGCGGCTAAGTTAAAAGGAATATTTTTAACTCACGGTCATGAGGATCATATTGGGGGGTTACCGTATTTCTTAAAAACCATAAATGTCCCTGTTTACGGTACAAGACTTACAATAGCCTTGGTAGAACATAAGTTAAAGGAACATAATCTTTTATCTAAGGTTAAAGTGGTAAATGTCAGAGCCGGTAATATTGTCAAAGCCGGACATAATTTCTCGGTTGAATTTATAAGAACAAATCACTCAATAGCAGATTCTGCAGCACTTGCGATAACAACTCCTCAGGGCACTGTTATTCATATGGGTGACTTTAAGATTGACTCCACACCGATTGTTGGAGAAATGATTGACCTTGCAAGATTAGGTGAGCTTGGAAAGCAGGGGGTTCTTGCGTTACTTTCTGACAGTACTAATGTAGAACGCCCAGGCTATGCTATGAGTGAGAGAAGTGTTGGTGATACATTTGAAAATATATTTAAAAACTGTAAAAAGAGAATTATAGTTGCAACTTTTGCATCAAATGTTCATCGTGTTCAACAAATTATTAATGCAGCTGCTGCAAACGGAAGAAAAGTTGCAGTTTCTGGCAGAAGTATGGAAAATATTGTTGAAATCTCTATTATGCTTGGATACATGAAAATTCCACAGGGAGTGCTTATAAATATAGATAATATTGGTAAATATAATCCTGAACAGGTTGTTATTATAACAACGGGAAGTCAGGGAGAGCCGATGAGTGCCTTGACAAGAATGGCATTTTCAGATCACAGAAAGGTTGAAATTACTAAAAATGATTTGATTATAATTTCAGCAACTCCTATTCCGGGAAATGAAAAAACGGTTGCAAATGTTGTTAATGAATTGTTTAAAATAGGAGCTGAAGTTATTTATAAATCATTGGCTGAAGTTCACGTTTCAGGTCATGCCTGCAGTGAAGAATTAAAGCTTATACTTGCACTTATAAAGCCTAAATATTTTATTCCTGTTCATGGTGAACACAGACATTTAATTCAACATAAACAGCTTGCTGAGAAAATTGGAATGAAAGATGAAGATGTATTTATCATGACAAACGGCTCTGTGCTTGAAATAGATGAAGAAAGTGCAAGAATTTCAGGAAGTGTGCAGTCGGGTAAAATTCTTGTAGACGGTCTGGGCGTTGGAGATGTTGGGAATATCGTGCTTCGTGACAGAAAGCTTTTGGCACAGGATGGCTTGATTATAATAGTTGCAACCTTAAATTCCCAGAATGGCAGATTACTTTCAGGACCTGATGTTATTTCAAGAGGATTTGTATATGTCAGAGAGGCAGAAGATATAATAGACCATGTAAGAGAAGTGGCGCGTGACAGTATAGAAAGATGTAACAAAAACAAGACAAACGATTGGTCTGTGACTAAAAATTTTGTTAAGAATAATGTTTCAAAATATATATATGAAAAAACAAACAGAACTCCTATGATTTTGCCTATTATGATGGAAGTTTAATTATTGAAAGATTTGAGGATTTTAAAGCTGTAAGCTTGAAATCCTCTTTTTTTTGTAAATTGTTTTGTTATTAATAAACAAAAAGCAAACAAAATTGATATAATAAATTATAAAAATCAATATATTGACAATGATAATAAAAATGTGTTATAATTGTATAAAATTAATATGTAAATGCTATGAAGGGGAATAAGTCCTGTATCCAAGCCTCAAGAGAGTTGTTGGTTGCTGTGAAACAATGGTTGGAACAGTGTGCGAGCTCGCCCCTGAGCAGTCCACTGAACACTTTTTGTAAGTAGGTGAGACCGTAATTCCTGCGTGAAACCAAAGACATTGATTGATGTCATTAAGTGGGTGTTTCACCAATAAGAGTGGTACCGCGGAAGATTACTTTCGTCTCTTGCATTATATCTGGCAAGAGGCATTTTTTATTTTGCAATTGCCAAATAAAATTTATTTGAAAGGATTTGTTAATTATGAAAATTGCATTTTCAACATTAGGTTGTCCTAATTATGACTGGACAGACATTTATACCATGGCAAAAGATTTGGGATTTGAAGGTATTGAAGTGAGAGATATAAGAAGCGAATATGCAAGATCTCCTTTTAATGCTGTAAATTGTGAGGCAACAGCAAAGAAACTTAATCAAATAAAACTTGAAATTCCTTGTATGTCAACAGGTTGCGTTTTAAGTGAGGAAGAAAATCTTGAAGAAAGTATTCTGGAAGTCACTGAGTATATTAAGGTTTCATCAAAGGTGGGTGCAAGCTACATAAGACTTCTTGCAGATCGCAATCCGGCACCGGCAGGTGAAGTTGATGATAACGTTGTAATTTCTGCTGTAAAGAGATTGATTCCGGTTGCTGAGGAAAATAATGTTGTAATGCTTATTGAATCGAACGGTGTTTATGCAGATACCAAGAGATTAAGAAAATTGCTTGATGAAATAAATAATAAAAATGTTCAGGCATTATGGGATGTTCACCATCCGTACAGATTCTTTAACGAGTCACCGAGGCAGACGATTGAAAATATTGGTGAATACATTAAATATATTCATGTAAAAGATTCAGTTATGAAAGACGGAACTGTCACATATAAGTTGATGGGTGAAGGTGATATGCCTATTGATGAAATTATGATTGAATTAAGAAGTATGAATTATCAGGGTTATGTGTCTCTTGAATGGGTAAAAAGATGGGCTCATGATTTAAGTGATGCAGGAATTGTTTTCCCTCTGTTTGCAGAATTTATGAAGCCATACAAGAAAAACCATAAGCACCCATTGCAGGATGATAACAGAAAAGCAGGTAAATATATATGGCCGAAAGAAAGAATCATTAATTATACATTCCCGGATGTACTTGACAGAGTATGTGAAGAATTTCCAAATCAGTATGCATTCAGATATACAGAGCTTGATTACACAAGAACCTATCCTGAATTCCGTGAAGATGTTGACACATTTGCAAGGGCATTACTTGCAATGGGTGTAAAAAAAGGAGACCATGTTGCTATTTGGGCAACTAATGTTCCTCAGTGGTTCCTCACCTTCTGGGCAACTACAAAAATCGGTGCAGTTC
>JAZOTP010000102.1:0-6569 GCA_045657705.1 Clostridia bacterium
TAAATTTAACGACAGACAAAAAGAAGCAATTTTAACAACCGACGGCCCTTTGCTTGTTTTGGCAGGTGCAGGCTCAGGCAAAACAACTGTAGTTGTCAATAAAATTGCTTACATATTAGAGCAGGGCCTTTGTGCACCATACAGAATTCTTGCCATTACCTTTACAAATAAGGCGGCAAACGAGTTAAAAAGCCGTGTAGAAGCTATTTTAGGCGAAAGCAGCGAAGGAATATGGATTGGAACATTTCACTCAATCTGTATGAAAATTCTGCGCCGATATATAGTTAAGCTTGGCTATCAGCAGGACTTTTTGATTTATGATTCTGCTGACCAGAAAACATTGATTAAAAGGTGTATGAAAGAGCTCAAAATGGACGAAAAAGCGTTTCCGCCTAAAAACGTTTTAGCGGAAATTTCAACCGCCAAGGACAACTTAATGGAGCCTGATGTGTATTTATCAGCACATGAAGGAGATTTTCGTAAAACCCAGATAGGCGAGTGCTATAAGCTTTATCAAAAAAGACTTTTTGAGTCAAATGCCTTGGATTTTGATGATATTATAACGCTGACTGTAAAGCTTTTTGCTTGTGACAGCGAAGCACTGCAGTATTATCAGGACAAATTTAAATATGTTTTTGTGGACGAGTATCAGGACACAAATAACGCACAGTATGTACTTGTAAGTATGCTTGCAGGAAAGTATAAAAATATTTGTGTTGTAGGTGATGACGACCAGAGTATTTATAAATTTCGTGGTGCAAACATTAACAACATTTTAGACTTTGAAAGCGATTATGACAATGCTCGTGTCATTAAGCTTGAGCAAAATTACCGTTCAACACAGAATATATTAAATGCTGCAAATCACGTTATTTCCAACAATGTTTCAAGAAAAGGAAAAGAACTCTGGACAAGCAACGGCGATGGGGAAAAAATCACTCTTTGCGGAGCAAATAACGAATATGAAGAAGCTGATTTTATTGCCAAAACCATCGAAAAGTGCGTAAAATACGGCGATAAAAACTATTCAGATATTGCAATTCTTTACAGAACTAATGCCCAATCTCGTGTTTTGGAAACAACGCTTTCAGCTTTTTCCATTCCTTATCGCGTTTTAGCAGGACTCAGGTTTTATGACCGCAAAGAAATTAAAGATATGCTTGCATATTTAAGGCTTGTATTTAACCCGAACGACAATATTTCTTTAATAAGAATTGTAAATGAACCATCAAGAAAAATCGGTGTCACAACCGTTGAAAAAGTGGCAAAAGTGGCGGCGGAGAATAATGTCAGTATGTTTGAAGTTATGAAAAATGCTGACAAATTTACAGAGCTTATAAAATCTGCTGTAAAGCTTAAAGATTTTACAACGCTGATTGATGACATCAGAGAAAAATCCGATATGTCCAGTCCGTCAGAAATTTTAGAAACACTTTACAAAAGAAGTGGCTATGAGCTTATGCTGTTGGCAGAAAACACAGTAGAAAATCAAACAAGGATAGAAAACATCCACGAATTTATCGTTTCTGCACGTGAATATGAAAAATCTACCCAAGAACCAACTCTTTCAGAATTTTTAGAAAGCACGGCTTTAGTTTCTGATGTTGACAATTACGACGAAGAGCGGGAAAGCGTTGTTTTAATGACGCTTCACTCGGCTAAAGGTCTTGAATTTCCGATTGTATTTATGTGCGGAATGGAAGACGGTCTTTTTCCGAGCCAACGCTCTATGTACTCGGAAGAAGAAATCGAAGAAGAGCGTCGTCTTTGCTATGTAGGTATAACAAGGGCAAAAAAAGAGCTTTATCTCACTTATGCTCAGTGCCGTTCAATGTACGGTGGCTCAACCTACAGTAAAGCCTCAAGATTTTTAGATGAAATTCCACAAAACTTTATAAACGTAATAGAACAGCCAAAAACAACAAAGATTTCTCACGGTGTGCAAACCACCCAGAGCCAGATGTTTGATAAGCTGTTTGAACGCAAAAAAACTTCAGAACCAACAATTTCCGTTTCGCCTGCAACCTTTGAATTTAAGTCAGGGGATATCGTAGAGCACAGAAAATTCGGTAAGGGTATGATATTATCAGTAACACCGTCAGGCAATGATATGCGGTTGGAAATTATGTTTGATGATGTAGGTACAAGGTCTTTAATGGCGTCCTTTGCAAAACTAAAAAAGGCATAGTTTGAAAAATATGTACAAAACAGTTTGTTGGCTCTAACGCCTAAAATATTGAATGTTGCAGAATAAAAGGAGATAAAAATATGCTAGAGAAAATAGTCGGAAATATCAATAATGCGCTGTATGCCTATATTCTTATAATAATGCTGATTGGGTGTGGATTATACTTTACGTTAAGAACGGGATTTGTCCAACTTAGACTTTTTAAGCAACAGATTAAATCTGTGACGGGTAAGCCTAAGAACTCTAAAGGGGTATCATCCTTTCAGGCACTTATGATCTCAACTGCATCAAGAGTAGGAACAGGAAATATAATCGGTGTATCTACTGCGATATGCCTTGGCGGATTTGGCTCAGTTTTCTGGATGTGGATTATTGCTATTATCGGAGGAGCATCAGCTTTTGTTGAGAGCACTCTTGCGCAAATATATAAAAGAAAAGGCCCTGACGGATGGTATGGGGGTCCTGCATATTATATAGAAACAGCTCTTAAATCAAGATGGATTGCGGTTCTTTTTTCTGTTTTTCTTATCATTACTTACGGAATAGGCTTTAATATGCTTGCTTCCTATAATTTACAATCCACCTTTTCTTCTTACGGATTTTATAATCCCAAATATTCACCGTGGATTATAGGTCTTATCCTTGCGATTTTAGTGGGATATTGTCTTTTTGGCGGAGGAAAAAGAATTGCAAATATAAGCAGCTTTTTAGTTCCGGTTATGGGAGTTATATATATTGCCATAGCACTCTTTATTGTTGTTATAAATTTTTCTTCATTGCCGGATATTTTAACAAGAATTTTCAAAGAGGCATTTGATATAAAGGCAATATTCGGAGGATTTGGCGGTTCTTGTGTTATGTATGGAATAAAGAGAGGTCTTTTCAGCAATGAGGCAGGTGTGGGCTCTGCTCCTAATGCTTCTGCATCAGCTGAGGTTTCTCATCCTGTAAAACAGGGACTCGTGCAGATCTTATCAGTATTTCTTGACACACTTCTTGTTTGCTCAGCAACTGCATTTATGTGTATGTGTTCAGGTGTTGAACCCACAGAAACACTCTCAGGTGCACCTTATGTGCAAATGTCTTTAAAAGCAGCATTAGGTGACTTTGGTCCCATTTTTATAACTGTTGCAATGATATTTTTCGCATTTACAACTTTATTGGGAAATCTTTACTATGTCGACCAGAGTTTGTTCTTTATGATGAAGAAAAAACCCGGTAAGACAGTTCTATGCACCTATTATATACTTGCTTCACTTGTTGTTTTTGTTGGCGCAGGACTAAGTGCAGATTTGTTATGGAGCATTGCAGATATAACTATGGGTGTTATGGCACTTATCAATATTCCTGTAATGCTTATTCTTGGAAAATATGCGTTCAGAGCACTTAAAGACTACGAAAAGAAGATAAAATCAGGCACAGAACTTGATTTTAAGGCGGAGGATATCAATTTACCTCATCAGGTTGATTGCTGGAAATAACAGATAGCTTGTTGATTATAACGCAGATTGTGTGGAATATAGAAAAGGGAATAAATCGTGAAAATTTATTACTCATAGGTAGTTACTTGAACATCGTGAGAAAATGCATACAGATAACACCATTGGAGTTTGAAAATTTGTCCCTAACTTGACAAAATCATATAATGAATAATTAAGAATTCAACTTTACATAAATGATTAAATCTCTGCCAAGCTACACAGACTATCAAAAAGGAGTGATATCTGTGTGTACGGCAATTTCTGTTGCGAACGATTATAATTATTTTGGAAGAAATCTTGATTTTGAACTCTCTTTTGGCGAAAAGGTTATAATTACCCCCAGGAATGTCAAATTCTCTTTTCAAAATGGTAAAACGATAAAAAAACATTTTGCAATAATAGGAATGGGGATTGAAAGTAAGAATTTTCCTTTGTACTTTGATGCAACAAACGAAAAGGGGCTCAGTATAGCTGGGCTGAATTTTCCGGACAATGCAAGGTATATTGACAAAATGAATGGTGCGGATAATGTTGCATCATTTGAGTTTATTCCTTGGGTTTTAACGCAATGTGAATCGGTAAAGGATGCCTGTGGATTGCTTGAGAAAATCAACATAACAAACGAAGCGTTTGACGAGAAACTCGCACCATCGCCCCTGCATTGGATAATTGCGGATAAAATTGAAACGGTGGTTGTTGAGCAGACAAAAGACGGCATTAGAGTTTTTCAAGACCCCGTCGGAGTTTTGACGAATAATCCGACCTTTGATGTGCAGATGTTCAATCTCACAAACTATATGTCAATCACGGCAGAAGAGACAAAGAATGTCTTTTCTGATAAAGTTGATTTAAAACCTTATTCAAGAGGGATGGGAGGAATTGGGCTCCCTGGTGATTTGTCGTCGGCATCAAGATTTGTAAAGACAAGTTTTTTAAAACTCAATTCTGTTTTTGGAAAAACTGAGCAGGAGAAAATAAATCATTTTTTTCATATTCTCTATTCGGTATATCAGATAAGGGGTGCAGTAAAGGTCGGAGATGAATATGAGATTACCCATTACACGTCCTGCTGTAATACCGATAAAGGAATATATTATTACACCACATATAACAACTCCCAAATCAATGCTGTATCGCTTTTTGCAGAGAATTTAGAAGATGATAAACTGATATGTTATGACCTGATTTTAGAACAAAAAATTCTGCTTCAAAATACACGGGATGAGTATTAAAATTAGAGAATATAGAAGCAATAATAAAACTTGTTGATGGTTGGATGTAGATACATTTGCATCTAAACCGTCTGTCCCGCATATAAGGGATGTCGAAAAAAGTCGAGAACAAAACATAATCTTTTCCTTGAGGGAGAACTACAGATAAATAAGAATTTGATGAGGCTAAAAATAATGGTTATTGAAACAGAACGTTTACTATTAAGAGAAATGACGGATGGGGATTTTCATGCACTTTATAAGGTGTTAGCAGATTCGGATGTAATGCAGCATTATCCCTATGCATTTGATGAAAACAGGGTAAGGAGCTGGATTGAGCGAAATATCGAAAGATATCGGGTGTTTGGTTTTGGATTGTGGGCTGTATGCTTGAAAGAGACAGGTGAAATGATAGGAGATTGTGGCTTAACAATGCAACTTATTAACGGAGAAATAAAACCTGAAATCGGATACCATATCAGAGCTGACAAGCAACGAAAAGGATATGCAAAAGAAGCGACAATTGCTGTTAGAGATTGGACTTTTAACAACACTCCTTTTAACATCGTTTATTCTTATATGAAGTATACCAACGAAGCATCAGCCAAAACTGCTATGTCATATGGTTGCAAACAAGTAGATGAGTTTTCTGATGAGATAAATGAAAATACAAAGGTATTTGCGATTTCAAAAGACGAGTGGATTAACCGATAAATTCCAATTTGTTTATGTGTTTTTTAGGCATAACTCTATATGAACTATAAATTAATTAACATAGTTAATTAACCTGAGAATGCATAGGTTTAAAGGATTTTGAGTAAAATTGAACAAAAACGAGATGGGCAGGATGGCAGAAGTGCACAAGAAAAAATGGTCGCAAGAGGATAGAAAAAAATTTAAATATGAGAATGCATAACTTTTAAAATTAATATAGAATTACAAAGCACATTTTGAGTGAAATCAAGATGTGTTTTTTGTTTGTGGAAAGGAATGACGAGAATCAAACAAAACATGTTGAAAAATAAAAAGCGAAAACAATTTTAAGAAAGAGGTTGATAAAATGAAAAATGAAATTATTAATCAAATGAATTTAAAATCAGATTTTGAAAATGGCGATAAGATGACAAACAACTTGACAAATGAAATGGAGGGAAGAAAAATGACAAGATTAGGATTATATGAATCAAGAACCTTTGGCAGAATCTCTTATGGTTTCATAAGAGATGAGAAAGGAATGGTATATATTAATGAAGATGAAGCTGAAATAGTAAGATGGATGTATAAGATGTGTATTAATGGATTTAGTTTGTTACAAATTCAGGCAGAATTAATCAGAATGGGAATCAATTCTCCTACTGGTAAAGAGGAATGGTCTGTGGTAACTATAAGTAAAACCATAGATAACATAAACAATTGCTACATAGTTTCGGAAGAAGATTATAAACTTGCTACTAAAGAAAAAATGTACCGTGCGAGGAATGACAGAAGAAAGTGGTAATATGTGAATTTGCTGATTTGCTATATAATTATTATATATACAAGAAAGGAGTAATTAAATATGAGCAAATCAGAGATTCAAAACCAACTTCAATATGTTATTGCAAACGAACAGTATTTAAAACCATTATTAAACACTGGAAAAATTAGCGTTGAGGTTTATAACGAGGTGTTAGAAAATCTATACGATGA